>NZ_LMPY01000045.1:0-517468 GCF_001424445.1 Methylobacterium sp. Leaf361 | reverse complement strand
TCCTCAGGCTTGGGTCGCTTCCTCGACATCGATCCGTCCTCCAGGCTCGAAAGCCATACCAAAGGGCGGACCACTCTCGCGGGGGTGGATCACCGGCCTGACCGTTCCACTGATCGCCGCCGCCGTGTTCACGCTCGGCGGCTACGGGATCAGCAAGGCCGCGCGACATTCTGACGAGCTCACCGAGTTCTTGGGAGCCCTGTTCATGATCGTCGCGCTGCTGGCCGGTGTTGCAGGGCTGGCTCAGATCGGCGCCCGAGGTCTAAGCACCCTTCCCCGACCGGCCATTCTCCGCGCGTCGTTCTAAGAGCGAGGACGTCGGCGCCTCTCTCCGCCTGCAGGGTGGCACAACCGGCCGACGCGTTGCTGCCGGCGCCCTCAGTCCAGCCCCGCTCCGTCAGCCCGCATTTCGGGTCGGTCCGGGCCAAGCGCTTGGGAACCAGTTGCTTGGACCATCCGTAGGTCTCGCCCTCAGAACCGCTGCCCGGCAAAGCCTCGTCACCCTTCAGCGTCGTGCCGGCGCACAGTCGCTTGCGCTCCTCGGGTACCAAAGCGCGGTCGAGGTTCAACAGGTCAGCGGTGCTCGGCCTGACCATGGGAGCGCCTCCCGTCGCGAGAGCGGCGTCGGCGGCAGCGACGATACGGTCGACGTGATCGTCGACGCTCACGGAGGGCTTACTGGATGTTAGCGCGGGGCCGATTGAAAGGCGGAGAGCGCAGCGGGATGCAGGGGCGTGAAGGTCAGTGGCGCCGCATGCCGCTGGAGAGCTACGAGGCGGGTCCGCAGGACATCGACAGGGAGACCCTCGCGCATGTGCGCTTTGGGATGGTGCTCGACGGCAAGGTCATCCCGTGCTGCGTGTCGATCGACGGGCCGCGCAATTTCTTCCATGAAGCTATACCCGCTGCGCACGAACGGCATGGTCGAACGCTTCAACGACTGAATCTGTCACCAGGAGTTAGGGCATCGCGATCACAGCTTGACCGAGAGGCCATGTTGCGCGGGTCGCCGCGACCTTGATCGACTCAGATCGGAGGTTGCGTGACCCAAGCGTCGCCACGCAGCGCGCGCTGCCGGCCATATTCATAGAGGGGGCGCATGTAGGATGGGTCAAATGGCTTGTTCCGCTCCATCGTGAAGTCCGGTCCGATGAAGGCCAAGTTGTAGTCTACCCCGTCGCGCTCGGCTGCGGCATGGATCCGCAACACGTCGTTGTAGCCGCTCGCCGCGATCATGGCAGTGATCGCGCGACCTACAATGCCGAGGGTCCGACGCTCCGTCGAGGCCCATTCGGGATCCAGCCGACCATTGCGGATCACCCAAGCCCGAGTCCGCGCCGTTGGCTGCCCGCGCGCCAGCCGCTCCCGACGAAATCGCGAGACGCTGGCGGGATATAGGAAGAGTTGGGCGAACGCCCCGCCGTCAACATGCAGCTCCTGAAAGGGCTTCCCGTTCAGCGTCACATCGAAAAAAACCGGCGCGAAGGCACCTGGGATGGCAGCGGAGGCCAGTAGAATCCGCCGCACCGTCTCCAAGGCGCGAGCATGGCCGCTCTGCGCGATAGCGCCGATGTTCCAAATGACTGGTGTCTGCGCATCGAGATTAGAGGTGCCCACCAGCAGCAGCCTGCCATTGGCGTAGGCCCGGGCGATCTCGGCCAGCATCGCTTCATCGAGGAAGCGGGAAATGGTGCGGAACAGAGGGCTGTTGTCCGCCATGGCATCGTCCAAGATCGCAGCGGTGTAGCTGCGCTCCAGCAGAACATCCGCCAAGGTGATGTCGGTGAATACGCTCTTCAGTTGCGCGTCATAGGCGCCGCCGAGAAACGCGAAGGGGGCACTCAACGCGCCGGTGCTGATGCCGGTGACCAGGAAGAAGTTCGGGCGGTCGCCATGCTCGGTCCAACCGTTGAGAAGCCCGGCGCCGAAGGCTCCGTTTTCACCACCTCCTGAGATGCCGAGCAGGTCCAAGTCGGGCAAAGGCGTGGCCGGCCGGATGCCGCTCGACACGATCTGGCGTTGGACAGCCTCGATGAACTCCCGCTGAAGCGCGGCCTGCCCGGTGGTCTCAGTCGGGAAGAACCGCTCGTTCGGCACACCGAGCACGGCTGTGTCCCCTGGCGTGGTGTAGCTTCGGCGTGGCCACCACGATCACCGGCCGGGGCCGGATTGATCAGGCTGCCAGGGTCGGCAGGCTGACGAGGGGATCATCGCCGATCGGGGCGATGCTTTCCAGGGTGATGTAGCGGGAGCGCTGGACGGCCCACTCGTCGTTCTGTTCCAGCAGGATCGCGCCGACGAGGCGTGTGATGGCCGCCTCGTTGGGGAAGATGCCGACCACCTCGGTCCGGCGCTTGATCTCGCCGTTGAGGCGTTCAAGCGGGTTCGTGGAGTGCAGCTTGACCCGATGCTGGGTGGGGAAGCCCATGTAGGCCAGCACGTCCGGCTCAGCCTCGTCCATCAGGGCGGCGAGCTTNTTGAGGCGTTCAAGCGGGTTCGTGGAGTGCAGCTTGACCCGATGCTGGGTGGGGAAGCCCATGTAGGCCAGCACGTCCGGCTCAGCCTCGTCCATCAGGGCGGCGAGCTTGGGAACCTTCGGCCGGAGCTGATCAGCCACGCGCCGCCACTGCTGACGGGCCGCCTCGGCATCGTCCTGGGCAAATGCCGTGGCGATGAAGGCGGAGACGACACGCCGCCCGCTGCGTCCGGCATGGGCGAGCACGTTGCGCATGAAGTGGACGCGGCAACGCTGCCAGGTCGCGTTCATCACCTTGGCCACTGACGCCTTGATGCCCTCGTGGGCGTCCGAGATGACCAGCTTGACCCCGCGCAGGCCGCGGCGCGCCAGCTTGCGGAGAAAGTCCGTCCAGAACGTCTCGGCCTCGGACGGGCCGACATCCATGCCGAGCACCTCGCGACGGCCGTCACCGTTGACGCCCACCGCCACGATTACGGCGACAGAGACGATACGGCCGTCCTGGCGCACCTTCACGTAGGTCGCATCGATCCAGAGGTAGGGCCACTCGCCCTCGATGGGCCGGGCGAGGAACGCGCCCACGCGCTCGTCGATTTCCTGGCAGAGCCGGCTGACCTGGCTCTTCGACACGCCTGTGCCGCCCATCGCTTGGACGAGGTCATCAACCGAGCGGGTCGAGATGCCCTGGATGTAGGCCTCCTGGATCACAGCCGTGAGCGCCTTCTCGGCCATGCGTCGCGGCTCCAGGAAGCCCGGAAAGTAGCTGCCCTTGCGCAGCTTCGGAATGCGCAGCTCGACCGTGCCGGCCCGCGTCTGCCAATCCCGGTCACGGTAGCCGTTGCGCTGGACCAGCCGCTCGGCGCTCTTCTCGCCGTGGGCCGCGCCGGTCAGGCCACCGACCTCCAGCTCCATTAGCCGCTCGGCCGCAAAGCCGATCATCTCGCGCAGCAGATCGGCGTCGGCGCTCTTCTCCATCAGCCCGCGCAGGGCCATCATCTCGTCGGTCATCGGGGGTCTCTCGGGTTCGAGGTTGGTGCTCGCAACCCGACCCTACCCGGCAACCGCCGATGACCACCCCGCGAGAGATCCCGCCTGCTACAGCGCTGTGAAGGGCGCGCAGGCGGGCTCTCCCGCTACCGGCGAGCTACACCACCTCCAGGGACACGACCTGTCCTTATCGATGGCCTCCGTTCCATGATGATTCGCGNCCACCCCGCGAGAGATCCCGCCTGCTACAGCGCTGTGAAGGGCGCGCAGGCGGGCTCTCCCGCTACCGGCGAGCTACACCACCTCCAGGGACACGACCTGTCCTTATCGATGGCCTCCGTTCCGATTGACCGTCAGGGCATGCCCTTCCTGACCAGTGTGTGAGCGGCAGCCGGTAGGTGCAGGACGCTTGCCGACGGTCTACAGGGCACTGTTCCGTGTCCCCTAAAGGCAAGAGGCTGGTGAGAGTTATTCCGCGCCGTGCTGGTAGGGCACGGGCTGTACGTGTATCGCTAACCCCCAGTGGCGATGGTTGTTAGCAGGAGGAGATTCCGGGTCTCATGGTATCCGTCCTGATCGCTGGCCACCGGCTAGCAGGGACGGCCTGGCTCTGGCACCGCGAGGGCAGGCGCATCAATCTCGCCATCCGCAGCACCAATTCCAGGTGAAGCGATACGGGGCTGCCCGCAGTCTGTCCGCTTGACCCTCCGTCAAACATCAGCGTGCGGGCTCTACGTCGAAATATTGGTCGACACCCGCAATCGGTCCTGCAAGATGTTCGCTGCCGACCCCAGGTCGGCCGTCGTGTGAACGTTGATGGCCGGAGCGATTAAAGCTTGCCAAATTTCCGACCGGTCCTGCAAGAAGCCGGTCGCATCGATGGAACCCCTGGTCGATCGTTTCACCGCACGCGCCCTCACACGCAAGTGGCTCTCGGCGATGTCAGGTTGCAAATGACGCGCTTCGTGCGGGCCACCTGCACGTCCGCTACCAATGGCGATCTGCCACTGCGCGGCCGATACCCGTGTCTCGTCCGATCAAGCACCGCTCGTCATTACAGCTAGAAGGTAACGGCAGAGCCTGTTCTCGGGCCTGTGACAAAGTCAGGAGATGACGATGCCGAAGCTGGGACTCGCGGGGCTGTCCATCGCTGCAGCTCTTGCGCTCGGACTGAGTGGCGGAGCAAGCGCGGCCCCGCTGATCGGTTCTCAGTCAGCGATTGGCGCGTTCGGGATCGCGGACGGGCCAATCATCAAGGTGCAGACCATGGGAATGATGCGTCGGCACGACCGTCGGATGGCGCGCCACGACCGGAGAATGGACCGACGGGACTATCGGCACCACCGGAGAATGGACCGGCACTACTGAGTCGAGCCGCTGAACAATAAAAAGGCGCCGCCCTCCATCATCGAATGTGCCGAAAGAGAAGCTCACATTTAAGCGACTCCCCGGGAGGTTTGGGTCATCTGGATGGGCGGCGTTCCTCGAATACAATATTAAACGAAGCATATCGCGCAATTCGATTTTGAAAAAGTAACGACAACAGATTTCTGTCAATGCGTTTCTAAATATAAAACTTGATCGAAGCGGACGGATCAACCATTGTCGCAGGAATAACCTAGGCTATCGGGATCAGGCGGATCCGGAATCAAGGGGGTCCACGCCATGGAATACCCTATCGCGCCACACACGAACGGCCGCTCAGATCCGTCTCTCGAAGCCCGAATTCCCGTTCCGCCTGAAACGCAGCCTGTCGGTTTCATCCATCCCGAGGTCGCACGAGCGCTCTACGCTGTCCTCGTCGAATTCGGCGCCAATCCCGACGCCCTCGTGGCCGAGATCGGTCTCAATCCGGCTCTCTTCGACGGCGGTAACGCCCTTGTCTCCTACGCCGCGTTCGGCCGCCTGATTGCCCTCGGAGCCGAACGCACCGGCTGTCGCCACCTCGGCCTCCTCGTCGGTCAGCGGAACACCCTGACCTCGCTCGGGCCGGTCGGACTGCTGATGCGCAACTCCAATACGGTCGGGGACGCCCTGCGAGCGCTCGAAGAGCAAGTGGGCAAGCGGAACTGGGGCGCGGTGATCGGGCTCGGCACTTGCCAGGGCGTGTCGGTCCTCAGCCACTCACCCTACGATCCGAGGCCCGAGGTAGCGGCCCCCCATTCCGAGCGCGCGCTCGCCACGATGACCAACGTGCTGCGGGGGCTGTGCGGGTTCGGCTGGACTCCGCTTGAGGTGTTGCTGCCGCGCACTGCGCCGCGGGACAGAAGGCCCTACAGCACCTTCTTTCGCGCGCCGCTCCGGTTTGACGAGGAGGTGGCCGCCCTGGTGTTCCCGGCCGAACTCCTGGAGCAGCCGATCGCGGGCGCGGACCCGGTCGCCTGCCGAGACCTCGAGGAGCGGATCCGCCAAATCGGGGCCGATCAGCCCTACACGTTGACGGATGAGCTGCGCCGCTACCTTCAGATCGCTGTCACCCGGCAGCGCTGCACAGCCGACCGGGTCGCGCACAGGCAAATGACGAACCGTCGCACCATGGCCCGCCGGTTGCGGGCGGAGGGCACGAGCTTCAAGCAGCTCACCAGTGAGACGCAGTTCCAGGTGGCACAGCGGCTGCTGGTCGACACCGGGTTGAGCGTGACGCAGATCTCAGAGGTCCTGCACTTCTCCGAACTCGCAGCCTTCACGCATGCGTTCCGGCGCTGGTCGGGTGTGGCTCCGAGCGTCTGGAGACTGGAGAACCGGTAGACGGACGCTGATTCGCACGATGAAGATCCGTAGCCTAACCCACCAGCTCCTAAACTGGACCAATGTGAGTTGTAGGGCGATTTCTTCGCCACCGCTGGCTGCCAGATCAGTTATCCGCGGGAACTCTGCGGCACCGTGTTGCGATAGTAGCTTGTGCGATTGTGCGTCTAGTCACCCGAGGATCAGCTGCAGGTGCAGATCGCCAAATTTAAGATTCCAGCTCTGTAGCCAGGCGGGTCCGGCATTAGCGACACCTCCGAGGACGCCTTCACTCCCGCGCAGTTGACCGAGCTGATCCGGAAGCAGGCGGAGAATTCTGCGGAGAACATGAAGGAACCCGGGGCATTGGCCGATCAGTCACTGGCGGCCCTGGTAATGAACGCGCTCCTGCTGCACGAACGGGAGCGTATGAATCTTCTGGACCACGATACCGTGCTGCCCGAGGCCACTCGGCGGCCGAAGTCGATCCGCCCCCAGAGGTGGGCGCCAGCGTGGCTCAGGCGATCAAGATCGTCTTCGACGGGGGAGCCACCGGCCGCCTGTAGCCCTACCGGCATCAACGGAAGTGAGGTGGAGGCACAGCACTGATGCGTCGGCTCGGGCGCTGCTGGGTACGGGAGCGATTGACGTTTGGCGTGGAAGAGCTAATCATTTGACGGAACGCAATCTCGCTGAATGTGGCTCGCCACGACAGCGGTCCTGGCGTGAAGGGGGCGGCGCAGAGATCGGTCGGAGCATCTGCGGCTCTGGCATCCTACCGCCTTATCTCCGCCGCTCGTTCAGGCCTCAGAGGGCCAGCCAGAGCAGCGCCGACGTCACCAACGCGGGAGCTATGCCGGAAGTTGGGTGACGACGGAGGTGTGAAGGCGGCGTATCGAGGCGGGTGTCGAGCCTGCCAGAACCTCTCAGCGAGAGCGATACGCCTATGCAGACACCTACCAACATCGTCCGGTTTCGTCAGCCTGAGGACATCGACGATCCCCTGACGGACGTGCTGCGCGCCGGTGCCCGCCGCCTGCTCGCCCAGGCCGTGGAGCTGGAAGCCGAGGCCTTTCTGAGTGCAATGCAGGATCTTCGGCTGCCGGACGGACGCGCACGCCTCGTGCGGCACGGCCATGGCCCGGAGCGGGCGATCCAGACCGGCATCGGCCCGGTGCCGGTGGCGCGGGTCCGTGTGCGGGATCGCGGTGCGAGCGGGTCCGAGGACCGGATCCGGTTCACCTCGGCGCTCCTGCCGAAGTGGGCGCGGCGCACCCGCAGCCTGGATGCGCTGCTGCCGGTGCTGTACCTGCGCGGCGTGTCGACCGGCGACTTCCAGGACGCGCTGGCCGCCCTTCTGGGGCGTGACGCCCCAAACCTGTCGCCGGCCGTCATCGCCCGGCTGACCACGACCTGGGCGGACGAGTACGCCCGCTGGCAGGGCCGTGACCTCTCGGCCCGTCGCTACGTCTACGTCTGGGCTGATGGTGTCTACCTGCAGGCCCGGATGGAGGAGCAGGCCGAGTGCATGCTCGTGCTGATCGGGGCGACGCCCGAGGGTCGCAAGGAGCTCGTCGGCTTCCAGGTGGGCGTGCGCGAGAGCGCCCAGAGCTGGCGCGAGCTGCTCGTCGACGTGAAGCGGCGCGGGCTGTCGATCGCGCCCGAGATCGCGGTCGGCGATGGCGCTCTCGGCTTCTGGCGAGCCTTGGATGAGGTCTTCCCCGGCACAGCTCACCAACGCTGCTGGGTGCACAAAACTGCCAACGTCCTCGACAAGGTGCCGAAATCCGTCCAGCCGGCGATGAAGGCGGACCTGCGCGAGATCCACGGTGCGCCGACAAGTGCGGCGGCCGAGGCGGCGCTGACCGTCTTCGTCGAGAAGTACGGGGCCAAGTACGCGCGCGCTGCCGACTGCCTGACCAAGGACCGCGAGGCGCTGCTGGCGTTCTACGACTTCCCGGCCGAGCACTGGGACCACCTGCGCAGCTCGAACCCGATCGAGAGCGTGTTCGCCACGGTGCGGCATCGGACCGTGCGGACCAAAGGGGCGCTCTCGGCCACGACCGCCAAGCTGATGGTGTTCAAGCTGGTGATGGCGGCCTCGAAGACCTGGCGCCGGCTGAAGGGCGAAAACCAGTTGCCGAAGGTCGTGGCCGGCGTCATCTTCCGCGACGGGACCGAGGTCACCGCGAGCCCAGATCACCGCGCCGCCTGACCGCCGCCGTCACCTAAAATCCTGCATAGCTCCCAACGCGGCAATCATACCCACAGCCAGAGGCTGAAGACTGCCGATGGTCCGGTAACGACCGCCGTCCGTGACGATGCTCGCTAGCGGCTTAGCGCGTGCCTCCCGCTTTGCTGCCTCCCGCACGCGGCTCGCCCTTGCGATTTAGATGGATCGAAGCACCAGGACCATCGTTCGCTCCCATCTTGTCTGACGAGCGCATCCTGCCAAGTCGAAGCGATCGCCGGTCCGTGGCCGGCGTGCTGGTGTACACTCCAACAGACGATGCAAGGCCCGCGCAGCACCATTCCTTCAATTTCGGTCATACCAAACGCTGAACCGGACAGCCTGCTTGATCCGACGAGCTGCACAGGGCCCGCGATGTGAGGCTTCTTGACCGCAGACGAATTGAGTCAGGTGCTCGCTTGTGCGACCTCGACCAAGACACCCTCAAGGTACGCCTTGATCCGGCCTATACCGGCCGCGCTTGGTCCTTTGATGCTGAAGCCGATCAGCTCGCCGCGTGCATGAACCCTGCGGACAAGAGTTTCCGCCTTCGTCGCCATCTCGCGTTCAGTCGGCGCGCGCAGGATGCTGCCCGTCTCGCAGGTCGTAATCCGGACTTCGAAGATAGGCGAATCACCCATGATCATTGCCATTCTTCGCCCGAACTGGGGCGAAAGCGTGGTCGAATACCCGCCGATACTCATCGCACATGCAATGCGAGCTTTCGAGGTGATGCGCGTTGTCGGAAACAGAGCCTCTGGTCGCCCTGAAGACTGGAACCTCTGCGATTACCCTCTAGAGGCTCCGCGCCAGGCGGATGAAAGTTGAGTTTGCCCAAATATTTTTATTTGAAAGTTCTCGGCGCGTCCCAAAGGATCAAGCACCGGGGACCTAATGATTTTACTGCACCAGAACGTCTATCGTGGCGTTCGCCTACCGCTTATCCGGGGAGAAAACCATGTCTACCATGCGAACTCGCGCAACAGGCCTGCTCACCGGAGCTGGAGTTGCGGCGGCGGGTCTCCTGACTGGCTCGCTGGCTCTTGCTGAACCGCTGGTGCTGCGTGTCAATCCGCATCTCGCCGATCACGGCGTTCTCATGCAGGGTGACGAGAGCGGGACGATCCAAACGCTGTTTGATGCGGGACCTCACTACACCGAAGCGAGCGGTGTGCGGGTCGGGCGCGGCAGCGTGATCCCCGGCTGGCTGGGGTTGGGTTCATTTCAAAATGTTTCGCTCGCGGGGCTGAACCCGACTGGATATTACGGTTACTACATATCTCCTGATGACCAGGCGGTCGTCATCGATCTTGACTCGCGCAGAGTTGTCCGTGTGATCTCACGCTGAAAGCCTGGGTTTGACGAGACTTGGCAGCGGGCACCGAAAGGATGGCGTTGTAGGAAGAGCTGGGCCGGTCCATCGCATCCGGCGAATGATCGGGCGGGACAGCAGACTCGCTCATGTGGTCGCTGTTTCGGGGACCGGGAGAGGGCGATGCGCCACACTCTGATCGTCCCACAACTCAGGGTCTTTGCCCTGCTCCGCTACGCTCTCGTTCTTGCGCTTCTGGGCACGCCCGAAGCGGCCTTCGCACGCGCTATAATCACCACTTCAAGATCGGTAAAACTGCTCCCTAGTTCAGTGTCGCCCCCTAGTTGCATGCACCTGAGGAGGAAGGCGTTTCGTCCCGTGGAGGGCTGGTCCGTGAGGACCGTCGCCATCGTGTGCAAGACTGTAACAACTGCTCTTCGGCGATCGGGCAACCGCAGCTTCACGAGCATGGGGCCAAACAAGAATATAGACGCAAAATAGGCCCGGCTCGGGCGAAGGCCCGGCCAGCCAATGCACTGGCACAATGGCTCGAGCCGGGGGATTAGATCTAATTCGAAATAACAGGGCATTATAGTCGTCATTTTATATACGTTTATATAAATGATCTCGAATCGTCCCAAAATTCACGCCTCGCATTATTTAGAACGGAAGCGGATCCCATCGAAAGTGTGCGTGGAACGTTTTCGCCCCACTTGCTGCCGAGGTAATTTTCTGCGCCCTGTGCTTCCTCATCTTCTTACGGTTTGGTTTTACAAGCGGTGGGATAGATAAGAGAATGCTAGGTACCTATCTTATGCTGGCTATTGGGATGTTTCCAGCCGCAGCACTCGGCCAACAGTCACCTGTTCGTGAGGCTCTCAAACAGAGCCGCACCGGCGACTACTTGGCACACTGTAGTCAGTTTTCCCCTGGCGGACCCGAGGTCGAAGTGTGCTTCCGGGTCAGCATCAATCAATAATCGCTCGGCTAATCGGCCTCCATTTCGAATTATAAGCGCGATCGGAAGTCGATGAGAAAGGTCAGCGTGGGCCATTGAGGGTTTAATCTCCGGGCATTCCCGGAAGAGGTCCGCCTCTCATCATGTCTTCTTTAGAGCGTGCGGCGTTGAGGCCCTCGGCCCGCTATGCAGCCAAGCTGTGGAGAGCGTGAGGGCCGGACGAACTGCAGTTTTGGAGCCGTCAATAGGAAGGCTCACTCTGCCGGGGCGGCCGGTGCTATGCCGGTAATCTGAGCCGCGGGTTGCTCGCTTAGCCAGCGGTAGAGCATTCCGCCCAGCGCGCCGCCGACCAGCGGGGCAACCCAGAACAGCCAGAGCTGTGCTATCGCCCAACCGCCGGCGAACAGGGCCGGCCCCGTGCTGCGCGCCGGGTTGACCGACAGGTTCGTCACCGGAATGCCGACGAGGTGGACGAGGGTCAGGCAGAGACCGATGGCCAGAGGCGCGAAGCCGACCGGCGCCTTGCCGTGCGTCGCCCCCATGATGACGAAGAGGAACATCATCGTGAGCACCACCTCGGCCAAGAGGCACGAAAGCAGTCCGTAGTGGCCCGGCGAGTGCTCGCCGTAGCCATTGGCGGCAAAGCCCTTCGCAAGGTCGAACTCCGGCGAGCCGCTCGCGATGGCATAGAGCAGCGCCGCGGCAGCCGCGCCGCCGATGACCTGTGAAACCACGTACGGAGCGATGTCGCGAGTCGGGAAGCGCCCGCCCGCCGCAAGCCCGATGGTGACTGCTGGGTTGAGGTGACACCCCGAGATGTGGCCGATGGCGTAGGCCATGGTGACCACGGTCAGGCCGAAGGCGGCGGAGACCCCAAGCAGGCCGATGCCGACCTGCGGGAACCCGGCGGCGATGACGGCACTGCCGCAGCCGGCAAAAGTGAGCCAGAAAGTGCCGATCGCCTCGGCGCTGCACTTGCGGATGTCCATGCTTGCCTCCTCAGCCCAGAGAACGAACTGGACCGGCTTAATCGGTGGGCTACGAACATTCTGGGCAGATCCGTGGTGCGGAGACACGCAGGATCGACGGTTTCAGCAAGCTCCCGACTTCTGCAAACCTTCAGCCGTCGTGAGGCCGGAACTCATCATTGCGACGGCTGCAGCGATGATACTTGGCGGCGTCAGCGCGTTACTCCGTCGGTTCCGTCGCGCCTCACCACGAGACGCGACGGCGTCCAAGCGCGAACTGCTCCTGAGAGCACGTTCGCCGATCCCAGACGGCGACAAGGTCGGTCAGTTCAGCTGCTTGTATTAGCGGCGCCGGTCGTTCCTGCGGTCGTGCCGATCCGTCCGGCGATCTCCCCGACGATCCATTCCCACGGTCCCGGTCTTGATCACCAAGTCAGAGGCAGCTCCGGCCGTCTCAATCGCGGAATGTGAGTTGCTGAGCGGGGCAGCTTGCGGCCCGCTTCCCAGACCGAGCACAAGCGCCGCAGCGACAGAGAGCCCTGCAAGTCTCAGATACGGCATCATCATCTCCCTTACCTCGTCGCTGGCCTGAAAGCCCCGCCATCCCATCTTCGCACTTCCTGCGTGCGTTGCTTGATCCGGCGAGACACGGCCATCGACATAAGCTATGGGGCAGAGCCGAAGCGGCAGAGCTCACTAAGTGCATTTGCGTGGCACATTCGCGGAACGCCGGCGTCTGTGCTTGCGCGAGGTCGGTCCAAAAGCCCAGAGCCGGCAAGGAACTCACTACAAGAGCTCATAGTGGTATTGCGCGAGTGGGTTGAGAGAAAAGCTGTATCCGACGCCCAGGCGTTGGCTCCGACAACGGCCGCAGCGCTGCGCTGGCTCCTTCTCGCCTCGCTGAGGCAAGCACCAGCACCGAGCTATCGCCGCCTACCCATACTGATGTCCTGGACCGCGCCAGTTCAGCGATTGTCGTCCGGTTCAAGCTCGTCGTGAACTGCCGAGCTCAAGCGGATATTTCGACAACAAGCGTTTACCGCTGACCCGATCGATCAAGCAGCGTGGGCATATAGGATCCACACTGGACCACGATGTCGTTTGTTGCGGCGTTGACACCTGTTAGCGCGCTTTGGATCACAGTGGAGTGCACGAGATGCAACGCATAAGGCTGTTGGTGTTTGTCGCACTGTTCCTTGGGAGTTGGCTTAGCCTGGGCTCACCGGAGAAGGGGCGGTTCGGCGTCAGCGTGGCCGAGGCGGCCGGGGGCTGCGGCATCGGCTTTCACCGCGGACCGTATGGCGGCTGCCGTCGGAACGGCTATGGAGGCTACTATGGTGGGCGTAGTGTCTACGGCTACCGAGGCGCCTATGGGCACCGCGCAGGAGCCTATGGATATCGCCGCGGCGGAGTCTATGGCTACCGCGGCGGCGGAGTCTACGGCGGGCGACGCGTCGGCGTCTACAGAGGCGGCAGCTTCCATGGCGGCCGAGGCTTTCACGGTGGCCGAGGCTTTCACGGTGGCCGAGGCTTTCGCCGGTAGGTGGCAAAGGGGTCAGCACGCCCGGTCCGAGCGTCGGATCGACAACCGGATGGGTTGAGGCGACCCGTCACATCAAGCGACCGATCTGGCGGCAGCGCACAATCGCTCAGGCGCTCGCTATGCTGGCGATTCGGGATAGAACGATGTCTGCCCCTCTGATCATGCCTCTTGCGATGGCAGCTATGTTCACGGCCGGCGCCATCCTAGTTGTGCATCTACAGCAACATGCCGAGCACGTCAGAGCCGTGCTCTGGGTTACCTACCTGCTCTTGGCCACGTTCGTCGTTCTAGCTATGCTCGATCGCTTGGCCAACGACCACCGCAACTTGGGGGTCGCGATGGCTCAAGTGCAGATTCGGAAATCGCCTACACCGGCATCAGGTTTACAGCTGATCGAGTCTAACTGGCGGCCTCTGAAGGCTAATCAGTGAACCTGATTGACGACGTGCCACTAATAAAAGCTCATCAATTGTCGGATCTGATTGCATTATCTCGTCACGTTCGTCGCGCTCTTCCTATCCGAGGCCTGACCGAACCCGTTTACAGACACAGGGTTTCGGACGGACAATAGTGGCGCCGCGGTCCCAAATTCTCAATATCTCAGTCGAAAAACTGCTCGGTTTCGACTTAGATAACGCCGAAGCCGCTACGCGGAAATCGGGCGTGTACCACTTCCGGCGGGAATTCAGCTTCGCCTTGAGCTGGAATGATTTGGACGCCGCGTAAGAACGGGTTCGGCGCTCATCGCGTCGCGCCCATTCCGGAGTGTGCATTCACAATCTGCCACGCTGCGCACAGGATCGCGGCGATCCAGCGGAGCGCGAGAAGCCCGGCCGCAGCAATCACGGCGAGAACGATACGTTCCTGTCAGGAACGTCTGACCTGGTCCCGAACGGGCGTCGTGAGACCCTGAACAACCATCGCACCCAATTCCGCCTATTCGACAGTTCTTTGCAGGCGCGGTTCCCGAAATAGTCCGATTCCGCATGCCCGCGGGCATCAATCCACAACGGTCACTCGCTGACGCGCCGCCTGTCCGAGCTGAAGGCGTCACTTCCGCTTCTCCGGGATAATGCCACCGGCGAATGGATACGCGTCCTTGCTGCTGGAACCGACTCAGAGCTCTTCAGGCGCCCTGACGAGGCACGCTCAGTGCGCAAGGTACCGGGCCCGTGACAAAGCCGTTGTTTGATAGCGACTGCAGCAGAAATTGGCCCGTTCGCAGCGTGTTGAGACTCACTGCAGCGCTTCCAGCGAGTGCTTCCCGTATAGTAATCTGACAAGCGATGTTGCTAGGCTAATTGAGGAGCTGAAATCAGACGCTCCGACGTTGATTAAGCATAGAATGGACGGGATGACCGCTGCAGTCTTTGGCGGCGAGCCTGAAGAGGTCATTGGAGCAAGCGCCCGCATCGATGTGAATGAGGTGTTCGTCCAAGTTGCTGGCCGGCAGATGTACGTGTGCGAGTTGTCTATGCCGAGGCGAGATGCCGGACGTGCTGGTCCCGGCAGAACCAGATGGACAAGCCGCCCGGAAGCTAATCCGCAGGCTGCCGAAGCAGCAGGGCATGGCACCCGAAGCGTGGGTTGCGGCCAAGTGCCGTCTAACGGTCCCAACCGCTCTTACCAGTTCTCAAGCCCGTGGGACCGTCCGAAGGTGGTTGAGCGTTCCGCCCGAAATACATTGGACTGGAGGCCTGCGATCCATTGGCGCCCGCTCACCGTCACCTCCAAGTACTTTAGCGCACTCTCCAAATGCGAGGATACGCTTTGCCAAAAGAACTCTGGGTAGCGTTCGACCAGATCGGCAGGCGAGGTGTAGCCCAGGGTGGCGTTCGTCCCGGCCTCCTCGAACTCGTGGAAGAGCGCATTGGTTTTGCGGAGGTAGAGGAGGTCACCCATCTGCCCGATCAGATCCGCCGCCCGGACCAGGCAGGCCTCATCTTCCGGATGGTCGTCGAGATTGCCGGGCTGGGCCGGAAAGCGGGTTTGCTCGATGGCGCGCATGACGCGGTTCGCGTCCAGCATTTCCGATTGGCCAAAGCGCGCGGCGACAAACAACTTGGATCGGTCGACGTGGTAGGCGGTCAGTGCCGCGTCCGAGGCGCCGCGCGGCAGCACGATGCGGTGGCCAGCGTCGTCGATGATATAACCCTCCACAGGGCAATCGCCTTTCAGAACGCCTCGCACATATCCGATGTCATGCAGAAGGCAGGCGACCACCAGATGTGCCCAGTCATCTGGCGTGACGAATTCGAGCAGAGTTTTGCCACGCAAGATGTCGAGGCCGACCTGCGTAACGAGCAGGGTGTGCTCTAGGTCGTGGTAGAGTGCGTCAGAGTTCCCCAAGCACTCAAGGGCAAGACGCGCGGCAGCGCCAACCCTCTCGGCCAAGGGCGCTTGGCTGGCGCCGAACGTGCTCTGGAGCTCCCCGGCGAGATGGTCGCCGAGTGCCCGTGAGGCGAGCTGAGCGGTCGTGATCATGCCCGGCACTCCCATCGACTAATCTTGCAGTTTCTGCATCCGTAGGTTGATCGTACGAGACGCGGCTGTCGGCCGGTCTCAGGTGCCTTTTGTCTGATGCACCAAGTCGCGCTTGCTCCCATCTGCGTTCGGTGAGCGGTGAAGTTTTGCAGCGGCACTTCCGGCATCCTGTTGTGCGCCAGAACCGCTCTGCCGACCACGGGTTTTTCGGGCGGGAGGTGCGTTTGCTTGCAGGCCTGACCGGGACTGTCAGGAATTCCGTGTGCGGGCGGCGGATTGAACATCAGGCCGCCATGGCCCGGGTGAAGCGCTCGCCGAAGATGACGGCGAACTGCGCCTTGGCCATGACCCACTCGCGCGGGCCCATCTTCCACGCCTTCTCGGAGCGGTTCAAGACTAGGTAGAGCAGCTTCAGCGCGGCCTCGTCGGTCGGGAAGTGCCCGCGGGTGATCGGCCCCCACGAGGTGGTCCAAGGTCAAAGTTAGTGCAGGGTTGGTCGCTGGACCACAGCGAGCTTGGCTGGTGCAGCCGGCCTAGCGGCTATAGCTGGCACGAACGCCTCTGGCGCTGGCGGCCGATAGCCCAATGCGCCATGCGGTCGAACCGTATTGTAGTGCCGTCGCCAGCCCTCGATCATGATCTGCGCCTCCTTGAGCGTGTAGAAAATCTCGCCATTCAGAAGTTCATTGCGTATCTGTGCATTGAAGCTCTCGACATACCCGTTCTCCCACGGTGAGCCGGGGGTAATGTAGGCGGTCTTTGCGCCCACCGAAGTGACCCAGGACTGCACCGACTTGGCGATGAACTCCGGGCCGTTGTCTGAACGAATGTGAGCCGGCACGCCGCGCAGGATGAATAGGTCGGACAGAACATTGATCACGTCGGCCGCCTTGAGCTTGCGATCCACCCGGATGGCCAGGCACTCGCGGCTGAATTCGTCGAGGACGTTGAGCATCCGGAACTTGCGCCCGTCATGGGTGCGCGCCTCGACGAAGTCGTAGGACCAGACGTGATTGCGGTGCTCGGGTCGCAGCCGGATGCAGGAGCCATCCCCATCCCACAGACGGCTCTTCTTCGGCTGGCGGGCCGGCACCTTCAGCCCCTCCTGCCGCCAGAGGCGCTCGACCCGCTTGTCGTTGACCCACCAGCCAGCCGCCCGCAGCAGGGCAGCGACCTTCCGGTAGCCGTAGCGCCCGTAGGTGCGGGCAAGTTCGATCAACTCGGCCACGAGCGCGGCCTCGTCATCTCTGCCCCGCGGCAGCTTGCGCTGTGTCGAGCGATGCTGGCCGAGCGCACGACACGCGCGGCGCTCGGAGACCTTCAGCACGGTCCGAACATGCTCGATACAGGTGCGTCGGCGCGCGGGGCTGGTCAGTTTCCCCGGGCGGCCTCCTGCAGGATCAGCTTGTCGAGCGTAAGATCCGCGATCGCCTTCCGGAGCCGCTGGTTCTCGGTCTCCAGATCCTTCATCCGCCGGACCTGATCGGTCTTCAGGCCGCCGTACTCCCGCCGCCAGCGGTAGTACGTCACCTCGCTCACGCCGATCGCGCGGATCGCCTCCGCCACGCTCTGGCCTTGGCCGACCAGCACGTCCGCCTGCCGCAACTTCGCGACGATCTCCTCAGGCTTGGGTCGCTTCCTCGACATCGATCCGTCCTCCAGGCTCGAAAGCCATACCAAAGGGCGGACCACTCTCGCGGGGGTGGATCACCGGCCTGACCGTTCCACTGATCGCCGCCGCCGTGTTCACGCTCCCCCCTGCCGCAACTTCGCGACGATCTCCTCAGGCTTGGGTCGCTTCCTCGACATCGATCCGTCCTCCAGGCTCGAAAGCCATACCAAAGGGCGGACCACTCTCGCGGGGGTGGATCACCGGCCGCCCGGCACAATCGGGCGCCCACGCACCAAAGGCGCACGCCTGCCTACACTCGCCGCGAGCCTCGTGGCCAAGGACACGCGCTGGCATGCGGTCGTGGTGTCGGGCTGGTACGGGTCAGCCCAGCGCGCCATCGAGGTCGCCTCCGGCACCGCGGTGTGGCGGCACGGCGGGATGCCGGTCGTGCCAATCCGCTCTCGTGCTCGTGCGTGATCCCGCCCAACGCTTCGAGGCCCAAGCCCTGCTCTGCACCGACCTCGCCTGCGACCCAACCCAGATCGTGTCGTGGTTCGTCCGCCGTTGGAGCGTCGAGGTCACCTTCCAGGAAGTGCGCGCCCATCTCGGCGTCGAGACGCAGCGGCAGTGGTCCGACACGGCGATTGCCCGCACCACGCCCTGCCTGCTCGCCCTGTTCTCGATTGTCACGCTGCTGGCTGCGCAGCTCCCGGCCCGCCAACGGCAACGGATCGCGGCCGCCGCGTGGTACCCCAAACCGCGCCCGACCTTTGCCGATGCTCTGGCCGCCGTGCGCTATGCGATCTGGCGCGAGCGGACTTTGGCAACATCACCGCGCCGATGCGCCCGAACAAAACCCCGCTTCCGTTTGCCAGCGCCCTGGGCCTATGCCCTCTGCCACGCCGCATGAATTGCCAAAGATACCATGCAGGGAGTTGGAGATTGGATCACTCTCCAGTTCTCTGACCTTGGACCGGAGTTGGCCATGCTTGATCGTGAACAGATCCAGACAAACCTGCCTGAGGTTGCTGTGTTCGTCACGCTGGAACTCAGCAAGTCGGCATGGCTCCTGGCCGCCCAGGCCGTCCCGAGCGGGAAGACCTCCGCACACCGGGTGAGCGGCGGCGACGTGGAGGGCCTGCTCGCCTTGCTGCGCCGCCTGCAGGCTCGCGAGCAGCGCAGCTCCGGCCGAGAGGTCGCGATCATCCTTGGCTACGAGGCCGGGTACGACGGTTTCTGGCTGCAGCGCCGCCTCGCGGCCGAGGCGATTGCCTGCTTCGTCATGGATCCCGGCAGCCTCCAGGTCGACCGCCGCGCGCGACGGGCCAAGACCGACCGGCTCGACGCGGCCATGCTGCTCCGGGCTCTGATGGCGTGGTGCCGCGGCGATCACGCCGCCTGCCGCATGGTGCAGGTGCCCTCGGTCGAGCGCGAGGATGCGCGGCGCACTCATCGCGAGCGCCAGCGCCTGATCGCGGAGCGGGTGCAGCACGTCAACCGGATCAAGGGCCTGCTCGCCACCCAGGGCGTCTACACGTTCCAGCCGCTGCGACGCGACCGTTGGGAGCGGTTGAAGGAGGTGCGCACCGGCGACGGGCGCGACCTGCCTCAGCGCCTGCGCGGCGAGATCGAGCGCGAGTTCCGGCGGCTGGAACTCGTGCTCGAACAGGTCGCGGCCGCCGAGGCCGAGCGCGATGCCGCCGTGGCGGATCCGGCCGTCACGGACGCCGATGCCGAGAAGGTGGCGCGTCTGGCCCGGCTCGGTGGCATCGGCACCGAGCTGGCCACGGTGCTGGTGCGCGAGGCGCTGTATCGGCCCTTCGCCAACCGCAAGCAGGTGGCCGCCTATGCCGGTCTCACGCCGAGCCCGTACGCCAGCGGCGACCGGCAGCGCGACCAGGGCATCTCCAAGGCTGGGAACCCACTCCTGCGGAAGTCGATGGTCGAACTGGCGTGGCTGTGGCTGCGCTATCAGCCGGGCAGCGGGCTCGCCCGCTGGTTCGTCGAGCGGGTCGGCACCGGACGCGGTCGCATCCGCAAGATCACCGCGGTGGCGCTGGCGCGCAAACTGCTGGTCGCCCTGTGGCGCTATCTCGCCACCGGTCTGGTTCCGGAGGGCGCGCGCCTGAAGGCGGCCTGAGGATCAAGGTTCGTCCGCCGGGCCGGTCCACGGCACGTCGGACGAGTGGGGGCAGGCGTGTGACCGGAGCTCGACGGGGTTTGCTGCCGTCGCCAAAGATGGGTCCCGCCGCCTTCAGCCGGTTCGCCTCGCATGAGGCATCTTGGTCAGGAACGTTCTGTTCCGCCGGATACGAGTGGATCCGCGAGCCCGGCGCTCGCACGACATCCCGGCTCCCCCGCCCGTCCGAAACGTCGATCACCGACCCCCTTGCGGAAACGCCTCATACGAGTCGAGCTCAGGCTGCAGAGGGAGCGACGCTCCAGCTCTGCCATCGCCGCCATGTTCGACACGTCCTCGCGTGTAATTGGGAAAGCGGTCGTCCGCAGGGTCACGAGCGCGACTGCCACGAGAACATCCGTCAATCGTTCAGCGCGACGCCCTTGGGCCTGGATGAGCGACTGAGCAACTAATCCCGTTCGTCTGCCTTCATGAAATGCCTCATTCTGGCCTCTACTCGGCTCATCGGATCAAGCGAGGCGCCTGGCGCGACGCTACGGTTGTCCGGACAAAGGGCCGGCCCTGAGCCGACCCCGGGTCCGCCCCGATCACGCGGATTGGGCGCGGACTGCCTTCAGCACGTCCCGAGCAAGGAGACAGCCCCATGAACAAGATCCTTATCGCGGCAACGGGCATCGGCGCCCTGATCCTGACCAGCGTCACGGCGGACGCGCGCGGATTTCGCGGCGGGGGCGGCGGCTTCCGGGGCGGGGGCGGATTCCATGGAGCCGGGATGCGGGGCGGCGGCTTCCGAGGGGGCGGGTTCCACGGAGGGCGCGTGGCGGGCGGCTATCGCGGCGGATATGGAGGCTACCGGGGCGGCGTGGCGGGCTATCGTGGCGGGTATGGCCGCTACGGCTACAGAGGTGGGTATGGGCGCTATGGCTACCGCGGTTATGGCCTCGCGGCGGCCGGTGTCGGCGCTGCCGCCTATGGCGCGCACCGCTACTACGGCGGCGGGTGTGGCGCCTACAGCTACTACGACGCGAATCACGGCGGCTGCGTGCCCTACTGAGCGGTCGCGCCAGCGTCCTACGGGTTTGGCCACCCTGGCGTGACCCGGTGCAGCCTGTGTCCCCGGCGTCCTCAACCAACCGGCCAACCGAGACGCCGGGCCGTGGCCAGAAGCGGTGCCGGAGGAAGTCTGGCCTGGGCTGCGCGTCCGCGCTCAGTAGATCCAGCGAAACCCCCGCCGTATCCGTTCGCGCCCCATCTGGCCACCCCGGAGATGATTGCGAAACAGCCTGTCCATGGCATGCACCGCCAGGCCGTACTCACCCCTGCAGTTCTCTGCCCGCTCCTTAGGCAGGTCGCCGCGCTCGACCAGGTAGCCGAAGGCGCGCCGGTCCGAGCCGTATGCGAGGCAGAGCAGGTTGTATAGGCGCTGGTAAAACAGCCCGTGATCATCGGCGTAGGTGGCTTTCTCCTGCTTGTCCTCCGCGCCGTAGCTCGTGAACAGGATGGAGCTGCCCGCGATGATCTGCCGGGCCTGGGCCGGCTTCAGGCGGAGCAGGACGAGCGCGGCGAACTGGTCGGCGGCGTCCTCCTCGCGGCCGAGCACAGGTACGTCCAGCAGGTCGAACAGGGCATGCCCGGTCTCGTGCAGGAAGACCTGCGCGACTGGGCCGGAAACGGCATCGTGAAGCGACAGGCCGCCGAGGGACGGGGCCCTGCGCGCCCGATCGCGCACATCCTGGATGTATTCGTAGCAGACCGTGACCGAGCGGGTCTTGGGCTCGTACCAGGCGTTGCTCTCGCCGTCGCACTCGGACAGGCGCAAGGTCATGGCCCGCGGCAGCCGGACCATACCGACGATCTCGCGCAAGCCCTCAAGGACGCGGCGTGCGCGCATTTCCCGGTATATCTCCTGTGCCTGCGCGGTCTTCGGAACCTGGTAGACGGTCCGGATCGGGCTGCCCGTATCGGCCCGGGAGGCGCTGATCATCAGGGTGAAGGCTAACCCGGCGAGGGCAAGCGGCCGTGGCATCGTCCCGCCTCCAGGGCTTCGGGGCGTCGGGGCGTCGGCAACATCGGACAGCGCGGACAGCCCTGGCGGGACCCGCGCCCCTGCTCTCGGTCACCGTCTACGTCGCCTCACCCGCCCTGGAGGCGGGTGAGGCGAATCCTCACTCAGCCCTCGTCGTCGTCGTCATCGTCCATGAGCTCCTTGCGGCGATTCTCTGCGGCGTCCCGCAATCCCCCGATGACCCGGGTGACGACCACGCGCATCCGGCTCTTCTGATCTGGAGAGAGGGTCTGGTAGAGCGGCTGCCAGGCATCCGCGAGCTTCTTGAGCCCGTTGGCGCGCTCGTCCATGATCTCGGCCCGCTCGCGCATAAGCCGGAGCGGGTCGGGGTCGGCGCGCTGGGCAGCGGCCCGTCCCTGCAGGTTGGACAGCCGGGTGTAGCGCGCATCGGCGCGCGTGCGGATGGCCTCCTCGATGGCCGGCCAGTACTTCTGCTGGTCGGGCGTGAGCTGGAGGGCGGCCTTCACCACCCCGATCCGGGCATCGGTCAGGGCCTTGAAGTCCGTCTGGGTCAGCTTTCCAGTCTCACCGAGCGCGCCGGTACGGGACACGTCCTCCGCCAAGGCCAACGGGCCTCCGGCGAGCACGAAGACGGCAGCCATGGGAATCAAGCGCTTCTGCATATCGGCCTCCTATCCGGGTAGAGCGTCCGGGCGACAGCCCGGGCCGTGGTGTCCGTCGTCGGTCTGTTCTGAGGAGACGGAGCGGATGTCAGTACGCGTGACGCCGGCTGACGCGCCGGGCCGTCCTGCGAGCCGACCGGTGTGCCATCCCGACCGCCGTCACGGTCTTGATGACCAAGCGATCGGACACCGCGGTCGCCTGGACCGCGGGTCGGAGATAGCTCAAGGGGGCGGCCCGAGCGGCGCCCAGCGGGACCAAAGTCAACGCGGCGAGGACGAAGAGTCCGGACACATGACGGCACAGCATGGGCATCTCCCTCGGTTCAGCCCCGTACCGCCCCCGGTGCGCCTCGGTCGTGATCGGACTCTGGCGAGTCATGGCGCGGGAGAGGCGAGATTATCCGTCCGCGGCACAAGGTCTGCCGCGTCGCGGGCGTGACGAGAGCAAAGCTTCATCTGGCCCGGGACCGCAGCCGTTCTGGAGGTAGATCACTGTTCCGGACGGCCTGCTTGATCAACAGGGTCTTTACTACGGGAATTTGCGGCTGCGGGCGTGAGCCTCGGACGCGTCGCAAACTCGGAGCCGAGACACAGAAAGACCGCTGCCGCCGCGCTTTCTTTTTTGGTTCGACGGGGGTCCGAAGCAGTTGACGAGCAGCTGGTTGTGCTCACCGGCCGTCGGGGCGCGCGAGAACCCTACCAGCGTGCAGAGCCGTTGCCATCGCCGCGGCACTCAACCTCTACCGACTCGCCGTGCGGTTCGCCGAACGCCCAGTTGGCACGACGCGCACCTCACGCTCTGCCGCTCTCGCTGCATGACTGCGATTTCGCTAACAGTGTTCCGCCCGTTATGCGAATGGCTCCGGATCGAAGCGGTCGCATGAATGCCAGCACGGGAGGAGCGTCCGACGGTCCCGGAATGACCGGGAAGGGCGCGAAACCCACGGTCCGGTTCTGCGTGCGACGGCATTCCGATCTGACGTAGTCTGGCCGAAAGCAGCTTGTCCGCTTCGAAGCTTGGGAAGTCGGAGAACGGACGTTCGGCGCGGCTCAGTTGGGGGCAACCTGATGACCCCTTGCAGACCTTCAAGCCTGCGAGCCCAGAACTCCGCTTGGTAGGAAGAAGCGGACCTATGAGCGGCGGCCACGACATCAGCAGCTACGGGCACATTAGCGACCGACGGGTAGCAGGCATGTCAGTGCGGTTCACTACGTGGTGGAAGGCTATGGGTCCGGCTCTCGACAGGCACCGGCCTCGCAACCGACCTCCACCGTTGCACCTTCCGCTGCGCGCCCCGGTCGAGTTCGATGATTCCATCGAGGGACACGACCGGCGCGCGGAACGCGCGATTAATCAGCGAGTACGTTCCCGCTGAACATGCCACCGCGGAAGACCGGTGCGCCCTGATCGGTCACGAAGAGGACGAGGTCGGCGTCGGAGCCGGCCAGCACCCTCCCGCCGTCCCCCTTGAGGTACGCCGTGTCACCCGCCCGCAGCGTCAAGCCGCCGACCTCGACGTCGCCGCCGAAGACGTGGAGCAGGCGAACCGCATCGGGCGCCGGAAGCGGCGGCAGGGACAACGCTGCCCCGGCCGCAACATGCGCGTCGGAGACCCATGCCTGGGCTCGGACCTCCAGCGGCGCGCCCTCGGGCCCCGCGATGAGGCGCCACTTGCTGTGGCTCAACACCTCCCCGAAGTCGTGGAACTGGACCTTGGGTCCGAGGTCGGCCGCCCGCGGCCGCAGGAAGATCTGCAGTGCCTCGACTGGGCCGTGGTCCAGCATGCGCTCCTCGTGCTGGAAGGTGTGGCCGGCGTTCATCATCATCAGGCGCGTCGTCGTGATCTCCTCCGCGTTTCCGACCGTGTCCCGGTGGAGCATCCGTCCGGCCCGGACGTAGGTCAGGATTTCGTCGTCGCGGTGCGGGTGCATCCCAATGACGTGCCCGGGCACCACGGTGGCGCGGTCGATCCGGCCGATGGCGCCCAGGCCGCTATCTCCGCCGCTGAGGCTCAGCCCGGGACGGATGATCTCGACGGCGAAGCCGCGGGTTGGGTCACCCATGCGGTCGCCGCGTCTGAGCTTGGTCACGTCCATGGTCGTTGTCCTTTCTTAGTGGGCATCTCCGCCATGGAACGTAGCGTCGTCGTACCAGGGACGGTATCGTCCGATCCTGGCAAGCTCCGTCCCGGGAAGCGGAACACGCATGGACGTCGACGACCTGAGGACCTTCGTGGAGGTCGCCGACGCGGGAGGGGTCTCGGCCGCCTCCCGCCGCCTCAACATGGCGAAGTCCATCGTCAGCCGGCGGCTACTGCGGCTGGAGGCCGAGATCGGCACCCAGCTCCTCGCCCGCACCACCCGCGGCGCGGCCCTGACCGAGGCGGGCACGACGTTCCGTGAGCACGCCGCGCGGATTTGCGCCGAAGTGGACGCGGCCCTGGAGGCGGTCTCGGTCGGCGGCGCGCTCCGCGGCCTCCTGCGGGTCGCCGTGCCCTCCACGTTCGGCCCGACGCACTTCGCGCCGGCCATCGCCGAACTCACTCGCCGCCATCCCCAACTGCAGATCAACTGCCGCTACAGCGACCGCTACGTCGACCTCGTTACGGAGGGCTTCGACTGCGGCATCCGGGTCGGCTACCTTGCGGATTCGAACCTCGTCGCACGCCGCATCGGGTCCTTCTCAGTTCGTCTGTTCGCAAGCCCCGACTACGTCGCCGCGCACGGCGCGCCCGAGACGCCGGATGATGTGCCCGGACACCCGGCCGTGATGATCGGCACGGAGACCTGGACGTTCAGCGCCGGTGGCAAGTCGTTCCCGGTCCGCCCGACGGGCCGCTTCCGCGCCGACAGTGCGGTGGCCATCGCGGAGGCGACAGCCGCGGGCGCGGGCCTCACCGCGCTGCCCGACGTCATCGCGGAGCCCTACGTGGCAGCCGGCTCTCTGGTGCCGGTCATGCCGGGATACGCCCTACCCTCCATCGGCATGTTCGTCGTGCGCCCGCCCGGGCAGCACCCATCGCGCAAGGTACAGGCCTTGACGGACGTGCTGATGGAGCGCCTCGGCCGGTAAGCCGCTTCGCCGTGGCCATATGATCCCGCCCAAGGACGTAGTCGCCATCACCGCGTCCCGCATTCAGGAACGCAGAGTGCCTGGAAAGACGGCTAGTGGCACCGGACGTGGGACGGCATCTTCGGGGTGTCAGGCGGTTCCGGAGCGAGGCCGCCCCACCCGAAGGAGAACGTCATGTCCTACGATAGATTGACTGCCGAGAACGCCGCCGTGCTGTTTGTCGACCATCAGACCGGGCTCGCCAACGGCGTGCAGACCCAGTCGCCCGCGGATTTCCAGAACAACGTGAAGGCGCTCGTGACCATCGCGCAGGTCTACGATCTGCCGGCCGTGATCACGACTAGCGCCTCGGACGGCCCGAACGGCCCGGTCATGCCGGTGGTGGCGCAGGGCCTGCCGAACGCCGCCATCGTGCATCGGCCGGGCGAGATCAACGCCTTCGACAACGCCGACTTCGCGGCTGCCGTGAAGGCGACCGGCCGCAAGAAGCTCCTGATCGCCGGAATCTCGACGGACGTGTGCGTCGCCTTCGCGGCCCTGTCGGCGAAGGACGCGGGATACGACGTCTACGCGGTCGTCGACGCCTCCGGCACCTGGAGCAAGCTCGTCGAGGACGCGGCTATCACCCGGATGGTCCAGGCCGGCATCGTGCCGATCAACTGGGTCGCCGTCGGTGCGGAACTCCTCGCCCACTGGCAGTCCTCCACGGGCGAGGCGCATGCGAGGCTGATGGGCGACCACCTGCCCTTTGCCGGCAACAACTACGCCGGCTTCCTGGCCGCGAAGGGGCAGGCGTAACCGCTTGAAAGGGGGCCGGACACCGACTGCACGGTGACGACCGGCTCCCCTCGCGTTTGATTGTTCCGCTTGCGACAACAATGAACTGCCAAGGGCGAGCATTCTCGCCGTGCTTCCACCAGGGCACCTTGTCCTTGTGGTTCGGGGCTTCGCCCGGTCCAGAATTAAGGGAACACGTTCATGAAGCTCTACCACCACCCTCTCTCGGGCCACGCGCACCGGGCTCGCCTGTTCCTCTCGCTACTCGGCGTGGCCCACGAGGCGGTCGAGGTGGACCTGAAGGCGGCCGCGCACAAGCGTCCCGAGTTCCTCGCTCTCAACCCGTTCGGGCAGGTGCCGGTCCTCGACGATGACGGGACGGTCATCTCGGACTCGAACGCCATCCTCGTGTATGTAGCCCGGAAGCTCGGGCGCACGGACTGGCTGCCGGCGGACGCCGAAGGCGAGGCCGCCGTGCAGCGTTGGCTGTCGGTCGCGGCCGGCGAGCTTGCCTACGGCCCGGCGGCCGCGCGCCTCGTCACCGTGTTCGGCGCGAAGTTCAACCCAGAGGAGGTGATCGGCCGGGCGCACACGCTGCTCGGACGCCTGGAGGCGCATCTCGACGGTCGCGACTGGCTGGTCGGCGAGCGCCCCACCATCGCGGACGTGGCGCTCTACAGCTACCTGGCGCGTGCGCCGGAGGGCAACGTCGACCTCTCCGGCTACGCCAAGGTCAACGCGTACCTACGCCGGATCGAGGCCCTGCCGGGCTTCCTCCCTTTCGTCCAAACCCCGGCCGGCCTCTCGGCCGCCGCGTGACCTTGCGGGTGCGGTCGTGCCGTCAGGCGCGACCGACCGAACCGGACGGGAGAGCACCATGAGCGACGGTCCGACCATCACGAAGTCCTCGACCTGGCATCCGGGCGAGAAGGTCATCCAGCAGCAGGTCGGCGTGGCCGAGCGGATGGAGGAAGTCGGGCGCCGCGTGGTGCGGGACTTCATGCCCGACCAGCACCGCGCGTTCTACGAACAGATCCCGTTCATCGTGGCCGGCAGTGTCGACAATCAGGGCGACGCCTGGGCGACGCTGGTCGGCGGCGGTCCCGGCTTCATCGCCTCGCCGACGCCGACGACCCTCGACATCGCGGTGCGGCCGGATCCGAGCGACCCAGCGAGCGCGGGCTTGCGCGAGGGAGACGCCATCGGGCTCCTCGGGATCGAACTTCACACCCGCCGCCGCAACCGCGTGAACGGCCTCATCCGCGCCGCGGCGGAAGGCATCCTGAACTTCGCCGTCGACCAGAGCTTCGGCAACTGCCCGCAGTACATCCAGCTGCGCGATCTCGCCTTCGTCCGCGACCCGGGTGAGCCCTTTTCTGGCACCGTCGAGGAGAACGCCGTCCTCGACGCGAAGGCGCGCGCCATGATCAAGGGTGCCGACACCTTCTTCGTCGCCTCCTACGCCGAGCGCGACGGACATCGGCAGGTCGATGTCTCGCACCGCGGCGGCAAGGCCGGATTCGTCCGTGTCGCCGAGGACGGCACGCTCACGGTCCCCGACTTCGCCGGCAACCTGTTCTTCGCCACGCTCGGCAACATCCTCCTGAATGGCAGGGCCGGCCTCGTCTTCGCCGACTTCGAGACCGGCGACCTCCTGCAGATGACCGGCGACGCCGAGGTCGTCCTGTCCTCCCCTGAGATCGCCGCCTTCCAGGGCGCCGAGCGGCTCTGGACGTTCCGGCCCCGCCGCGTCGTGCGGCGGCGGGGGGCGCTGCCCCTGCGCTGGACCTTCCGGCAGGACGGCTGGTCACCGAATTCCCTGATGACCGGTGACTGGCACGCGGCCGCCGACCGCCTTCAGGCCGCGGACCTCGCGACGCAGTGGCGCCCGTTCACAGTCACGAAGATCGTCGACGAGAGCCGCGCGATCCGCTCCTTCCACCTCCAGCCTGCGGACGGGTCCGGGCTGATCCCGCATCAGGCGGGGCAGCACCTGCCCATTCGCGTGGCGCTCCCCAGCGCGGACAAGCCGGTCATCCGCACCTATACGCTCTCGGTCGCGCCCTCGGACGCGGTCTACCGCATCAGCGTCAAGCGCGACGGCACCGTGTCCGGGCACCTGCACAACACGCTGCGGGTCGGCGACGTGGTGGAGGCGCGCGCTCCGGCTGGCGGCTTCACCATCGACGCCCATGCCAAGCGGCCGGCCGTGCTGCTTGCCGGCGGCATCGGCATCACGCCGCTCCTCGCGATGCTGCGTTATCTCGTCTACGAGGGCCTGCGCACCAGAGGCATCCGGTTGACCACCCTGGTCCAGGCGGCCCGCTCCAAGGACGAGCGTCCCTTCGATAGGGAAGTGGCGGAGCTCGCCGCCGCGGGACAGGGCGCGGTCAGAGTGGTGCGGGTGCTGAGCGCGCCTGAGGATGCCGTGGAGGGCGTCGACTACGACGTTGCTGGCCGGATCGACATGGCGCTGCTCGCCCGCGTGCTGCCGTTCGGCGACTACGACTTCTACCTCTGCGGTCCGACCGCCTTCACGCAGGCGCTCTACGACGGCCTGCGGGGCCTGAACGTCGCCGACGACCGTATCCACGCCGAGACCTTCGGGCCCTCTTCGCTGGTCAGGAGCGTGCCAGCGGGCGGCGAGGCGGCCAAGCTGCCGCCTGCGTCGACGGAGCCGGTCCCGGTCGCCTTCCTGAACGCGTCCAAGGAGGCGCGCTGGACGCCGGAAGCCGGAACGCTGCTCGAACTCGCCGAGGCCCGCGGCCTCAGCCCGGAGTTCAGTTGCCGGACCGGGACCTGCGGCACCTGCATGACGAAGCTCCTCAAGGGTGCCGTCACCTACGCGAAGGCGCCCACCGCGCCCTACGCAGCCGACGAGGTGCTGATCTGCTCAGCCACCCCGGCCGAGGGCAGCGGGCCCGTCCATCTCGCGCTCTGACCTGCGGCGATGGCCGAGGGCCCCACCCCGCCGGCCCACTGACAGTCCTCTCGAAAAGTGTTCACCCCCGAAAACCCCGAGGAGAAGCCGATGTCCCGTCCCCCGTTACCGCCGTTCACTGAAGAGAGCGCCATCGAGAAGGTGCGCCTCGCCGAAGACGGCTGGAACAGCCGCGATTCCGCCAAGGTGGCCCTAGCCTACACGACCGACACCCGTTGGCGGAACAGGGCCGAGTTCGTCACGAGCCGCGACGAGGCCCAGGCTTTCCTCACCCGCAAGTGGAACCGCGAGCTCGACTATCGCCTGATTAAGGAGCTCTGGGCCTTCACCGGCAACCGTATCGCGGTGCGCTACGCCTACGAGTACCGCGACGACAGCGGCCAATGGTTCCGGGCCTACGGCAACGAGAACTGGGAGTTCGCCGAGGACGGCCTGATGCGGGCTCGCCACGCCAGCATCAACGAGCACCCGATCCGGGAGGAGGACCGCAAGTTTCGCTGGCTGCTCGGGCGCCGTCCCGACGACCACCCGGGTCTCAGCCACTTCGGCTTCTGAACCGCCTTTCCAATATCAGGAGCCCGGCCATGTCGTCCTTCACCCTGGATGGGCGGGCACGCCTGTCCATCGCGCTCGCCCTGGTCGACGGGAACTGCGACGTGCCCGTCTCCGCGGACCGGGAAGCCGAGGCCCGCAGGCTGGGGCTGTGCGGCGCCGAGATCGACGCCGCGCGGCAGGGGCGCAGCTTCGACGCGCGGACGTCGCGCGTCCTGACGCTCGCCCTCGCGGCCGCCGCGCATGACGGCGACCGTCTCGCCGACGAGCGCGAGCGTGCCGCCAGGTCGGGCATATCTGCGGAGGTCTGCCGCGAGATCGAGGGCCTCGCCGAGGGCGTCGCCGCGTTGCCTGCCAGCTAGAGGCACGGGTCTCTCGCGCGGTTTACCATCCGTTCACAACACCGCGGCGCGCTGACGCGAACGTCTGTATTCGTCACGGCCACGATGTTAGGGCCGCCCGGGACGGGGAGCAGGGACATGGACCGCTGGCAGGCCATGCGCATCTTCGCCAAGGTCGCGGAGACAGCGAGCTTCGCCGAGACGGCGCGCCTGATGCACATGAGCCCGCCGGCGGTGACGCGAGCCGTCGCCGCGCTCGAGGAGACCATCGGCGCCCGTTTGTTCGTGCGCACCACGCGCTCGGTGAAGCTCACCGAGGCCGGCGGGCGCTACTATGAGGATTGCCGGCGCATCCTGGCCGACATCGTCGAGGCCGAGGCCGCTGCCGCCGGCTCCTACGCGACGCCCTCCGGGACGCTCGCTGTGACCGGATCGGTCCTGTTCGGCCACATGTACGTGCTGCCCATCGTAACCGACTATCTCGACGCCTACCCGACCATGTCCGCGCGGACGCTGTTCGTCGACCGGCCGGTGAACATCGTCGAGGAGGGGATCGACGTCGCCGTCCGCATCGGCCACCTGCCCGATTCCGGCTTCACGGCCGCCAGGGTCGGCTCGGTGCGCCGCGTCGTCTGCGGCGCGCCGGCCTATTTCGAGCGGCACGGCGTCCCGCAGAGCCCGCAGGACCTGAGGGACCATCGCCTCGCGATGTCGACGGCGCCTGGGCGTCGACGGAGTGGCGGTTCGCGCAGGACCAGCGCGTGACGGTCCATCCCGCCCTGGTGAGCAACACCAACGAGGCCGGCATCGCCGCGGCCATGGCGGGCTGGGGTCTCACGCGGGTGCTGCACTACCAGATCGGCTCCGCCTTGCTGGAAGGGAAGCTGCAGGTCGTGCTCGCCGATTACGAGGAGCCGCCGCTGCCCATCCACGTGCTGTATCCCGAGGGACGCCAAGCGCCAGCGAAGGTCAGGACCTTCGTCAACATGGCGGTTGCGGCGCTCCGGGGAAACCGCCTCCTCAACTGAAGCTCCGCGCCGAAGCCTGAGATGATCCCCGCCCGATGGGGTTATCGGTCGCCGAAGTCGGTCGAAAGGCTGAGGTCGCGCCAAGCGCGCAGCTCGGCCAGCCGGGCCTCGTCGCCTGCCTCGGCTCGCGCGTAGGCGTCGCTACCCAGAACCAAGCGCAACGGCGGCGCTTTCGCCGAGACGACGGCCATCATCGCCCGAGCGGCGCGCTCTGGGTCGCCGGGCTGCTTGCCGTCGTAGGATCGCTGCATGGCGGCGACCTTGCCGACGGTCTCGGCGTAGGCCGGGTTGCCCTCAGCGACCCGCGTCGACGAGCCCGCGAAGTCGGTGCGGAAGCCGCCGGGTTCCACGATGGTGACGTGCACGCCGAAGGGCTTCATCTCGATAGCCAGGACCTCGGAGAACCCCTCCACGCCGAACTTCGCGGCCGAGTAAGGGCCGCGACCAGTTGCGCCGGTTCGCCCACCGATGGAGGAGACCTGCAGGAAATGCCCGCGGCGTTGCCTCCGGAGTAGCGGGATGGCCGCCTTGGTCACGTTGACGACCCCGAACAGGTTCGTCTCGACCTGCGCCCGGAACGAGGCGAGGTCGGTGTCCTCGATGGGCGCCAGGTCGCCGTAGCCGGCATTGTTGACGACCACGTCGATCCGACCGAACCGCTCCGCCGCGACCTCGACCGCCCGGCGCGCACCTGCCTCGTCGGTGACGTCGAGGGGCAGCGCTAACACGCGCTCGCCGCTGGCCTCGACGAGGTCCGCGAGCGCGGCAGGGTCGCGCGCCGTCGCGCAGAGCCGCTCACCCGCCGCGACGACGGCCTGGGCCAAGGCCCGGCCGAGCCCCCGCGACGAGCCCGTGACGAGCCAGGTCCTAACCATCTTCACCACCGCTTCTTCATGTTTCGAAGGCGCCGAGATCGGTGGCTGAGCGGCTGCCTTCAAGCATCGCGTCGCGAACCTCTCCATTGCCGAGAGAGGAATAAAGATCGCGGCCGTCGTCCATTATCATCCTTGTCGAGAAGCGGTGGGCGCAGCGCCCGCCCGACAACATCCCGACCTCACAGGGGAACGGTCATGACCACGGTCTCTATCGTCGCCGGCCCACGCCTCCACCTCGCGCAGCGCATTAGGGAAGTCGCCGCGAACACGCCGGCCGCCTACTTCGGCATCGTCCTGGGGCTATCCGGCCTCGGCGGGGCTTGGCGCGCGGCCGCGCTCGCCTGGCACCTGCCCACGGTCGTCGGGGAGGCGGTCTACGCACTTGCCGGCGCAGTCTGGGCCGTGCTCGTCGTCCTCTATGCCCTCAAGGCCGTCCTCGCCCCGGACAAGCTGGCGGTCGAGGCGGCCCATGCGGTCCAGTGCTGCTTCATCGGCCTCGCCGGCGTGGCGACCATGCTCGTCGCGAGCGGGCTCATCCCTTACTCGGCCGGAGCCGCAACCGTCCTGTTCGGCCTCGGCTTCCTGTTCACGCTCGGCTTCGCGGTCTGGCGGACGGGCGGCCTCTGGCAAGGCGGCCGGGACCACGGCACCACCACCGCGGTGCTGTACCTGCCGACCGTGGCCGGAAGCTTTGTCTCGGCGACTGGGGCGTCGGCCCTGGGCTACCAGGATTGGGGTCAGCTCGCCTTCGGCGCCGGCCTGTTCTCCTGGCTTGCGATGGAATCGGTTCTGCTCCACCGCCTGCTGACCGGGCCTGAGAAGCCCGTCGCGTTGCGCCCGACCCTGGGCATCCAGCTGGCGCCCGCGCCGGTGGGGGCCGTGGCCTACCTCTCGGTCGGGGGCGGAGCGCCGGACCTCTTTGCGCATGCCCTGATCGGCTACGGTCTGCTCCAGGTTCTGGTTCTGGCCCGGCTCTCGCCTTGGATCGCGAAGGCCGGCGCTGTCCCCGGGCTCTGGACCTTCAGCTTCGGCGCGACTGCCATGGCAACGGCCCCGGTTCGCCTGGTTGCCCATGGCGATGCCGGAGCGGTCGCCGTCCTCGCCCCGGTGCTTTTCCTGGTAGCGAACGGCCTCGTCGTCGGCCTTACCATCATGACCGTAGCTTTACTGCTCCAGCGCAAGATGTTTGCTGCACCGACGGCAGCCAGCCAAGCAAGGACGTGACCGCGCCCCCGGTCATCCTGCCAAGTAACCCGACGACTGCTTTCAAGCGGCTGTTGAGTGCCTTGCTGTTGAACCAACCACCGATCACGGTGGGGCGTTTTTGTTCGTGTCGCTTCGGCAGCGGTTCGTTGCCGAGGACGTTATGGTGGTCGGAGCAACCATTCCATCTCGACAACCGCTGTTGGCCTGATTTTGTTGAAAAACTCGGAGGCAGTACTTCAGGCGTCATCCGAGGCGGCACTCAAGAGAATTTTATTTTCTCGTCGCCAGTTCAATTTCACTATCGTAGCGAATTTCAGGCAATGCGATAGCAGGAGCTTCTACATCCAAACCGGTCCGCAGTGCCGCTACGACCCGCTTCCGAGTTTTTCAACGAAATCGGCCTCCAAGCGGCCATTCCAATGTCTTCGGTCGGAGGTCCGCTGATGGCGCATCCAAGACCCACAAGCTGAGCAGCTGTAGCGTCCGCTTCGGAGAAGCCGTGAGGGGCGGCTGAATGACCGAGATGGGCGCATTGCAGAACGTCCGCTTACAGAAAGCTCTCAAGCTCCGCAGCTGACCCATTTTCTGCCATCCGGAAGGGCTGCTTGCTGGCGACTCGGTTAGCCTCGAAGGCCCGGGTCTGGCCGAATGCGACGCGTGTGCTTCGACCAAGCTGCAAGAGCATCCCCGCTGCGTTATGTCTCAAACCCATGCGATTTACGGCAAACGGCCCTTCCATCCCCGACGAGCTAATCGTCGCGCGGGATGCCGGCGACGTCATCCTCTTCTGCGGCGCCGGGGTAAGCCAGCAAGAGGCGGGGCTGCCCAGCTTCGCCGGGCTGGGACGCGAGGTGATCCGCCTCCTCGGCGCCGCAAAGGACAGCAGAGCCCGCCTCCTACTCGAACAGGCGCTCGCCCTGGCTCCCATGCCGGGCGTGGGAGGCCTCGTTGCGACCGACCGGGTATTCGGCCTTCTCCAGCGCGAGTTCGAAGTTTCCGACGTACGTGCGGCCGTCTCGGAAGCTATCCGCCCGCGACCCGATGCCGGCCTAGGCGCCCATCGCGCACTGCTCGACCTTGCGACTGCCCGCGGCACAACCCGTCTTGTGACGACGAATTTCGACCTCCTGTTCGAGTCGTGCGATTCGACCCTGCTCAGCTCCGGGCCACCGAACTTGCCGGATCCGCGTAGCGACCGCGATTTCCGGGGCGTCGTGCACCTGCATGGCCGCGTTGACGAGGGCTACCGGACGGCTCAGGACGACGAGTTCGTCGTCTCCAGCGCCGATTTCGGACGAGCCTATCTCTCGCTCGGTTGGGCGACGCGGTTCATCCAAGCGCTGCTGTCGCGGTTTCAGATCCTATTCGTCGGCTATACCGCCGACGACCCGCCGGTGCAGTACCTCTTGGAAGGGCTCAATCTGAGGGCCGGCACCCGAAACAGGCTCTACGCGCTTCAGCATGGCGACGAGCGTTCCGCCGTGGCGCTCTGGGAGCACCGCGGCGTCCAGGCGATCCCGTTTGACGACTTCGGAGGCCTCTGGGAAACGCTGGGGGCCTGGGCAGCACGCGCCCGCGATGGACGGGATTGGCACGAAGCGACGTTCGCCAGGGCGGCTTCCGGCCCCAAAGGGCTGCTGGCCCATGAGCGTGGGCAGGTCGCTCACGTTCTTTCGACCGCCGAGGGCGTTCGCCGCGTCGTCGTGGCGGCAAAGCCATTGAACGCGGAATGGCTTCTCGTCGCCGATCCTGCGCAACGCTACGCGCGCCCGGGGGGAGGCATCCCGATCGACGACGGCGAGCCACCCTTCGACCCCTTCGATGCGCTCGGCCTCGATGACGATCCGCCGCCAGCGCCACCGGACCCAGAAAGCTTCCGGCGCGAACGGCCGATACCTGCCGAAGCCATCGACCTCCTCCGATCGAACACCCTCGACCTCGAGCAAGGCGCGCGAAGCTCGGTCGTTTTGCTCTCAGGGCGAACGGGCGGGTTCGGTGTCGACCTGCCGCCCCGCCTACAGGGGATTGGGGTGTGGCTCCGACAAGTGGCGCACCAGCCCATTGCCCTGTGGTGGGCAGCGCACCAGCCGGGGCTGCATCCGGCGGTGCTGGAAGGTATCGAGAACGCCCTGCTGCACGACGGAGGGCGCTTTCCCCCGCCCATCCTGCGCGGCTGGCGCATGCTGATCGCTGCTTGGGCCGATCGAAGGCCTGATCCGATGATGCTGAAGTACGACATCGAACGCCGTGGGAAACAGGAAGGGTGGAACGCCTCGCTGGTACGGGAGCTTGCCGCCCTCTATCGGCCGCGGCTTACGGCGCAGGCGGCCTACGGCCACCCAATGGTCTGGGATTCTGAGGATCGGACCGAAAACGTCATCCACGTCGACGTCGACTATCCGCACCCGCACGAGGGCATCGATGTTCCCGATACATGGCTTGCGTACGCGGTTTCGTGCTTTCGGAGCAATCTCGATCTATCCATAGCTCTCGAAGAGGAGATCTCCGGGACGGACCGCCTGCATATGCAGACTAGCCGCGGGCCGGATGGCGGCCCCGATCCCTCGGACGACAGCTACGGCATCACGGGCCCTGTCGTGCGCTTTCAGAGGCTGATGGCCCGTCTTGCGGCCGTCGATCCTGAGGCGGCGAGGGACCAGTTCCGTTCCTGGCCGACCCGCGACGAATACGTCTTCGCGCGGCTCCGCATCTGGGCAGCGGGCGCGGGCCTGCTGGACGGAGGGGCAGCGGGCGCCGTCTTTAGATCGCTGCCGGATCGAGCGTTCTGGGGCTCCACTCACGAGCGCGACCTCCTCTATGCCTTGCGCGACCGCTGGTCGGACCTTTCGGACGACGACCGAAGTGTCGTGGGGGAGCGTCTCCTACGGGGCTCCTACCCATGGGACACCGCCGTGGCAGGCAGGGAAGTTGAGCTGGCGGCGTGCGACCGGCTGAATCGTTTGCATTGGCTGTCCACCCAGGGAGTGACGTTCAACTTCGACGTGGGCGGGGCGATGGACGCGCAACGGCTCGCGGCGCCACAGTGGACCACGCAGGCGGGAGACAGGGCGGCCGACTCGAATGCGCCGCAGGTGTTCTCCATCGAACGCGACACACGGCCGGATCCTCTCGACGGGGTCCCCATCAGCGACATTCTGCGCCGGTCGGCGGAGCTTCGGGAAACAAACTTCGCGGAGCGGACTGAGCGCGATCCCTTCCGAGGCCTTGCCGCTTCGAAGCCCGTCCGGGCTCTCGCCGCACTTGCCCATGCCGCCCGCTCCGGCGAGGCACCCAGATGGGCTTGGTCCGCCTTCCTGGGAACAGAGAACCGACCCTCGGACCCGCCCCGCCTGGTCCGCTCGATCGCGGCACGTTTGTGTACCCTGCCGCCATCGGGCTTCCACGAGATCGCCTACCCGGTTTCCGTATGGATGGAGGCGGTAGGGGAGCGCTTCTTCGAAGATGTGGCAGATGCTCTACCCGGTTTGTGGCGGGCCTTGATGGCCGCCCTCCGCTCGGAAGACGGGCATGGTCGGTGCAGGCTGCATCGGTCCTGGGCGATGGAGGCGCTGAATGCCCCAGTCGGGAAGCTGTTCGGCTTGGCGATGAAGGATCCCGCGACAAAAGAGCTGAAAGCCGGCGCGGGCTTCCCGTCCCACTGGACAACGATGCTGGACGACCTCTTGGCACTACCCGGTGACTTGCGCCGGCACGCGCTAGTCATGCTCGGACATCAGGTCACCTGGCTCTTCACTATCGATCGGGATTGGACCGAGGGGTGGATGCTTCGGCTCGTGGACGACGACGGCCCGGATGGCGACGCCCTCTGGGAAGGTCTGCTCTGGGCCGCTCGTTTGCCGCCGCGTCCGCTCTACGGACTGGTCAAAAAAGCTTTGCTGGAACGCGCTATCCGTGATGGCGGCAGCGATCGGAGGGACAGGATCACGATCGTCGCGGGTTTCCTGCTCGCCGGTTGGGGCAGCACCGACGACGACGGCACGCCTCTCGTCCTGGACGATGAACTGCGCGAGACCCTGATCCATGCCAGCGACGAATTCCGCTCACGGCTCTTATGGCAACTTGAGCGATGGTGTATGGAGCCTGAGACGCCCTGGCGAGACAAGGTGGGGGCGTTCTTCGAGCGGGTTTGGCCCAAGCAGCGGGCTCTGCATACGCCCGCGATGTCCAGGCAGCTGGCGAACTTCGCGCTCGTGAGCGGCGATCTCATGCCGAGGGTCGTCGCGTCGATCCTGCCGAGGCTGGTGCCGCTGCGGGATGCGGCCCTGCGCTTAAATTCCGGGAACCGCACCGACGAAAGAACGCCTGCGCAGGACCATCCAGGCCCGCTTCTCGACTTGCTCTGGGCAGTCCTCGGCGAGGATGTGTCGTTGTGGCCCTACCGGGTCGAGCATTTGCTCAAAGGGCTGGCCCAAGCTCCGGAAACGGCAGCGGATCCAAGGCTTTCCGAGCTTCGCCGCCGCTTGGAGCTGAGGTAGCGAACGACGTGCCCGGATTGGGCGCCTAACCGAAGGCCTGCTTCCTGAACGGAGGACAAGGTCCGATAGTGGCGCGCAGCTGCGGCGCGGCCGGATCGCGTTCGGGGTGTGACGCTGACGGCTCTTCAAACGGAGCCTCATCATGCTGTCAGATAGCGACACTACCCGACAACCCTAGAACCTCGGCCGCCTCATCGGCCCGAAGGCACGGTTTAAGCCGAAGCACATCGGGGCGATCCGTACCCACCTGCAGCACGAGAGTCACACTCGCGACCTTGCGCTGTTCATGCCAGTGAGGCCGGACCGGAAATTAGATCGCCGGTTCGTCCCGCGGCTTGCGTTACCCAAATTGTTACCCGCAGCGGCGAGCAGGACCGCCGCGGGCCAGGTAAGTTGCTGAGAACCTTGGTGAGCGCGCTGGGACTCGAACCCAGGACCTACAGATTAAAAGTCCGTTGCTCTACCAGCTGAGCTACGCGCTCGCGTCCCGGGCCGCGCGGCGGCCCGTCGGGGACGGCGCGTCCGCAATAGGTGAGCGGGACCGGGGGGTCAACACGACGGAGGTGGACAACCCTCAGACCGCGTCGCCGCGGGTCCGCTCGACGATGCCCCGGGCCTCGTCGAAGGCCGCGTCCGCGTCGAGCTCGGTGGTGTCGAGCCGGACCGCGTCCTCGGCCATGCGCAGGGGGGCGGCGCTGCGCGACGCGTCCCGGGCGTCGCGGGCCTCGATGTCGGCCAGGATCGCCGCGAAGGTCGCCGCCTCGCCGCGGCCGGCCAGTTCGCGGTGGCGGCGGCGGGCGCGCTCCTCGGACGAGGCGGTGATGAACAGCTTCACCGCGGCCTCGGGGCACACGACCGTGCCGATGTCGCGCCCGTCGAGCACCGCCCCCTGCGGGTCGGCGGCGAAGCGGCGCTGCCACGCGAGCAGTCCGGCGCGGACCTCCGGCACCGACGAGACGCGGGAGGCCGCCTCGCCCATCGCCCGCTCGCGCAGGCGCGGATCGTCGAGCCGACCGGCGTCGAGGGCCTGGGCCGCCCGCGCCGCGGCGGCGGCATCGTCCAGCGACAGACCGGCGTCGATCAGGGCAAGCGCCACCGCCCGGTAGAGGAGCCCGGTGTCGAGATGCGGCAGGCCGTAATGGTCGGCCAGACGCTTGGCGAGGGTACCCTTGCCGGACGCGGCCGGTCCGTCGATCGCGATGACGAGCGGCATGGCGGTCACGCCCCGATCTGGCCGCCGAGGGCCTGCATGGTCGGAAGGAAGCTCGGGAAGCTCGTGGCGATCATCGCGCCGTCATCCACCGTGACCGGGTTCCGCGCCGCGAGGCCCATCACCAGGAACGCCATGGCGATGCGGTGGTCGAGGTGGGTCGCCACCGTCCCGCCGCCCGGTGCCGCGGTGCCGTCGCCCTCGACCACGAGATCGTCGCCCTCGACCGCGTGGCGGACGCCGTTCGCGGCGAGCCCGGCCGCCACGGCCGCGAGGCGGTCCGATTCCTTCACCCGCAGCTCGTGCAGGCCGTTCATCCGGGTCCGGCCCTCGGCAAAGCTCGCCGCCACCGCCAGCACCGGGTACTCGTCGATCATCGCGGGCGCCCGCTCGGCCGGAACGTCGACGCCGGTCAGGCGGCTCGCGCGCACGCGCAGGTCGGCTACGGTCTCGCCGCCCTCCTCCCGCTCGGCCACGCGCTCGATCTGCGCGCCCATCTCCAGGAGCGTCGTGATCAGCCCGATGCGCAGCGGGTTCATCATCACGCCCTCGATCACCACGTCGGAGCCGGGCACGATCAGCGCCGCCACCAGCGGGAACGCCGCCGAGGACGGGTCGGCCGGCACCACCACGTCGGTGCCGCGCAGCGTCGGCTGGCCCGTCAGCGCGACCTTGCGGCCGTGGCCGCCCGGACCGTGCGGCTCGACGCTGACCGCGGCGCCGAACAGGCGCAGCATCCGCTCGGTGTGGTCGCGGGTCGCAGCCGCTTCGATCACGCTCGTGACGCCGGGGGCGTTGAGGCCGGCGAGCAGGACCGCCGACTTGATCTGCGCGGAGGCCGCCGGGGTCTCGTAGGTGATCGGGATCGCCTCCCTGGGGCCCCGCAGGGTCAGGGGCACGCGGCCGCCCTCGGCCTCGGCCAGGACCTGCGTGCCCATCCGGGTGAGCGGGTCGAGGATGCGGCGCATCGGCCGCGAGCGCAGGGAGGCGTCGCCGTCGAAGGTCGCGGTCACCGGCTGCCCGCCGACCACGCCCATCATCAGCCGCGAACCGGTGCCGGCATTGCCGAAATCGAGAACCTCGGCCGGGTCGCCGAGGCCGCCGATCCCGACGCCCCGGACCCGCCAGCTCCCGGCCCGGAGGCGCTCGACCCCTGCCCCGAGCGCCTTCGCGGCGGCGGCGGTGCGCAGGACGTCGTCGCCCTCCAGCAGGCCTTCGACCCGCGTCTCGCCCTGGCTGAGCAGGCCGAGGATCATCGACCGGTGCGAGATCGACTTGTCGCCGGGCGGGCGCAGGCGTCCGCGCAGCGGGGCGCCCGGCGCGGCGGTGAGGGGCTGGGGGGTCGAATCGTGCGACACGGGACGTCCGTTCGGGCTCTGAGACGTGGGCCTGGATCCGGCGCGTCGCGCGGCCCTGCCGCGGCGCTGCAATCGGACGGTGAAATCGCCGCGCCGTTAACACGGGCACCGCCCGCCGTCATCCATCCGCTGCCCGCGCCGATCCCGGGCGCCGCACGCGGGGGCGCGCCGCCCGAAACGCCCTGCGCGGGCTCGATTGACAGGCGCTTTCACCGCGACTAACGGGGCGCCTCCCCCGAGACAGTACTGACGACGAGGTGTCCGCCCGTGGCCCGACCGGAACTTGGCTTGAAGCGCCAGTGCATGAGCTGCGGCGCGAAGTTCTACGACCTCGCCCGCGATCCCGCGGTCTGCCCGAAATGCGGCGCGGTCTATCAGGCGGTGGCCACCTCCAGCCGTGCGGCCCCCCCGGCGCTGTCGCGGGGCCCGGCCAACACCGACGATGAGGACGAGACGGACGAGAAGGGCCCGGAGATGGTCTCCCTCGACGAGGTCGAGGCCGCCGAGGACGATGCCGATCCGACGCCCGAGGACGACTCGGTCGAGGACGGGGAATCCTCCGACGACGATACCTTCCTGGAGGAAGAGGATTCCGGCGACGACGACGTCTCCGACCTGATCGACGGCGATATCGAGAACGACGAGGAGGGCTGAGGCGGCCTCCGTCTCTCCCGACCAAAAACCCCCGGCGGCAGCGAAAAAGGGGGTTGAGTCCGCGATGCGAGCCGCCTATAGAACCGGCCTCGCCGACCGCGACCCGGACCGGCGAGACCCCGCGGTACCCAAACCGCGGTGGATGTAAAAAGTGGGGCCTTAGCTCAGCTGGGAGAGCGCTTCCATGGCATGGAAGAGGTCATCGGTTCGATCCCGTTAGGCTCCACCATCCCACCCTCGCGCGACGCGGCCCTGTCGGGGACGCGGACCGCGTTTAAAAATATGGGGCCTTAGCTCAGCTGGGAGAGCGCTTCCATGGCATGGAAGAGGTCATCGGTTCGATCCCGTTAGGCTCCACCATTCCTCGCAGGCGCGACGCGGCCGTCCCGGCCTTCCGCGCCGTCAGGCAGATCCCGACAGCACCGTCCCTGCGCGCGCAGCGAAGCGATCCCGTCGGCGCGACGACTGAGGTCGCGCGGTCCTGAGTCACCACGCGTTGCTCGTGATGGCGGAGAGGACATCGCCCGAGGGTTTCAGGTGGAACCCGTCCCGGCCGACCAGGCCCGCATCGGGACTCCTCGCTGAAACAATCCGGCTCAGCGGGTCAGGTGACCGAGCGGCAGCGCGGTCGTGTACTTCACCTGCCCCAGGGCGAAGCTCGAGCGGATGTTGGCCACGCCGGGGATCCGTGTGAGGTGGTCGAGGACGAGCTTCTGGTACTGGCCCAGATCCTCGACCACGACGCGCAGCATGTAGTCGGCCTCGCCGCTCATCAGGTAGCACTCCATCACCTCCGGGCGGCTGCGCACCGCCTCGTCGAAGGCCTGGAGCGCGGGCTGGGTCTGCTTCTCCAGCGACACGTGGACGAAGACGTTGACCGCGAGCCCGAGGCTCAGCGGGTCGACCACCGCCACGCAGCCGCGGATCACCCCCGCCTCCTTCAGGTCGTTGACGCGTCGCCAGCACGGCGACGTCGACAGGCCGACTCGCTCCGCGAGATCCGCGATGCTGATCTCGCTGTCCTGCTGCAGGCACTCGAGGATGCGCAGGCTCGCGGCGTCGAGGGCGGCCGGTCGGGCGGGCATGCGATCGGTCTCCGGTCGGGAGCCGCGGGCGCGGTCTGGGGCGCAGGATGCGGCATGTTTTGCCGCCTACAGCTCGCATCAGGGAATATCAATCCGCGAACCCCGGCATAGCGGCAAATATCCGGCATGTCCCGCCGCCGCGATCCTCGTATGATCGCGCCGACCAGGGAGGCCGCGCCGATGAACGCCATACCGCCGAAAGCCACGATCGCGCGGTCCGCCGAGGTGGATCACGATCCGGCCGAGACCCAGGACTGGCTCGCCGCGCTGGAATCCGTCTTCCGCACCGAGGGTGCGGCCCGGGCGCGCTTCATCCTCGATCGCCTGGAGCGGCGCTCGAAGGAGATCGGCATCCTCGACGAGGCCCTGCCCTACTCGCCCTATCGGAACACGATCGCGCTGGAGAAGCAGCCGCGCTACCCCGGCGACCTCGACATCGAGGAGCGCCTGACCTCGATCATGCGCTGGAACGCGCTGGCCATGGTGGTGCGTGCCAACATGGCCTACGGCGAGCTCGGCGGCCACGTGGCGAGCTACGCCTCGGCGGCGGAGCTGTTCGAGGTCGGCTTCAACCACTTCTTCAAAGGCGGCACGGACGGCGACCTCGTCTATTTCCAGCCACACTCGGCGCCCGGCGTCTACGCGCGGGCCTTCCTCGAGGGCCGGCTGTCCGAGGAGCAGCTGAAGCACTACCGCCAGGAGATCGCCGGCGACGGGCTCTGCTCCTACCCGCATCCCTGGCTGATGCCGGATTTCTGGCAGGTCCCCACCGGCTCCATGGGCATCGGCCCGATCCACGCGGTCTACCAAGCGCGGTTCATGCGCTACCTCGGCGACCGGGGCCTCGCCGACACCACCGGCCGGCACGTCTGGGGCGTGTTCGGCGACGGCGAGATGGACGAGCCCGAGTCGATCGGCGGCCTCGCGCTGGCGGCGCGCGAGAATCTCGACAACCTGACCTTCGTCATCAACTGCAACCTGCAGCGGCTCGACGGGCCGGTGCGCGGCAACGGCCAGATCATCCAGGAGTTGGAGAGCCTGTTCCGCGGCGCCGGCTGGAACGTCATCAAGGTTTTGTGGGGCTCGGAGTGGGACGGGATCTTCGCCCGCGACACCAACCACGCCCTGCTGCGCCGCTTCGCCGAGACGGTGGACGGCAAGTACCAGACGCTCGGTGCCAAGGACGGCGCCTACAACCTCTCGCACTTCTTCGGCGAGGACCCGGAGGTGCGCGAGCTCGTCGCCCACATGTCGGACGCCGACGTCGACCGGCTGAAGCGCGGCGGCCACGACTTCCGCAAGCTCTACGCGGCCTTCGCGGCTGCCAAGGCCACCAAGGGCCGGCCGACGGTGATCCTGGCCAAGACCAAGAAGGGCTACGGCATGGGCGGCGCGGGCGAGTCGCGCATGACCGCCCACCAAGCCAAGAAGCTCGACGTCGACGCGCTGCGCGCCTTCCGCGACCGCTTCGCGCTGCCGCTGTCGGACGCGCAGGTGGAGGGCCTGGCCTTCTACAAGCCGGCCGAGGACGGCGCCGAGATGCGCTACCTGCGCGAGCGGCGCGAGATGCTCGGCGGCGTCCTGCCGGCCCGCCGCCGCACGGCGCCGACGGTCCCGGTTCCGGAGCTCTCCACCTACGCGGGCTTCGCCCTCGAGGCCGCCGGCAAGGAGATGTCGACCACCACCGCGGTGGTGCGCCTGTTCGGCAACCTCCTGAAGCACAAGGATCTCGGGCCGCGCATCGTGCCGATCGTCGCCGACGAGGCGCGGACCTTCGGCATGGCCAACCTGTTCCGGCAGGTCGGGATCTACGCGCCACAGGGGCAGCTCTACGAGCCGGAGGATGCGGGCTCGATGCTCTACTACCGCGAGGCCCGAGACGGGCAGCTCCTCGAGGAGGGCATCACCGAGGCCGGGGCGATCTCGTCCTGGACGGCGGCGGCCACGTCCTACAGCGTCCACGGCCTGTCGATGCTGCCGTTCTACATCTACTACTCGATGTTCGGCTTCCAGCGGGTCGGCGACCTGATCTGGGCGGCGGCCGACCAGCGGGCCCGCGGCTTCCTGATCGGCGCCACGGCGGGCCGCACGACGCTCGGCGGCGAGGGCCTGCAACACCAGGACGGGTCGAGCCACATGCAGGCGGCCGCGATCCCGAACTGCCGGGCCTACGATCCGGCCTTCGCGTACGAGATGGCGGTGATCGTCGACCGGGGCGCCCGGGCGATGATGGAGGAAGGCGAGGACGCCTTCTACTACCTCACGGCGATGAACGAGAACTACGCCCAGCCGTCCATGCCGCAGGGGGCGGAGGCCGGGATCCTGAAGGGCATGTACCGCCTGTCGGGGCCGGAGGCGGGAAGCGCCGCCGTGCGGCTCCTCGGCTCCGGGGCGATCCTGCCGGAGGTGATCGCGGCGGCGGCGATGCTCGCGCAGGATTTCGGCGTCGCGGCCGAGGTGTTCAGCGTGACGAGCTTCAGCGAGCTGGCCCGCGATGCCCGCGAGGCCGAGCGGCAGGCGATGCTCAACCCGGAGGCCGAGGCTCCGGTCAGCCACGTGGCGGCGCTGCTGCCGGGCACGGCGCCCGTCGTCGCGGCGACCGACTACGTCCGGGCCTACCCGCAGCTGATCGCCTCCTACGTGGGCCCGCGCTTCGTCGCCCTCGGCACCGACGGGTTCGGGCGCAGCGACACCCGCAACGCGCTCCGTCGGTTCTTCGAGGTCGACCGGCAGCACGTGGTCATCGCCGCCCTGCACGCTCTGGCCGAGGCCGGCACGGTTCCGCGCGCGACGGTGGCGGACGCGATCCGCCGCTACGGCATCGCGGCGGACGCGCCCGCGCCCTGGACGATCTGAGGCCGGGCGCCCGGTCACGGGGCGCCGCCCCCCCACCGCTTTTCCGAACGCCCGAGCCACGGACATCCGACCGCATGAGCGCCGCGCTGCAGATCGCCCTCCCGGATATCGGCGATTACCGGGACGTGCCGGTCATCGAGCTTCTGGTGAAGCCCGGCGACCGCCTCGCGGTGGACGACCTGATCCTCAGCATCGAGTCCGACAAGGCCACCATGGAGGTCCCCTCCCCGGTCGCCGGCATCGTGCGCGAGTTGCTGGTGTCGGTGGGGACGAAAGTGTCCGAGGGCACGCCGATCCTCACGGTGGAGCCTGCCGAGGGCGGCGGGGTCGAGACCGCGGCGGCACCGCCTGCCGCGGCCGCAGCGCCGTCGGCTTCCGGGCAGGGCGCGGGTCCCCGCTCCCGTGCGGGAGAGGGACAGGGTGAGGGATCCGGGTTGTCCGGAGACGGCACCCCCCTCACCCCAGCCCTCGCCCGCACGGGAGAGGGAGCCGGTCGCGCCTCGCCGGAGCCGATGCGGGCCGACCCGATCCAGGCGACGAGCGGCGACGTGCATGCCAGCCCGTCGGTCCGCCAGCTCGCCCGCGAGCTGGGCGTCGGGCTCGACCGCGTCGCCGCCACCGGCCCGAAGGGGCGGATCCTGCGCGAGGACGTGCACGCCTTCGTCAAGGCGGCCCTCAACGCGCCGGTCCAGGCACCCGTCGCCGCGTCCGGCATCGGCGCCGGCCTGCCGCCCTGGCCGGAGGTCGACTTCGCTAAGTTCGGACCGGTGCGGCGCGAGCCGCTCTCGCGCATCCAGAGTCTCTCGGGGGCCAATCTCAGCCGCAACTGGCTGACGATCCCGCACGTCACCAACTTCGACCGGGCCGACGTCACCGAGATCGAGTCGTTCCGGGTCGGCCTCAACACGGAGACGCGCACGCCGCCCGCCCGGGTCACCATGGTGGCCTTCCTGATCAAGGCGGCGGCCTCGGCGCTGCGCGCCTATCCGCGCTTCAATTCCTCCCTGGAGGGCAGCGACCTCGTCCTGAAGGACTACGTCCATGTCGGCTTCGCGGTGGACACGCCGAAGGGCCTGATGGTGCCGGTGGTGCGCGACTGCGACCGCAAGGGCCTCATCGAGATCGCCACCGAGATGGCCGCGATGGCCGAGAAGGCCCGGTCCGGGACCCTTCCGGGCTCCGACATGCAGGGCGGCTGCTTCTCGGTCTCGTCGCTCGGCGGCATCGGCGGCGACGGCTTCACCCCGATCATCAACGCTCCCGAGGTCGCGATCCTCGGCGCGGCGCGCTCGCGCACCGAGGCGGTTTGGGACGGCAAGGCCTTCCAGCCGCGCCTGATCCTGCCGCTCAGCCTGTCCTGGGACCATCGCGTCGTGGACGGCGTCGCCGCCGCCCGCTTCCTCGGCCACGTGGCCTCGGTCCTGTCGGACCTGCGCCGCGCCCTCCTGTGACCGCCGCCGCCATGCCCGAGACCCTCGACATCCGCGTTCCCGATCTCGGGGACTACGCCGACGTGCCCGTCATCGAGATCCCAGTGGCGCCCGGCCAGCCGGTCGCCAAGGACCAGACCCTGCTGGTGGTCGAATCCGATAAGGCGACGCTGGACATCCCCTCCCCCGCGGCGGGCCGCCTCGTGGAGATGCTGGTCGGCCTCGGCGACACGGTGTCGGCCGGCACCCTCGTCGCCCGCCTCGCGATCGAATCGACCGACGCGCGCGGCGAACCGACCCCTGCGCCGGCCTCGGCTCCGACCCCCGCGCCCACGCCCGCCGCGCCACCGAAGCCGCAGTCCGGCGCGGGCTGCGATCTCCTGGTGATCGGCGGCGGACCGGGCGGCTACTCGGCCGCCTTCCGGGCCGCCGATCTCGGGCAGCGGGTCATCCTGGTCGAGCGCCACGCGACCCTCGGCGGCGTCTGCCTCAACGTGGGCTGCATCCCCTCGAAGGCGCTGCTCCACGTGGCCGCGGTCACCGAGGAGGCCGTCCGGCTGGCCGCGCACGGGATCAGCTTCGGCGCGCCGACGGTCGATCTGAAGAAGCTGCGGACCTTCAAGGCCGGCACCGTCCGCCGCCTCACCGATGGGCTCGCCCAGATGGCGCGCCAGCGCAAGGTCGAGGTGGTCCGCGGGACAGCCCGCTTCACCGGGCCCGACACGGTCTCGGTGACGCTGCACGACGGCGGCACGCGGGACGTCACCTTCACGGGCGCCGTCGTGGCGGCGGGCTCGGCGCCGGTGGCCCTGCCGATGCTCCCGGACGATCCGCGGGTCGTGAATTCCACCGGGGCGCTGGAACTTCCCGCCGTGCCGCGCCGGCTCCTGGTGATCGGCGGCGGCATCATCGGCCTGGAGATGGCAACGGTCTACAGCGCGCTCGGCGCGCGGGTCGACGTGGTCGAGCGCCTGCCCGGCCTGCTCGAGGGCGTCGACCGGGATCTCGTGAGCGTCTGGACGAAGCGCAACGCTCACCGTTTCGACCGCGTCCTGACGGGGGTCGAGGTCGTCTCCGCCGAGGCGAAACTGGACGGGATCGCCGTGACCTTCTCGGGGGAGGCCGAGCCCGGAACCTACGACCTCGTGCTCCAGGCCGCCGGCCGCCGGCCCAACGGGGCGACGCTCGGCCTCGACGCGGCCGGCGTGGCGCTGGACGGCGGCTTCGTGCCGGTGGACGCCCAGATGCGCACGAACGTGCCGCACATCTTCGCCATCGGCGATTGCGTCGGCCAGCCGATGCTCGCCCACAAGGCGGTGCATCAGGGCCACGTCGCCGCCGAGGCCGCCGCCGGCCACAAGGCCGGCTTCGACGCCGCCGTGATCCCCTCGGTCGCCTACACCGACCCGGAGATCGCCTGGGCCGGCCTCACCGAGACGGCCGCGAAGGCGGCCGGGCGGGCCGTCGAGTTGGCGCGCTTCCCCTGGGCCGCCTCGGGCCGGGCCATCGCCAACGGCGCCGATTACGGCCTGACCAAGCTGCTGTTCGACGCGCAGACCCGGCGCGTCGTCGGCGGCGCCATCGTCGGCCCGAGCGCCGGCGACATGATCGGCGAGGTCGCGCTGGCGATCGAGATGGGCGCCGACGCCACCGATATCGGCCGGACGATCCACCCCCACCCGACCCTCGGCGAGACGATCGGTCTCGCGGCGGAGGCCGGGCTCGGCCTCTGCACCGACCTGCCGCCAGTCGCCCGTCGGTAGACACGACGTCGGCGCCGGGCCGGTCCGCCCGGCGGCTCGACGGATCGCCGCGTCTTGTATAGATCTCGGCCCGCGTCGCCGGCTCGGCCGGGAAGCCGTCCGGTCGGAGCGTTCTGCCGGGCCTCGATGCGGCGGCACGTGGCGAAGATCTGGTGGTTCAGCTGGGAGGATATGATCCGAGATGCTGTGGCACACCGGAAAGTCTTTCCGCCATGCCGTCCGCATTTTGCCATTACTGGCACGGGATCGATCGGCGCGCGGGGCCCCGCGGCCCGCAACAGCCGCACAGGCGTTCCGGGTACCGCCCCTGGTCCTCGCCGTGCTGCTGGGATCGGGCGCGGTGACCGGGGCGCCGAGCTGGGCGCGCGACGCCGCCGAGGCGCCGAAGCCGGCCGATACGCCGTCCGCCGCCGACGGGCCGCAGGCGCTCATCGCCTCGCTGCGGAGCCGTATCCTCGCGGCGCACAGCGCGACCTTCGCCCTCGAGAGCTGGTGTGCCGACTACAAGCTCGCCGGGGACCCGCACCTCGTGGCGGAGCGCGTGGCCGTCGCCGACAAGCCCCTGACGGCCGCGCAGCGCGCCCGTCTCGCGATCGGCCCGGACGAGCCGGTGCGCTACCGCCGCGTCCGTCTCGCCTGCGGGGACCGCGTCCTGTCCGAGGCGGATAACTGGTACGTGCCGGCCCGGCTCACGCCGGAGATGAACGCGACGCTGGACACCACCCGCACGCCCTTCGGCCGGGTCGTGCGTCCCCTCGCCCCGGTGCGCAGCACCGTCGAGGTGCGCGCGCCGGTCCGGAGCGCCGCGCCCGGACCGGACGATCCGCTCTTCGAGATCGACGCCGTGCTGTCGACCGGGGCCGGGCAGCCGTTCTGCGAGGTCGTCGAGACGTATCTGGGCGGTGCGCTGCCGCAGGCATCGCGGTAGAACCCGGCCGCGTTCTCGGTTGGGAGGAACAGGTATGGGTTCGAGGTTTCGTCGCGCGGTTCTGGCCCTGCTCGCGACGGGCGCGGCGTGCGCGCCGGCCCTGGCGGCCGATCCGGCCGGCGTATGGCTGACGGAAACCGGCAGTTCGAAGGTCCGCATCGCGCCATGCGGCAGCGGCTTCTGCGGCACGATCATCAGCGCACCCGGGAAGGGGCTCGACGCGAAGAACCCGGATCCGGCCCTGCGTGGCCGCAGCGTCGTTGGCGTCCAGATCCTCGACGCGCGACAGCCCGAAGGCGGCGGCTTCTCAGGGTCGCTCTACAACCCGAACGACGGCAAGACTTATTCCGGTTCGCTGAAGCTCACGGGACCCGACTCGCTCGAGGTCTCCGGCTGCGTCATGAGCGTGTTCTGCAAGCGGCAGACCTGGACGCGCGTGAAGTGATCGCGCGCGGCAGGCGCCGGGGCGGGACGGTGCCGCGTCGCAACAACGCGGGATCGATCGCGCGCGACTGAGGTTGCCTGGGCCTGGAACCAGCAAGGATTCTCATGACCCGGACATGTCTCGCCGCCCTTCTCGCCCTCGCCACCGTCGCGCCGGCCAGCGCCCAGGTCGAGGCCCGGCCCGTCGCGCCCGCTCCCGGCGCGCCGGGCGTGGTGAGCCAGCAGATCGACGCCACCGGGAACGAAGCCGCCGTGAGCTACTCGCCCACCGGCCGGCCGGCCGACACGATCTCCAACAACTCGGCGGCGGCGGGCAACGCCAACCAGCCGTCGCGGGTCGCGCCGCAGGGCGGTGGCGGCGGCGGCAGCCGGTGATCTCGCCTGATCCCCGGTGACCCGAGCGGCGCAGGACCCGCGAGGGGGGCCGCGATGTTCGCCCGGGGCCGGAACGGACGCGAGAGCCTGTCGGGGCGACCGCGCCGGTCTCGCGGAGGACGATCGGGCCGCGTCGGCGACGGTGCGGCCCTTCCGCGGCGCGTCGCGGCTCAGGCGGCCTCGGTGAGGGCCTGCGCGACGGCGTCGAGGGCGGCCTCGGCCCCGGCCCCGTTCGGGCCGCCGGCCTGCGCCATGTCGCGGCGGCCGCCGCCGCCCTTCCCGCCGAGCGCCCCGGCCCCGGCCCGGACCAGCCCGACCGCGTCGTAGCGCTCGGTCAGGTCGTCGGTGACGCCGACCACCAGCCCGGCCTTGCCGTCCGGTCCGATGCCGACCACCGCCACGATGCCGGAGCCCAGGCGCTTCTTCTCCTCGTCGACGATCGGTTTGAGGTCGCGCATGTCGAGCCCCTCGATGACGGAGCGGCGGAAGGCCACCCCGCCGATCTCGGTCTGCTGCGCGCCCGAGCCCGGGCCGCCCTCGCCGCCCATGGCGAGCTTGCGACGGGTCTCGGCCAGCTCGCGCTCCAGGCGGCGCCGGTCCTCCATCAGCGCGGTCAGGCGGTCGGGCGCCTCCGAGACCGGCGCCTTGAGGATGCCGGCGAGCGCCGCCAGCGTCCGGGCCTCCTCGGCCCGGTGACGGCGCGCCGCGTCGGCGGTCAGCGCCTCGATCCGGCGCACGCCCGCGCCCACCGCGCTCTCGGCCACGATGGTGATCGCCCCGATATCGCCGGTGCGCGCGGCGTGAGTGCCGCCGCAGAGCTCCACGGAGAAGTTCTTGGCGCGCGGTTGCGCGGCGTCGCCGTCGACCGGCAGCCCCATCGAGACCACCCGCACCTCGTCGCCGTACTTCTCGCCGAACAGCGCGCGGGCGCCCGACGCGATCGCGTCGTCCACGGCCATCAGCTTCGTGACGACGGGCGCGTTCTGCAGCAGCACCGCGTTGGCGATGTCCTCGACGCGGCCGAGCTCGTCGGCCTCGATCGGCTTCGGGTGGCTGATGTCGAAGCGCAGCCGGTCGGGGCTGACCAGCGAGCCCTTCTGGGCGACGTGGTCGCCCAGCACCTGCCGCAGGGCCTCGTGGAGCAGGTGGGTGGCCGAGTGGTTGGCCCGGATCGCCCTGCGGCGGGCGTTGTCGACCTTCAACTCGACCGGCTGGTCGAGGCTCACCGTCCCCTCCTCCACGGTGACGTGATGGACGAACACGTCGCCGAGCTTCTTCTGGGTGTCGGTCACCCGCGCCCGCACGCCCGGCGCCAGGATCAGGCCGGTATCGCCGACCTGGCCGCCCGACTCCCCGTAGAACGGCGTCTGATTGACGAGGACGAGGCCAGTCTGACCAGCCTCGAGGGCCTTCACCTCGGCGCCGTCGCGCAGGAGCGCGGTCACGATGCCCTCGGCGGTCTCGGTCTCGTAGCCCAGGAACTCGGTGGCGCCGACGCGCTCGCGCAGTCCGAACCACACCGTCTCGGTCGCCGCCTCGCCCGAGCCCTTCCAGGCCTCGCGGGCCGCCTGCTTCTGGCGCTGCATCGCGGCCGCGAAGGCGTCGGTGTCCACGCCGATGCCGCGGGCCTTGAGCGCGTCCTGCGTCAGGTCGAGGGGGAAGCCGTAGGTGTCGTAGAGGGTGAAGGCGGTCTCGCCGGAGAGCTTGTCGCCCTCCCGCAGGTCGCGGCTCTCGGCGTCGAGGATCGACAAGCCCCGCTCGAGGGTGCGGCGGAAGCGGGTCTCCTCCAGCTTCAGGGTCTCGGCGATCAGGCTCTCGGCCCGCATCAGCTCCGGGTAGGCCTGGCCCATCTCGCGCACGAGGGTCGGCACGAGGCGGAACATGGTGGGCTCGCGGGCCCCCAGGATCTCGGCGTGGCGCATGGCGCGGCGCATGATCCGGCGCAGCACGTAGCCGCGGCCCTCGTTGCCCGGCAGCACGCCGTCGGCCACCAGGAAGGAGGCCGCCCGCAGGTGGTCGGCGATCACCCGGTAGGACGCCATCGTGGCCGCCTCCGGCGCCCGCGAGACCGCGTGGGCCACTGCGTCGATCAGGGCGCGGAACAGGTCGGTGTCGTAGTTCGAGTGGACGCCCTGGAGGATCGCCGCCATGCGCTCCAGGCCCATGCCGGTGTCGATCGACGGCCGCGGCAGCGGGTTCCGGACGCCCGGCTCCAGCTGCTCGTACTGCATGAACACGAGGTTCCAGAACTCGAGGAAGCGGTCGCCATCCTCGTCCGGCGAGCCGGGCGGGCCGCCCTGCAGCGCCGGGCCCTGGTCGATGAAGATCTCCGAGCAGGGGCCGCAGGGGCCGGTATCGCCCATCTGCCAGAAATTGTCGGAGGTCCCGATCCGGATGATCTTGTCGTCGGAGAAGCCGGCGATCTTCTTCCACAGGCCTGCGGCCTCGTCGTCGTCGGCGTAGACGGTGACGAGGAGCTTGTCGGGCTTGAGGCCGAACTCCTTGGTGATCAGCGTCCAGGCCAGCTCGATCGCGCGGTCCTTGAAGTAGTCGCCGAACGAGAAGTTGCCGAGCATCTCGAAGAACGTGTGGTGGCGCGCGGTGTACCCGACATTGTCGAGGTCGTTGTGCTTGCCGCCGGCCCGCACGCATTTCTGCGCCGTCGTCGCCCGGTCGTAGGCGCGCTTCTCCATCCCGGTGAAGACGTTCTTGAACTGCACCATGCCGGCGTTCGTGAACATCAGCGTCGGGTCGTTCTTCGGCACGAGGCTCGACGACGGCACGACCTCGTGGCCCGCCTTGGCGAAGTAGTCGAGGAAGGTCGACCGGATCTCGTTGACGCCGCTCATCGGGGCTGACTCTGGCAGTACAGACGGGAAAGGGCGGCCGCGCGTCATCCGCCCGGCGCCCGCATGGCGCCCTCTTAAGGAGGGATGTCGCGCGAGTCACGGGCGGCCTGCCCCGAAATCTCCACGGGACGCCGCAACTCGGCCACAAGCGCGGCCGTGTTGTCGCCACATCTGTCAAGCGATGGTGAGTCCGTAGCGCCACAGCGGCGTGTGGAGAGTCGGGATAACGATGCAGGGCCGCACGGTCGGATCGCCGAGGACCATCACCGGCAAGCAGGGCCATTTCGGCTCGGGCCGCGCCGACGTGATCGCCGCACAGCCCATGCTGGGCCGTGCCCATGGCAGCCGCCCCGCGCTGTTCCGCTCGCTGCTCACCGTCTCGATGATCGCCGGCGGCCTCAGCGCCGCGCTGATCGGGTCGGGCGTGGACCTCGCCAAGGTCGGCCTGTCGCCGGCCGTGTCGGTCGCGGAGGCCGCCACCGAGCTCCCGATGCCGCGCCCGCGCATCCACACCGTCGCCCTCAGCACCCCGCTGGAGCAGACGCCGCTGCGCGCCGCCGCGAGCTTCGCCCCTGTGCACGACCTCGACACCGAGCTCGGCTCCAACACGGTCGACCGCGTGTCGTACGACTTCCTGCTCTCCGAGAGCGCCGTCGGCGACCCGAACGACATCCTCGAGTTCGGCCCGATGAAGATCCGGCGCCACCTCGTGCAGACGATCGTCCGGGCGGCCCAGGCCGTCCAGACCGATCCGGTGCTGCTGATGGCGGTAGCCGACAAGGAATCGAGCTTCGTCACGGCGGTCCAGGCCAAGACCTCCTCGGCGACGGGCCTCTACCAGTTCATCGAGCGGACCTGGCTCGGCGTGGTTCGCGACTTCGGCGCCAAGTACGGGCTGGAGAAGGACGCCGCGCTGATCACCTCCGACGCCAACGACCGGCCGGTGATCACCGATCCGGCGGAGCGCGCCCGGGTGCTGGAACTGCGCCGCGACCCGTACCTCTCGGCGCTGATGGCCGGCGAGATGCTGAAGCGGGACGCGGCCCGCATCGCCCTGCGCATCGGCCGCGAGCTGACCCTCGGCGAGGTCTACCTCGCCCACTTCCTCGGACCGGACGACGCCGAGGAGTTCCTCGCCAACGTCGTGAACAAGCCGGCCGCCGCCGCGGCGGCCCTGCTCCCGGGGCCGGCCCGGGCCAACCGCTCGATCTTCTTCGCCGCCGGGCGCTTCGTCGGGCGCGGCCGCCACCGCAAGCCCCTGAGCCTGTCGGTCGCGCAGGTGCACGAGAAGTTCGAGGCGATGATGAGCACCCGCGGGACGCGCTACCAGAACGTCCGCCAAGTCTCTGGAATCATGGCGTATGCCGACGCCGACGCCGGGCTCGCCACGCAGTAACGGCTCTGTGACGCCGGGCGGGATTCCGAACGCCCGGCGCAACCAGCGGCGGATTGCCGACTTTCCTCCTTCGAGCGCCGCATCCTCGGGCGGCGCGGAAGTCGACTTCGGGGGGAGTCCTTGAAAAAGCACCAGACGAGCGCACCCCTGCCGCTCACCGATACGCTGTCACCGGGTATTCCGCTCGATCAGATCGGTCAGAAACTGGCGTCGTTCTACGATGATCTGGTCACCGAGGGTGTGCCCGAACACCTCGCGGCCCTGGTCCGCCGCGTGCGGCAGAACGAGGGCGACGAGGCCGCCCCGGGCGCGCCGAGCGTCGTGGCGGCCGAAGCCGGTCCGCCGCGTCTCGCGCTCGTCGTGGAGGACGATCCCGAGATCCGCGCGCTCGCCGAGACCCTCTTGGAGGAAACCGAACTCGACGTGGTCGGGTGCGACAGCGCCGAGGCCGCCCTGTCGGTCCTCCAGGCGCGCGGTGGCGACGTCGCCCTCGTCTTCGCCGACGTCCGGCTGGCCGGCGAGATGGACGGCCTCCAGCTCGCCCGCGCGGTGGCGACCCTGTGGCCCCGGGCCCGCCTGGTGATCACCTCGGGCCACGGCATTCCCCGCCCCGAGCTGCCGGCCGAGGCCGTCTTCATCGCCAAGCCGTGGCGCCCCCTCGACGTGCTGGTCGAGGCCGAGCGCGCCGCCGCCGACCCGGCCCCGCCGGTGGTCTGAGGCGTTCCGCGCGGCCGGGCCCGGCCCTTGCATCGCCGGTGACCGCGTCGGCGCGAGCCCGGAGCCTGCGACTTGCCGATCCTCTCCGTCCGCCACCGCACGGTCTACCGGTACCGGCGTCCGGTCGCCTTCGGCGAGCACCGGATCATGTTCCGGCCGCGCGACAGCTACGATCAGCGGCTGATCGCGGCGACCCTCGACATTGCCCCGGAGCCGGCCGCCCTGCGCTGGCTGTTCGACGTGTTCGGCAACTGCGTGGCGGTCGCGACCTTCGACACCCGCGCCGAGACCCTGACCTTCGACTGCGGCATCACCCTCGACCACACCCCGGAGCACGCGCCGGTCTTCCCCCTGGCGCCGCACGCGACCCACTACCCGTTCGGCTACGGCGCCGAGGACATGCCGGACCTCGCCCGCTCCATCGAGCGGCAATGGCCGGACCCGCGGCACGAGGTCGATGCCTGGGCGCGGAGCTTCCTGCCGCCGCAGGGCCGTATCCCGACGCAGGAGCTGCTGGCCGCGATGACGCGCAGCGTGCGGGCGAACTTCACCTATCTCGCCCGCTCCGAGAAGGGCGTGCAGGACCCGCTCACGACCCTGCGCACGAAGCTCGGCTCGTGCCGGGACTTCGCGGTGCTGATGATGGAGGGCGTCCGGGCGCTCGGCATGGCCGCCCGCTTCGTCTCCGGATACCTCTACAACCCGCGCAACGACCGGGCGCGCCACGTCGGCGGCGGCTCCACCCACGCCTGGCTGCAGGTCTACCTGCCGGGCGCCGGCTGGGTCGAGTTCGACCCGACCAACGGCATCGTGGGCAACCGCGACCTGATCCGCGTGGCGGTGACCCGCGATCCGGCCCAGGCCGTGCCGCTGCACGGCTCATTCTTCGGCCTCGCCAGCGACGATCTCGGCATGCGCGTCGACGTCGACGTGGTGGAACTGCCTGCCGACGGGCCGGCGGCCCGAACCGTGCAGGGGCCGGAGACGTCCCTGGCGCGTTGAGTTCGCGCGCACCCGGACCCGGAACGAGCGTGCGTGGCGACTCCGCGCGGACGGCGACAGAGCAAGGTGGCCCCGATGAAGATCAGGACCGGTTTCGATATCGCTTTCACGCTGTCGCAGCCGACACCGATGATCCTGATGCTGAGCGTCCATCCCTCGCGGATCGACGACGTGCTGACCCCGCACGCGATCGGGTTCGATCCGCCGCTCGAGGCGCGGACATACCGGGACGGCTTCGACAACATCTGCCACCGCATCGTCGCGCCGCCCGGTCAGCTGACCATCGCGGCCGACTTCACGGTCGAGGATTCGGGCGAGCCCGATCCGGTCGTGCCGGACGCCCGGCAGATCCCGGTCCAGGACCTGCCCGACGACGTCCTGATCTTCCTCCTGGGCTCGCGCTACTGCGACACCGACAAGCTCTCGCAGACCGCGTGGTCCCTGTTCGGCGGCACGCCGGAGGGCTGGGCCCGCGTCCAGGCGATCGTCGACTACACGCACGAGCGGATCCGCTTCGACTATCAGCGCGCCGACGCGACCCGGAGCGCGCACGACGCCTTCATGCAGCGCGAGGGCGTGTGCCGGGACTTCGCGCACCTGGCGATCACCCTGTGCCGGTGCATGAACATCCCGGCGCGCTACGCCACCGGATACCTCGGCGATATCGGCGTGCCGAAGGACCCGGCGCCGATGGACTTCTCCGCGTGGTTCGAGGTCTTCCTGGAAGGGCCCGAGGGGCCGCGCTGGTACACGTTCGACGCCCGCCACAACCGGCCCCGCATCGGCCGCATCGTCATGGCCCGCGGCCGCGACGCCACCGACTGCGCCATCTCGACCAACTTCGGCTACGCCCACCTCGCGCGCTTCGACGTCCACACGGATGAGGCCCCCTGAGCCGCGCACGCGTTCGTGATATCGCGCACCGCACGGCCAAGCCGGCCTGCGTATTCCGCCGGACAGCAAATTCCGGGCGGAAGTATGGAACTGCCAGCCTATGCTCACGCTTGTAATGGCAAAGGTTATTGCACAGGTAGGCCACTCATGAAGACCACGGTCACCGCACTCGCCGCGCTCCTCGGCGTGTCTGTTCTTGCCGCCACGCCCGTCCTCGCCGCTTCGTCGTACGATCCCTTCGGCACGGATAGTGCCGACGAGTACTACTCCGATCAGGGACAGTACGGTTACCAGGGCTCTTACGCCCCGGGCTACGGCCAGGGCGTGCAGGCCGCGCCGCAGGCGCAGGTCCAGCCGATCCCCCGCGAGATCGTCGCGTTCAACGCGCCCTACGCGCCCGGCACGATCGTGGTCTCCACCGCCGAGCGGCGCCTGTACTACGTGCTCGGCAACGGCGAGGCGATCCGCTACGGCGTCGGCGTCGGCCGTCCGGGCTTCAGCTGGAGCGGCACCAACAAGATCACCGCCAAGCGCGAGTGGCCGTCGTGGACGCCCCCGAAGGCCATGATCGCCCGTCGTCCCGACCTGCCGCGCTACATGGCGGGCGGCATCGAGAACCCCCTCGGCGCCCGGGCCATGTATATCGGCAGCACCGAGTACCGCATCCACGGCTCCAACGAGCCGGACACGATCGGTCAGGCGGTCTCGTCGGGCTGCATCCGGATGACCAACGACGACGTCACCGACCTGTACGAGCGCGTGAAGGTCGGCGCCAAGGTCGTCGTCCTGAACTGAGCGCGCGGCGCGGGATCACCCGCGCCCCTAGCCCGCCTGTGCCGCACGGGCCGCGTCATCCCACCCGGGGGCGCGGCCCGTCGCGTGTGCGGTCGCCTGCGCGGGGCTGTGCCTCAGGGAACGACGCGGCCGACGGCCGTCTGCGGCGGGCTGAACGAGGCGATCGGCATGTCGCAGAAGCAGCGCACGCCGAGGGGCCGCGGCCCCGGCAGCGGGCAGGAGTACGGCTTCGGGCCGGTGATTCCCTGCTGGACGGCGTCGCAATTGTAGCCGACCGGGGTGCGCTGAGCCCGGCGCGGGACCGGCCGGTAACCGCCGTCGTAGCCCGGATCGTCGTAGTACTGGGCGAACGCCGCGCTACTCGGAGCGACGGCGGCGAGCGCCAGAGCGGCGACCGCCAGACGGAGAGGTCCACGCAGGCCGGATCGGCCGGAAACAGTGACGCGCATCCCTGAACCCTTCACTCGGCGCGGACCCAACGCGTCCGCCCGGCGGCTCTCGGCGGCAATACCGGCGAAAACGAGACGGCCCGCCCCCGGATCGGGAGCGGGCCGCGGCCCCGTTCGTCGGTGCGAGCGTCAGTGCGACGCGCGCTCGGCGGCGTCCTGGGCGTTCTGGGCCGTCTGCTTCGCGGCGTCCTGGCCCTGCTCCATGGCCTTGCGGGCCTCGTCGGCACCCTGCTGCATCGCCGACTTGGCGCGCTCGGCGCCCTGCTGCATCGCGCTCTGCGCGAGGCCGCTGAACTCCTTCGCCTGGGCCTGGATGGCGGCGAACTGGCTGCGGACGAACTCGGCCTGGTGCTGCATCGCCTCCTGCATGTCCCGGGAGCGGACGAGCTTCTGGGCGAGGTCGAAGGCCGCGTTCACGTTCTGCTCGGCATACTCGAAGCCGCGCGAGGACGCGTCCAGCGCGTTGGAGCGCGCCAGCTCGGCCGAGCCCTGCACGGTGTCGGCGGTGCGGCGAGCCGCGCCGATGAAGCTGTCGAACGCCTTCCGGGCCTGCTCGACGCTCTTCTCGGCGAAGTCGCGCATCTCGGCCGGAACTTCGTAGTTCGGGGGGTTGCTCATACGTCGTCTCCTCTCTTCATTGGCCTGTGGATGGCGCTTTGTGCGGTGCACAATAACTGATTCGCCGCCATATGCCACCCGCGCTCACGGCGTTAAGGTTGACATAACGTAAACGTGTGACGGTTGCGCCGAGAGTCCAGCGCCGCGGCGCGGGGGAGTTTACAATAGGGCTACGGTCGCGCGCGTTTCTCGGGCAAAGCGGGACCGTTGAGCGTCAGGATCGCGTTAGGGTTCGAGGTCGCGGGCTTTGGAGACGACAGTGACACCGACGGCCGCTGCAGCCCCGCCCGGGCTGGGGACTGCCTTCGCGACCTGGGAGCGCCTGCCCGCGCTGGCGGCCGCGCTGGGCGCGCGCGACGCCGTGCATCTCGTGATCGATCCGTCGGAGGCCCGGATCCTGTCCGCGTCCGAAGCGGCGGCCGGTCTCGCCGCGGTTCTGGACGGCCCGGCCCTCGCCGACCTGACCCGGCAGATCGCGACCGCGGTGGCGGGCGACGCCGTGCCTCGCCTCGCGCGCCTGCGCCTCGATGTCCGCCGGATCGCGCCGCCGGTCCTGTGCTGGCTGGCGCGCGGCGCGCAGGCCGACGGCCGGCCCGCGATCCTCGTCGTCCCAACCGCGCCAGTGGCGTCTGGCCGCGCGCGTCCGATCCGCCCGGTCGATCCACCGGTCGACGCGCCCGCCGGGCATCCCGTGGCGGCGCGGGCGCTTCCCCAGGAGCCGCAATCGCCTCCGGCGACGCCGCTCCGGCGCGACGACCGCTTCCTCTGGCGCCTGGATGCCGCGGGTGTCCTGACGACCCTCACAGGCCCTGAGGCGCTCGCCGGGCTGGTCGGGCAGCGCTGGCAGGATCTGGCCGAGAGCGGGCGCCTCTCGGGCGCCGACGCCGTGCTGGCGGCCCTGCGCGACCGGCGCACCTTCCGCGGGGAACCGGCGGTCCTCGATGCCGGCACCGGGGCGTTCCGGGTCGACCTGTCCGGAGCCCCGCTCGGGCGGGGCGACGCGGCCTTCTCGGGCTTCGGCGGCTTCGGCCTGATCCGCGGCGCCCCGGCCGGCAGCCCGAGACCGGTCGCGACGCCGGAGCCGACCCCGGAGCCCATGCCCGAGCGCGTTCCCGAGCGCGTTCCCGAGCCCGTGCCCTCCGCGACGCCGGAGCCGGCAACGTCCGAGGTTGCCAAGCCCGCTGCTGGCCCGGCCGGGACCGGCGACGCCGCGATCCCTGTCGCGATTCCTGTCGCGGTCGACGCGGATCCCGTCGCCGCGCCGCTGTCGAACGACGAGCACGCCGCGTTCCGCGAGATCGCCCGCGCGCTGGGCGCCCGCTACGCCGGTGACGAGGCCGGATCGGGGTCGCCCCGGACCGCGGGTGGGGCGGTCATGCCGTTCCCGGCGCCGCAGGCCGGCCCGACGGAGACCGGCGCGACCGCCGCGGATCCCGATGTCGAGACCGGGACGGCGGAGGCCGAGCCGGTCGCCGACGCGCCGTCGTCCCCGGAATCCGATCTCCTCGGCGGATTGCCGGTGCCGGTGCTGGTCCATCGCGACGGAGCGATCGTCGCGGCGAACCGCGCCTTCCTCGATCTGACCGGCCATCTCGACCTGCCGAGCCTCGCGCGCCTCGGTCTCCCGGGATTGCTCCCCGGCCTCCCCACGGCGGAGACGGTCGACCCGTCCGCGCGCCGGACGACCGTCGCGACGGCCGACGGCGGCGCCCGTCCCGTCGAAATCCGGGCCGGCGCCCTCCCCTGGTCGGGCGCGACCGCGACGTGCCTGGTCGTGCGCCCGGTCGAGGATGCCGACGTCGCCGACGCCCTCACGGCCGAGCGCCTCGCCCGCGTCGCTGAGACCGAGCGGACGGCCAGCGCCGTGGCGACTCTGGACGCGCTGGAGACGGGCGTCGTCACGGTCGACGGGGCCGGGCGCATCGTCGCGCTGAACCGCGCGGCGGCCGGCCTGTTCGGCTGCGATCCGCGCGAGATCGTCGGCAGCAGCTTCGTCACGCTCTTCGACCGGGAGAGCGTCCTGACGGTCGCCGATGCCCTGAGAGGCACCGCCCCGGGGCGGCGGATCGTGCGCATCGATGGCGCTCCGATGTCGTTGACCGTGGCGGCGACGGCGAGCCGGCGCGTGGCCCAGATCGCCCGAGCCGAGGACGAGGCTCTCGCGCGGAGCGCGGAGGGCGGCCCGGAGCCCGCGCCGGGTCGCGCCGATGCCCTCGACCGGCTCGGCTGCGCCGTCCGCGAGCCCGTGTCCGGGATCGTCGACCTGGCCGGCGCGATGCTGAAGGAACCGTTCGGCCCCCTCGGGGACGCGCGCTACCGGGGCTGCCTCGCCGAGATCAAGGCCTCGGGCGAGGCGATGCTGGAGCGCGTCGGGAAGCTCCTGGACCTCGCCGCCGTCGAGGCCGGCGCGCTCCACCTGGAGCCGCGCGCCCTCGACCTCAACGACGTCGTGGCGAGCTGTGTCGCCCAGCTCCAGGGGGAGGCGGCGCGGGGGCGCATCGTGATGCGGACGAGCTTCTCGACCGATATCGGCGACCTGGAGGCCGACGAGCGCTCGGTCAGCCGCGCGGCCAGCTTGGTGATCGAGAACGCGATCCGACGCTCCACGGCCGGCAGCCAGATCATCGTGTCCACCGGGTCCGCCGAGCGGGCGGGGATCGCCGTGCGGGTGCGCGAGACCGGCGCCGGCCACGCGCCGCGGGCGGCAGCGCCGCAGGGCGATGTCGAGGACGGGCTGGCGCTGCCGCGGGCGCTCGTGGAGGCCAATGGCGGGCGCCTGCAGCTCTCCGCCCGACCGGAAGACGGCACGCTCGTGGAGATCATCATGCCCGCGCGGCGGGCGGCCAACGGCTAGGGGTGAGCGCCCCCCATCTCCGCGGGGCGGAAACAGAGGGCCGCCGGTGACAGCGGGCTCGGGCGCGCGCGCTTGACAGCGCAGCATCGAAGCCCCAATCAGCCCTTACATTGCGCCCAATCTATTCACGGGAATTGAGCTGCGCAGGAGCGCGCCAAACTGCGATGATATCGTCATCGTAGATTGGCGGCTACGTTACTTTGGAAGTCCTGGCTGCGCGGCGGAGACCGCGATACGATCGGGCGCCAAAACAGGGATGGGACGCCATGGTAGGCAAGGTGATCGAGGTTCAATCCGCGTGGCGCGAGGGTGCGCACGTGGACGATGCCAAGTACCGGGAGATGTACGCGGCTTCGGTCGCCGATCCCAACGCGTTCTGGGCCGAGCACGGCAAGCGCATCGACTGGATGAAGCCGTTCTCGACGGTGAAGAACACCAGCTTCGAGCCCGGCAAGGTCTCGATCAAGTGGTTCGAGGACGGCAAGACCAACGTCGCCCTTAACTGTATCGATCGCCATCTCGAGACCCGCGGAGACCAGACCGCGATCATCTGGGAAGGCGACAACCCCGACGAATCCAAGCACATCACCTACCGCGAGCTGCACGCGCAGGTCTGCCGGATGGCCAACGTCCTGCGCAACCGCGGCGTCGGCAAGGGCGACCGCGTCACGCTCTACATGCCGATGGTCCCGGAAGCCGCCTACGCGATGCTCGCCTGCGCGCGGCTCGGGGCGATCCACGCCATCGTGTTCGGCGGCTTCTCGCCGGATTCCCTCGCCTCGCGCATCCAGGGCTGCGGCTCCAAAGTGGTGATCACCGCCGACGAGGGCCTGCGCGGCGGCCGCAAGGTGCCGCTGAAGGCCAATGTCGACGAGGCGATCAAGCGTCTCGGGACCGACCTCGTCGACCACGTGATCGTCGTGCGCCGCACCGGCGGCAGCGTCGCCATGGAGGCGGGCCGGGACGTCTACTACGACGAGGCCGCCGAGCAGGTGACGGACGAGTGCCCCGCCGTGGCGGTGGAGGCCGAGCACCCGCTCTTCATCCTCTACACCTCCGGCTCGACCGGGCAGCCGAAGGGCGTGGTGCACACCACCGGCGGTTACCTCGTCTACGCGTCGATGACGCACGAGTACGTCTTCGATTACCGCGAAGGCGACGTGTACTGGTGCACCGCCGATGTCGGCTGGGTCACGGGCCACAGCTACATCGTGTACGGGCCGCTCGCGAACGGCGCCACGACGCTGATGTTCGAGGGCATCCCGACATACCCGTCGACCTCCCGGTTCTGGGAAGTGGTCGACAAGCACAAGGTCAACATCTTCTACACGGCCCCGACCGCGATCCGCTCGCTGATGGGCGGCGGCGAGGGGCCGGTGAAGAAGACCTCGCGGCAATCGCTCCGCGTGCTGGGCTCCGTGGGCGAGCCGATCAACCCGGAAGCCTGGGAGTGGTACTACAACGTCGTCGGCGACCAGCGCTGCTCGATCGTCGACACGTGGTGGCAGACCGAGACCGGCGGCATCCTGATCACCCCGCTGCCGGGTGCCACCGCCCTGAAGCCGGGCTCGGCGACCCGGCCGTTCTTCGGCGTGAAGCCCGAGATGGTCGACGCCGAGGGCAAGGTCCTGGAGGGCGCCTGCGAGGGCAATCTCTGCATCGCCGATTCCTGGCCGGGCCAGATGCGCACGGTCTACGGCGACCACGAGCGCTTCGAGCAGACCTACTTCTCGACCTACCCAGGCAAGTACTTCACCGGCGACGGCGCCCGCCGCGATGCGGACGGCTACTACTGGATCACTGGCCGGGTCGACGACGTCATCAACGTCTCGGGCCACCGGATGGGCACCGCCGAGGTCGAGTCGTCCCTGGTCGCCCACCCGAAGGTGGCCGAGGCCGCGGTGGTGGGCTACCCGCACAACGTGAAGGGCCAGGGCATCTACGCCTACGTGACCCTGAACGACGGCGAGGAGGGCGACGACGCCCTGCGCAAGGAACTCGTGACCTGGGTCCGCAAGGATATCGGGCCGATCGCCTCGCCCGACCTGATCCAGTTCGCGCCCGGCCTGCCCAAGACTCGCTCGGGCAAGATCATGCGCCGGATCCTGCGCAAGATCGCCGAGGACGATTTCAGCTCGCTCGGCGACACCTCGACGCTCGCCGAGCCGGCCGTCGTCGACGACCTGATCGAGAACCGGCAGAACCGGGGCTGATCGCACCCGCGCCGCCCCGGCGGCGCGGGTTCGGACCGGGGCGGGTGCCGGGGCGGCGCCCGCTCCCAACAAGAACCACGAGTCTCAACGCGAAGAACCGGGGGGCCAGAGCAGGCCCTCGCGGGAGGAACACCCATGAGCGGCACGACACTGAACAGCCGAGGGCGCGCGGCGCCCCCGGGACCACGCCCACGCGAGACCGCCGCCGATCCGCAGGTCGAGCGGATCGCCCGGACACCCGAGTTCCAGCAGCTCGTTCACGAGCGCACCCGCTTCGCCTGGATCCTGACGATCCTGATGCTGGTCGTCTATTTCGGCTTCATCGGCCTGATCGCCTTCGACAAGTCGCTCCTCGCCGTGAAGGTCGGCGGCACCGCCTCCCTCGGCCTGTTCGCGGGCGTGTTCGTGATCCTGTTCGCCTTCGCGCTCACCGGCGTCTACGTGGCCCGGGCCAACACGCGCTTCGACGCGCTGAGCGACGCCCTGAAGCGGAGCGTGGCCCGATGAACCGCCTCCTCCTCGGCCTGACGCTCACCACGATCGTCGCGAGCGCCGCCTACGCGGCCGGCCCGGATCTCGGTGCCGTCGCGCAATCGGCCACGAACTGGCCGGCCATCCTGATGTTCCTGTTCTTCGTGCTGCTGACGCTCGGCATCACCTACAAGGCCGCCAAGGGCACCAAGTCGGCCGCCGACTTCTACGCGGCGGGCGGCGGCATCTCGGCCGGGACGAACTCGCTCGCGATCGCCGGCGACTACATGTCGGCGGCCTCGTTCCTCGGCATCTCCGGCCTCGTCTACACCTCGGGCTTCGACGGGCTGATCTACTCGACGGGCTTCCTGGTCGGCTGGCCGATCGTGCTGTTCCTGATCGCCGAGCGCCTGCGCAACCTCGGCAAGTTCACCTTCGCCGACGTGGCGAGCTTCCGCCTCGACCAGACCGCCATCCGCATCATCTCAGCGGTGGGCACCCTGGTGGTGGTGGCCTTCTATCTGATCGCCCAGATGGTCGGCGCGGGGAAGCTGATCCAGCTCCTGTTCGGCCTGCCCTACCTCTACGCGGTGATCATCGTCGGCGTCCTGATGATCGTCTACGTCGCCTTCGGCGGCATGAAGGCGACCACCTGGGTGCAGGTGATCAAGGCCTGCCTGCTGCTCGGTGGCGCGACCTTCATGGCCGGCGCGGTTCTGTACAAGTACGGCTTCAACCCGGAATCGCTGTTCGCCAACGCCGTTCAGGTCCACCCGAAGGGCGACGCGATCATGGCGCCGGGCGGTCTGGTGTCGAACCCGGTCGAGGCGATCTCGCTCGGCGTCGGCCTGATGTTCGGCACTGCCGGGCTGCCGCACATCCTCATGCGGTTCTTCACGGTCTCGGACGCCCAGGCCGCCCGCAAGTCGGTGTTCTACGCCACCGGCCTGATCGGCTACTTCTACATTCTGACCTTCATCATCGGCTTCGGCGGCATCGCGCTGCTGATGTCGGACCCGGTCTACTTCAAGCTCGGGCCGGCCGGCGCCTTCGACAAGCTGAAGGACATGATCGGCGGCACCAACATGGTGGCGGTGAACCTCGCCAACGCGGTAGGCGGGCCGTACTTCCTCGGCTTCATCTCCGCGGTGGCCTTCGCGACGATCCTCGCGGTCGTCGCCGGGCTCACGCTCGCCGGGGCCTCGGCGATCAGCCACGACCTCTACGCCCAGGTGATCGCCCGCGGGCGCACCACCGAGAAGCACGAGGTCAACCTGTCGAAGATCTCGGCCGTGGTGATCGGGATCGTGGCGATCTACCTCGGCTACGTGTTCGAGAACCAGAACGTCGCCTTCATGGTCGGCCTCGCCTTCGCGGTGGCGGCGAGCTGCAACTTCCCGGTGCTGGCCATGTCGATCCTGTGGCGCGGCACCACCACCTGGGGCGCGCTCGCCGGCGGCCTCGTCGGCCTGCTCGCGGCGGTCATCATGGTGGTTCTGTCGAAGGCCGTATGGGTGACCACGCTGGGCAATCCCGCCCCGCTCTTCCCCTACGACAACCCGGCGCTGTTCTCGATGCCGCTGGCCTTCGCGACGATCTGGATCGTCTCCCTCATGGACAAGTCCCGCCGGGCCCAGCGCGAGCGGGCCGCCTTCGAGGCGCAGTACGTGCGCTCCGAGACGGGCATCGGGGCGGCCGGCGCGCACGCGCACTGACGGCCTTCCGAAGCGTCGAACGGGCGGAGGGCGCGGCGCGAGCCGCGCCCTTCGTCGTTCCGGTGACAACTGCGTACGCGCCCATGTTGATGAAGGTCTTCACAATCGCTTTACCGGTTGACCGCCCCGATCGGTGCGATAACGCATAGGTGATCTGCGCCGTGCGCAGAACCGCCCGGGAATCGGGCCGGTGAGCGGGCGATCCGTGTCGCGGGCCGCCCAAATGCGTCTGGGAGGACCTGTTTCATGGCTGTGGCAACCGCGAGTGCGCGGACAGGGGACGCCGCGAGGCCGATGACGTCGGCCGAGAAGCGGGTGATCTTCGCGTCCTCGCTCGGCACCGTGTTCGAGTGGTACGATTTCTATCTCTACGGCTCGCTGGCGGCGATCATCGGCGCGCAATTCTTCTCGGCCTACCCGCCGGCCACGCGCGACATCTTCGCCCTGCTGGCCTTCGCGGCCGGCTTCATCGTCCGCCCGTTCGGCGCCCTCGTGTTCGGCCGCGTCGGCGACCTCGTCGGCCGCAAGTACACCTTCCTCGTCACGATCCTGATCATGGGTCTGTCGACCTTCATCGTCGGCATCCTGCCCAACGCGGCGACCATCGGCATCGCGGCCCCGATCATCCTGATCGTCCTGCGCCTCGCCCAGGGCCTCGCGCTCGGCGGCGAGTACGGCGGCGCGGCGACCTACGTGGCCGAGCACGCCCCCAACGGCCGGCGCGGCTTCTACACGAGCTGGATCCAGACGACCGCGACCCTGGGCCTGTTCCTGTCGCTGATGGTGATCCTGGCGACGCGGACCATCACCGGCGAGGCCGCCTTCGCCGAATGGGGCTGGCGCATCCCGTTCCTGGTCTCGGTGCTGCTGCTCGGCATCTCGGTCTGGATCCGCCTCCAGCTCTCCGAATCGCCGGCCTTCCAGAAGATGAAGGAGGAGGGCAAGACCTCCAAGGCGCCGCTCACCGAGGCGTTCGGCCAGTGGCGGAACGCGAAATTCGCGATCATCGCCCTGTTCGGGCTCGTCGCCGGCCAGGGCGTGGTCTGGTACACGGGCCAGTTCTACGCGCTGTTCTTCCTGCAATCGATCCTGAAGGTCGACGGCTACACGGCCAACCTTCTGATCGCGTGGTCGCTGCTCTTCGGCACCGGCTTCTTCGTGGTCTTCGGCTGGCTGTCCGACAAGATCGGCCGCAAGGTCATCATCCTGGCGGGCTGCGCGATCGCGGCGGCGACGTTCTTCCCGATCTTCAAGGGGATCACCTCGACGGCCAACCCGAAGCTCGAGGCGGCGATCGAGAACGTGAAGGTGACGGTGACGGCCGATCCGGCCGCCTGCGGAACCCTGTTCAACCCGGTCGGGACCCGGGTGTTCACCCAGCCCTGCGACCTCGCCCGCGACTTCCTGTCGAAGTCGTCGGTCCGCTACTCGACCGCCCCCGGCGCGGCCGGCCAGCCCACCACGATCCGGGTCAACGACACCGAAATCCCGTACCCGCAGGGCGGCAACGTCGAGGCCAACAAGGCCACGACCGCCGCGCTGCAGGCCGCGGGCTACCCGAAGGCCGGCGACCCCGAGATCGTCAAGATGTCGAACCCGTTCGACATCTTCCGGCCGCAGGTCGCGCAGGTGATCGGCCTGCTGTTCATCCTCGTGCTCTTCGTCACGATGGTCTACGGCCCGATCGCCGCCATGCTGGTGGAGCTGTTCCCGACCCGGATCCGCTACACCTCGATGTCGCTGCCCTACCATATCGGCAACGGCTGGTTCGGCGGCCTCCTGCCGGCGACCGCCTTCGCCATGGTGGCCCAGACCGGCGACATCTATTTCGGCCTCTGGTACCCGATCGTCATCGCGGTCGCGACAGTGATCATCGGCGTGTTCTTCGTGCCGGAGACCAAGGATCGCGACATCTTCGCCGACACCTGATCGGCGCGAGCCGGCCGGACCGAGGTCCGGCGCGTGTCAAAGACGCCCAGGCAGCTCACGCTGCCTGGGCGTTCTCGTTCGTACGGCACGACGCGGCCGTCCCCCTTGTGTCGAGCCTGCAACGCGGCGGCGAAATAGCGACCCGTGCGGTTCCTCACGGATTGCGTTTCGTCTGATCCTATACGGATGTGTCAAGTATCGAGGCCCGGCGGAAACAGGCCTCCACCGACCGGATCCGGAGCGTCAATTGTCCTGGTTCAAACTTTTGATGTTGCGAGAGGCGACTTATTGCAACTGCAAGTAATCTGACCGGCGACCCTGAGCGCATCGAAGGCGCGCCCGTCACCCGAGCCTGGACAAGATTTAACCTGCCGACAATCGGCCCGGTGGAACCCGATGCGGTACGAGTCCGTATCGGCTTTCCCTCCGCACCGGGCCCCTGGGATATCGAACGTGAACACCGTCCTGACACTTCTGCGCAGTCAGCCCGGCACGAAGCCACCGCTTCTCCTTGTGATTACCTGGTCCCTCGTCGCTGCTGGGCTCTGGATCCTGATCAACGGGTACGCCGGACGGCTGGTCTGGTGGTGGTGATGCGCCTCACTGCCCCCGATCGCTCTCGGGGTACCCGGTGAGATAGGCGCCGAGGAGATACCCCGCCTGATGCGCGGTGAGATATCCCAACACGATCAGGACGCGCAGCAGGTCGATCCCGTAGACCGACACGAAGATCGTCGTGGTGGTGAACAGGATCACCGACGAGGTCAGGGCGAGGATGATCACCGAGTAGGATCGGCCGAGAAGCCATCCCACGAGAAACAACAGCGCTGCGACCACCATCTCGTCACTCGACACGGAGCTGTTCCAGGAAGTTCTCCACGCGAGCTTCCGGCGCATTTCCCCGCGATGATGGCGTGCGGCCGAGAAAATTTCAACCCGCGGCGCAGACACCGCGCCTATTCGGCAAGTTTGGAATATTACACCCGTAATGTTGCACCAAAGATAGTTTTCCCGGACGCCGACCATTCATTGCCGAGCTTGGTCGAGCACCGCGTCTGTTCACGGCAATGCTGGGCGGAAGCGCCCGCTCAGCAAACAATCGACCCGGCCGATCCGATCGCGGCGTATCGTTAACGCGGCGCGGCGGCGCGACCGCGGGTGTTCCGGGGCGTCCGGACCGGTGCGGCCGCCCCCGAGGTGGCGCGCCGTCCCGGAGGGCGGGAGACGGCCCGCCGGCTCAGTGCCGGAAGTGGCGGTGCCCCGTCAGGACCATGGCGAGGCCGGCCTCGTCGGCCGCCGCGACCACGTCCGCGTCGCGCATCGAGCCGCCGGGCTGGATCACCGCGGTGGCGCCCGCCTCGGCGGCCGCCATGAGGCCGTCCGCGAACGGGAAGAACGCGTCCGACGCCACCACCGAGCCGACAGCGAGGCTCTCGGCCAGCCCGAGACGCTTCGCCCCCTCGGCGGCCTTCCAGGCGGCGATGCGCGAGGAATCGACCCGGGACATCTGGCCCGCGCCGATGCCGACCGTGGCGCCGGCCTTCGCGTACACGATGGCGTTCGACTTCACGTGCTTGGCCACCCGGTAGGCGAACCGGAGATCGGCCAGCTCGGCCTCGGTCGGCGCGCGCTTGGTCACGACCGTGAGCGGCATGTCGTCGACGACCGCCGCGTCCCGGCTCTGGACCAGCAGCCCGCCCGCGAGGGTCCGCACGGTCTCCCCGCCGGCCCGCGGGTCGGGCACGCCGCCGGCCAGCAGCAGGCGCAGGTTCTTCTTGCCGGCCACGATGGCCGCCGCCTCGGGCGTGGCGTCGGGGGCGATGATCACCTCCGTGAAGATCTCGACGATCCGGCGGGCCGCCTCGGCGTCGAGGGTCCGGTTCAGGGCGACGATGCCGCCGAACGCGGAGGTCGGGTCGCAGCTCAGGGCCCGCTCGTAGGCCTCGAGCAGGCTCGCCCCCTCGGCGACGCCGCAGGGGTTGGCGTGCTTGATGATGGCCACGGCGGCGGTCCGGGCCGGGTCGAACTCGGCCACGCACTCGTAGGCGGCATCCGTGTCGTTGAAGTTGTTGTAGGACAGCTCCTTGCCCTGGAGCTGGCGGGCGGTGGCCACGCCCGCCCGGACCTTACCGGGGGCGCGGTAGAAGGCGGCCGACTGGTGGGGGTTCTCGCCGTAGCGCAGTTCCTGGCCCAGGGAACCGCCGAAGGCCCGGAAGCGGGCCGGCGCCTCGGCGCCGAAACGGCCCGCCATCCAGTTGGCGATGGCGGCATCGTAGGACGCGGTGCGGGCGAAGGCCTTCTGCGCCAAGCTCCGGCGCAGATCCGCGCCGAGTGCGCCGTCCTGCGTCTCGAGGGCGGCGAGGACGCCGGCATAGTCCGACACGTCGGTGACGACGGCGACGTCCGCGTGGTTCTTGGCCGCCGCGCGGATCATGGCCGGGCCGCCGATATCGATGTTCTCGATGCAGTCGGCGTCGGACCGGTCGGCCGCGATGGTCGCCTCGAACGGGTAGAGGTTGACCACGAGGAGATCGATCGCGCCGATGCCGTGGGCGGCGAGCGCGGCCTGGTGCTCCGGGTTGTCGCGGATGGCGAGCAGGCCGCCGTGGACCGCCGGGTGCAGCGTCTTGACCCGGCCGTCCATCATCTCCGGGAACCCCGTCAGGTCAGCGACCTCGGTGACCGGCAGGCCGGCCTCCTGCAGGGTCCGGTGGGTGCCCCCGGTCGAGACCAGCGCGATGCCGCGGGCGTGGAGCGCCCGGGCGAAGTCGACGAGGCTGGTCTTGTCAGAGACCGAGAGGAGCGCGCGGGAGACCCGCACCTGATCGTGCGCCATAGCTTCGTGCCGAAAGTTCGAGATTTTCCGGCGCGGTAGCATGGAAACGGTGAGCCCGGCCAGCCGGCCCTGTCCGGAGACCCGTCAGGGCGCCACGCAGCGCAGGGGCGCGGAGGCCCGACGCTCGAAGTTCCACCGGACTTCCACATCGTCGGATACCCGCAGATGAAGGACGATCTGGTCGGTCCGGCGCGGTCCGGTCAGGCCCGAGAAGTAGACGCTCTCCTCGATGGCGATCTCGGCGTTCTCGGCGCTGAACACCCAGACCTCCCCGAGCGCCGAGGCGAGTTCCAGCCCCTCCGGGACGCTGCGCACCGCGATGCCGGGATGCAGGTGAAAACGGATCGCCACGTCCTGCGGGCGCAGCCGCCGCCCGCGGCTGAGCCCCTTGCCCTGGCGCAGGAAGGCGTCGCGGCCCTCCAGGCGCGCCGTCGCGTGGAAGAGCTGCCAGCGGCGCTCGTGCACGATGCCGAATTCGGGGGCGTAGCCGTTGTGCCGGGCCGCGAGGACGACGCTGTCGGCCTCCTCGGCCCGCTCGGCCGCCACCGCAGATGGACCGCTCAGCACCACGGGCCCGCGCCGACCGATCAGCCAGTCCGCCAGCAGCCGCTCGCCCCACCACCCGGTGCGGGTGAGGAACCGGCAGGATGAGGCGTGGGCCACCGAGGCCGTCGAATGGGCCGGCGTCGAGCGGGCAAGGAGGCGCAGATCCGCGCCGCTGGCCGGCAGGCCGCAATTGACCACGATGCGCTGCGGCCCGCTCGACATCTCGAAGGCGAGGCAGCCCGCACCGGCATTTACCGCGTAGGGCAGCGGCGGGCTGGCACCGACATCGGCGACGATGACCACCCGGCCGCCCTCCAGGCGCTCGTAGCCCGAGTTCGGCGCGTGCATCAGCGGGCGGGCGAGCGCGCCGTCATAGACCAGCAGGGTCGCGAGATGGTCCGCGTCCGTGGCGCCCATGCCGTTGAAGTGGCTCAGCGAGGCGTCCGGGTGGCGGAGCAGTCGCAGCAGCGGCAGCATCCGGTCAACCGCGCGCAGGAGCGCCAGCGGCGGCTCGACGCTGCGGCTCAGGTAGCTCTGCCGCAGCGGCAGGAGGTCGAGGAGCAGCTCCATGGCGTAGCGCGGGTCGCGGGAGCGGTGGCCGCCGTCGGTCAGGATCTGCCGGTCGAGCTCCCGCGTCAGGATGCGGGTCGCCCGGCGCAGGATCGGCTGGATGCCGTCGCAGCACAGGCCGGCGTAGCAGAGCGCCACCGCGGCGTTAAGGCGCCATTGCGGCGGCACACCGCGCCGGAGGTCGCGCTCGAGCTGCTGGGCGTTGCGGCCGATCGCCTTGAGGAAGTTCTGGTAGAAGCCGTGGTCGGCACCCTCCAGAACGAGGGGCGACTGGCACAGGAACGAGATCAGCCGGCGCGCCGCCACCGGCGTCTGGCGGGCGAGCGCCGCGTCGCCGCGGCCGGCGATGAAATCGGCCACGAAGGCGCGGGCATTGGCGCGGGCCAGCGCGGTGTCGGCGGCGCGCAGGTGGCGCAGCCAGCCGAAGCCGTAGAGCTCGTCGGCCCATTCCGGCGACGGTGCCGCGTAATCGAAGGGCGAGCCGCCGCTCGCCGCGAGCGATCGGCCGGCGAAGACGAACAACCCGGCATAGATGTCGTCCGCGAAGGTCGCGTCGGAGGTGCGCAGATCCTGCGGCGCGATCACCAGGCCGGCGACCCGCATCCGGGCGAGGATGTCGGGCGGGGCTGTGACGCTGGCGCCGGCGGCGCGGACCGCGCGCGCGGTCTCGCGCGCGACGAGCCGATAGAAGCGCCAGCGGTCAGGCCCCCAAGCCACGCGATCTCCGAGCTACGCGTTCTGAAGGCCCCAAGGCCTTGAGCCCTCGCGCACGAGGATCGGCTGGCACCCGTTTCGTAAGGCTAGTGGGGGCCTCTTAACCGGCGGTTTACGCTATGTCATGTCCGACGCCGTGAAGGCGAAGGATCGCGGCGGCGCGCCCTCCCGGCGGGCTAGCCCGGCATCAGCGCGGCGTCGAACGCCTTCAGGTTCGACCGCATCAGGTCGAGATACGTCGCGGCTGGGCCGTCCGGCGCCGAGAGCGCGTCGGAATAGACCTTGCCGCCGACGCGGGCGCCGCTCTCGCGGGCGATCTGCTGCATCTGGCGCGGGTCGCTGATGTTCTCGAGGAACACCGCCGGCACGCGCTCCTTCCGGATCTGGCGGATGATCGCGGCCACGTCCCGCGGGCTCGCCTCGCTGTCCGTCGACACGCCCTGCGGCGCGATGAAGCGCAGGCCGTAGGCCGCCGCGAAGTAGCCGAAGGCGTCGTGGGTCGTGATGATCCGCCGCCGCTCCGGGGGGATGCGGGCGATCGCCGCCCGGACGTCCCGCTCCAGCGCGTCGAGCTCGGCGAGGTAGGCGGCCGCCGCCGCCCGGTAGGCGTCGGCATGGGCCGGATCGACCTTGGCGAGGCCGTCCCGGATGTTCGCCACGTAGGTCCGCACGTTGGCGACGTCCTGCCAGGCATGCGGGTCCACGGCGTGGTCGCCGTGTCCGTGGCCGCCGTCCTCGTGGGCGTGCTCGTCCTGCGCGGGGATCGGCTTCACGCCCGCGGAGGCCACCACCACGGGGGCGCGCGTGCCGGAGGCCCGGATCAGCCGGTCGAACCAGCCCTCCAGCCCGAGGCCGTTGACGAAGACGATGTCGGCTTCGGCGAGCTTGCGCGCGTCGGCCGGGGACGGGCTCAGGCCGTGCGCGTCGGAGTCCGGACCGACCAGCGTCGCCACCGTCACGTGCGATCCGCCGACCTGCCGGACGAGGTCGCCGAGGATCGAGAAGGTCGCCACCGCCCGCACCGGCCGCTCCTGCGGTGCGGCCGAGACCGGCCCCGCCGACCCGAACCACAGGGACAGGATCGCGAGTGCCGCGATCCGGAATGTTCTCGCCACGCGCCGCACCGCTCCACCTGCCGCAACCCCGTCGCGCCTGCCACTAATGTAACATTGTTACATACACAAGCGGGATACACGGCAGGTGCCCTATGCGCGGCGTTGGGCGCCGCCGCGGGCCGCGGCGACGTCCCGAGCGTGAGACGGAGATTTCCATGTCCCGACCTTTGACGGCGGCCATCCTGGTGACCGGGGCGCTCGGCCTCGGGCTCGCCGGCGCGGCGGTCGCGCGCGATCACGGACCCGAGGGCTTCCGCGGGCACGGCCGCTGGAGCGCGCTGACCCCCGAGGACCGCGCGGCCTTCACGGATGCCCGCATCGCCGCCCTGCATGCCGGCCTGAAGCTCAACGCCGACCAGGAGAAGCTGTGGCCGCCGGTGGAGACGGCGATCCGCGACATGGCCAAGCTGCGCCAGCAGCGCCGCGAGGCGATGCGCGACCGGCCGACGTTCAGCGACGACGCCCCGGCGGCGCTGCGGGCGATGGCGGACGCGGCGAGCGCGCGGGGCGATGCCCTGCGCAAGCTCGCCGACGCGTCCCAGCCGCTCTACGCCAGCCTCGACCAGGACCAGAAGCGGCGCGCCATGATCCTCGCCCGGCCGATGGGCCCGATGGGCGGCCACGGCATGCGGGGCGGCTGGCACCGGGACCGCGGTGACGATCGCGGCGACGATCACGGGCCGCGCGGCGACGGCCGCTGAGCAAAAGCCTTGATCCGCGGCGGCGGCGGCGGCAAACCGCAGCCGCCGCGCATCCTGCCCCGGGGCGGCACTGATCCGACCCGGTAGGTCTCATGGCGCGCCTTCCCGGCGACACGGCTCCCCTCCTCGCCCGGCTCTGGCGCACGTGGCTGTACCCGCACCGGGCCACCTTGGCGGTGGTGCTGGTGCTGATCGCCCTGGTCGGCGCCTCGACCGGGCTCTACCCGGCGCTGATCAAGGCCGCCTTCGACGCCTTCGACCGCAAGGACGCTGCCGCCATCGCGTACGGACCGCTGGTGGTGATCGTCGTCACGGCCACGCGCGGCTTCGCCCTCTACGGCCAGACGGTCCTGACCAACCGGGTGGTGACCCGGGTCGAGGCCGACATGCAGGCGGCGCTCTACGGGCATCTCATCGATTCGGATCTCGCCCAGCTCGGCCGCGAGAGCCCGGCGGCGCTCACCCAGCGCTTCACCACCGACTTCGCCTTCATCAAGGAGGCGCTGACCCGCATCTCGACGGTCCTGCTCCGCGATATCGCGATGCTGATCGGGCTCGTGGCGGCGCTGATCTGGATGGATCCGGTGCTGACCCTCGTGGCCGGCGTCACGGTCCCGTTCGTGGCGGGACCGATCGGGCGGATCGGCCGGAAGCTCCGGCGGGTCTCGACCTCGACCCAGGAGCAGATGGGCGCCACCGCCAGCCTGATCTCCGAGAGCCTGCAGGGGGCCCGGGTCGCCAAGGCCTACGCGATGGAGGCCTACCTCAAGGGCCGCGCCGCGGAGGCCCTCGACGAGGTGCGGCGCCTCAAGATGAAGGCCGCCAATGCCCGCGGCCGCCTCGACCCGCTGCTGGAGATCGGCGGCGGCATCGCGGTGGCGGGCGTCCTGGTGCTGGTCGGCCAGCGGGTCCTGGCCGGCGAGAAGACGGTCGGCGACTTCACCGGCTACGTGGCGGCCCTGCTCCTCGCCGCTCAGCCGGCCCGGGCGCTGGGCAACCTCAACGCCATCCTGCAGGAGGCGGCGGCCGCGCTGCGGCGCTACTTCGACGTCATGGACGAGAGTGCCACGATCCGCGAGGCGCCGGAGGCCCGACCGCTGGCGGTGACCGGCGGCGCGATCCGCTTCGCCGACGTCCGGTTCCGCTACCGGCCGGACGCGCCGGCGCTGGAGGGCATCGACCTCGCGGCCCCGGCCGGATCGGTGACGGCGCTTGTCGGGCGCTCGGGCTCGGGCAAGTCGTCGCTGCTCAACCTCGTTCCGCGCCTCTACGACGTCACCGGCGGCGCCGTGACCATCGACGACCAGGATGTCCGGGACGTGACGCTGGCTTCCCTGCGCGCCGCGGTGGCGGTCGTTTCGCAGGAGGTCGTGCTGTTCGACGACACGATCGCCGCCAATATCGGCTTCGGCCGACCTGGGGCGACGCCCGCGGAGATCGAGGCGGCGGCCGAGGCCGCCGCGGCCCACACCTTCGTCTCGGCCCTCCCGGAAGGCTACGGGTTCCGGGTCGGCCCGGGCGGCGGCCGGCTCTCGGGCGGCGAGCGGCAGCGGGTGGCGCTGGCCCGCGCCTTCCTCAAGGACGCGCCGATCCTGCTCCTCGACGAGGCGACCTCGGCCCTCGATTCCGAATCGGAGCGGCTCGTCCAGGAGGCGCTGACCCGGCTGATGCGCGGCCGCACCACCCTGGTGATCGCCCACCGGCTCTCGACCGTGCGCGACGCCGATCAGATCGCCGTGATGGAGGCGGGCCGGGTGATCGAGACCGGGCGCCACGACGACCTGCTCGCCGCCGGCGGCGCCTACGCGCGCCTGCACCGTCTGCAGCTGTCGGAGCCCGCGACCGCCGAGTGAGGCGCAGAGTGACGCGCCGAGCGACTCGCATGTGCGGCGACGCCGTCATGCGCCGGCTCCGTAGATTCGTGCGCCGGAGCGCGCCATAAGGGCCTCAGTCGATGAGGACCACACCGTGAGCGACCTGACGTTCGAGTTCCAAAGTCATCCGGCCCCGCGGACCGCCGAGGAGCGGGCCGCGCTGATGGCGAATCCTGGCTTCGGCAAGGTGTTCACAGACCACATGGTGGTGGCGCGCTACACGGCCGGCCGCGGCTGGCACGACGCGCGGATCCAGGCGCGCGAGGCCATCCCGCTCGATCCCGCCGCCGCGGTGCTGCACTACGCGCAGGAGATCTTCGAGGGCCTGAAGGCCTACCGCACCGCGGACGGCGGCGCGGCCCTGTTCCGGCCGGAGGCCAACGCCCTGCGCTTCCGCCGCTCCGCCGAGCGGATGGCGATGGCGCCCTTCCCGGAGGACGCCTTCGTCGAGGCGATGCGCAGGCTCGTCGAGATAGACCGCGCCTGGATCCCCGACACGCCGGACGGCAGCCTCTACCTGCGCCCGTTCATGATCGCCAGCGAGGCCTTCCTCGGGGTCAAGCCGGCCTCGGAATACCTGTTCGTGACGATCGCCTCGGCCGTCGGCTCCTACTTCAAGGATCCGACCGGCACCGTGACGGTGTGGGTCTCGGAGCACTTCACCCGCGCGGCCCCGGGCGGCACGGGCGCGGCCAAGTGCGGCGGCAACTACGCGGCGAGCCTCGCGGCGCAGTCGGAGGCGGCGTCCCAGGGCTGCGAGCAGGTGGTGTTCCTCGACGCGGCCGAGCGCCGCTACGTCGAGGAGCTCGGCGGCATGAACGTGTTCTTCGTCTTCGAGGACGGCACGCTGGTGACGCCGCCGCTCTCGGACAGCATCCTGCCCGGCATCACCCGCGACTCGGTGATCACGCTGGCGCGGGAGGCGGGCCTGATCGTGAAGGAGGAGCCCTACACGATCGACGCGTGGCGCGCCGACGTGCGGGAGGGCCGCCTGACCGAGGCCTTCGCCTGCGGTACCGCCGCGGTGATCACGCCGATCGGCACCGTGAAGGGCCGGGAGGAGAGCTTCACCATCGGGAACGGCAAGGCCGGCCCCGTGGCCCAGCGGCTGCGGAGCCTGCTGGTGGACATCCAGCGGGGCAATTCCAATGACGCCCACGGCTGGTTCCAGAAGATCTTCTGAGAGCCGGCGTCCGCCCGCGGCCGTGTGGTCGGGGTCGGGACTGCCGGGTTCGCCGCGAGGACCGGGCAGGCGTCTGCCCGGTCCTCGCCCTCGTCCCGAGGTCGCGGCGCGCGTTGCGGACTTCTCGGGCGGTCTTCGGCGGAGCGCGCGGTGACGGATACGGCTGCCGCGCGCGTGACGGACGCGTCGGTCCACTCTCCCGAGCCGCCCATCGGCCCCTGGAACCCGGGCGTCCGGTCCGATCTGCCGTCCGCCTTCCTGCCCCTCGTGACCGTCTACCGGCCGGAGCACGTCGAGACGCCGCTCCGCGACGCCCTGGACCTGAGCGATCTCTGCGGGCTGCCCGCCCGCCAGCTCACCCGGTTCCGGGCCGGGCGCCTCGTCGTCCACGAGGTCCTGATCCGGGTGATGTCGGATCTCTCCGTGCCGGTGGGCGAAGTCTACGCCGATCTCGGCGTGAATTTCCGCGCCATCGTCGCGACCATCCTGCGCGAGGGCATCGAGCCCCGCCTCGCCGAGGTCGAGTCCGCCCTCGACCGGATCCGCGCCGAGGCCGACGCGGTGCTCGCCCGCGAGATCGCCGCCATCCTGGAGGAGAGACCTTCCCCGCCGCCGCCCGAGCCGCGCTGGCTCGACCGCCTGCTCGGGCGCCGCCCGCCGACGGTCCAGGCGCCGCGCGAGGATCTCGCGACCCGGGCCCTGCGCCATCTCGAGAGCTGGCAGCGACGCGCCGCCGAAGCTGGCGACGCCCTGGAGACGGCCGCCTGCGAGGCCCTGCGCGCCGTGGTGTCGGGCCTCATCGCGCGGCAGAATGCGGTCATCCGCGACGCCGCGCTGCTGCGGACCATCGCGGGGACGCTGGTCTCGAATGGCTACGGCAGCCGGCGCGTCGGCGAGCAGATCGAGCCCTGGATCGACGCCGTCGTCGAGGCGCAGCGCTACCGGCGGCTGGCGCCGCAGGATCATCCGGTGGTGATGAACGTGAAGGGCGCCTCGGCGTCCGGAAAGAGCACGATCCGCCCCTACCAGCTCGGCCTCGCCAGGCGGCTGGGCATGGCGTGGTCGGACTTCGCGGTGATCACCCCCGACGTCTGGCGCAAGTACCTCCTCGACTACGACAGCCTTGGCGAAGCTTCGCGGTACGCCGGGACGCTGACCGGCTACGAGGTCGAGATCATCGACATGAAGCTCGACCGCTACGTCACCCGCAAGGCGGCGGAGCGGCGGATCTCGAACCTGCTGATCGACCGGTTCCGGTTCGACAGCTTCCAGGCCGACGCGGGCTCGGACGGCGGCGGCCAGTTGCTCACCCGGTTCGGCGACCGCGTCTACATGCAGTTCATGGTCACGCCTCCGGCCGACACCGTGGAGCGCGCCTGGAAGCGCGGCGAGCTGTTCGGCCGCTACAAGGCCGTCGAGGACCTGCTGGCCCACAACGTCGAGGCCTATACCGGCATGCCGCGCCTGTTCTTCAACTGGGCGCTCGCCCGGGACAAGCAGGTGGTCTGCGAGTTCCTCGACAACAGCGTGCCGTTGGGCGAGCGCCCGCGCACCATCGCGTTCTGGGCGGACGGAACTCTGAACATCCTCGACGTGAAGGGGCTGATCGACATCGACCGCTTCCGCAAGGTCGACATCTTCGCCCACGGGCCCGACGCGGTGTTCGACGGCGCTGACCTCTCGGCCTCCGCCAACACCAGCTTCCTGCGCGAATGCCTGCGCCGGATGGCGGTCGTCCGCTTCGTTCAGGCCGAGACCGGCCGGGCCTTCATGCGTCTCGACCGCGGTCGGATCACGGCGCTGGATCCGGGAACCTTGGCGGCGGTGAAGTCGGGGCCCGATTGGGAGGCCGCCTGCGCCCTCATCGGCTTCCCGGCCGACCCGGCCTCGATCCCCGCCCTCGACGAGATTCTGAGCCCCGCGGAGGCACCGACGCTCGGTGCCTGGGGACCGATTCCTCCTGCCGGGCAAACGGAATAATATCGCCGTCCTGACACTTCACCCGGTCCGTCTCACCCTGGTATATTGCATACCTAGAACGGATGTGCATGATCGTCGGGGCACGAGAGACGCCGCCAGAGCAAGGCCGCGCCGCCCAAGAGAGAGGCTCAGGGATGGAACGCCAGGATTCGCCTTCGGCGAAATGGTGGCAGCTCGCCTTCGGCGTGATCTGCATGGCCATGATCGCCAACCTTCAATACGGTTGGACCCTGTTCGTGGACCCGATCGACCAGCGCTACCATTGGGGTCGCGCCGCGATCCAGCTCGCGTTCACACTGTTCGTCGCCACGGAGACCTGGCTGGTGCCGGTCGAGGCGTGGTTCGTCGACCGCTACGGTCCGAAGATCGTCGTCGCCTTCGGCGGCGTGATGATTGCCCTCGCCTGGACCATCAACGCCTACGCCGACAGCCTGGCGATGCTCTATCTCGGCGCCGTGGTCGCCGGCATCGGTGCGGGCTCGGTCTACGGCACCTGCGTGGGCAACGCGCTCAAGTGGTTCCCGGATCGCCGTGGCCTGGCCGCCGGCGCCACCGCGGCCGGCTTCGGCGCGGGTGCCGCCATCACGGTGGTGCCGATCGCCCGCATGATCGCGTCGAGCGGCTACCAGGACGCGTTCCTGTACTTCGGCATCGGCCAGGGCGCCGTGGTGCTGGCCCTCGCCTTCCTGCTGCGCAAGCCGTCGACCAACACGCCGGTCCAGCGCAAGAAGACCCGCCTGCCGCAGACCAAGGTCGACCGCAGCCCCCGCGAGGCGGTGCGCACCCCGGTCTTCTGGGTGATGTACGTGATGTTCGTGATGGTCGCTTCCGGCGGCCTCATGGCGGCGGCGCAGATCGCCCCGATCGCCCACGACTTCCAGGTGGCCGGCGTGCCGGTGAGCCTGTTCGGCCTGCAGATGGCGGCGCTGACGCTGGCGATCTCGCTCGACCGGGTCTTCGACGGGTTCGGCCGGCCGTTCTTCGGCTACGTCTCCGACAACATCGGCCGCGAGAACACGATGTTCATCGCCTTCTCGACGGCGGCGCTGGCGGTGATCGTGCTGCTGACCTACGGTCACGTCCCGATGGTCTTCGTCCTGGCCACCGCGGTGTATTTCGGGGTCTTCGGCGAGATCTACTCGCTGTTCCCGGCGACCTGCGGCGACACGTTCGGCTCCAAGTACGCCGCCAGCAACGCCGGTCTGCTCTACACCGCCAAGGGCACCGCGGCCTTCCTCGTCCCCTTCGCCAGCATCCTGTCGGCGGCCTACGGCTGGTCGGCGGTGTTCACGCTGATCATCGTCCTCAACGTGACGGCGGCGGCGCTGGCGATGTTCGTCCTGCGCCCGATGCGGGCCCGCTACCTCGCCTCGGAGGACCAGCCCGCGGCGCTCAGCGCCCAGCCGATCCGGGCGGCCTGATAGGCCTCCGCCCCACGACGTCGCGCAAGCGACGCCCGACCTTCGCGGATCTCCCGCCCTCCCCCTCCTCGGGAGTGTGGGGGATCCTCCAGCCAGCCGGCACCGAGAGCCGCCCGTACAAACCGATCCTCCGGGAGATACCGTGATGACCGCAGTCGCCAAGATCGTCCACACCACCCCCGAGGTCGAGGCAGAGCCCGAGCTGACCGACGGCTTCCACCTCGTCATCGACGCGCTCAAGCTCAACGGCATCGACACCATCTACGGTGTCCCGGGCATCCCGATCACCGATCTCGGGCGCATGGCCCAGGCCGAGGGGATGCGGGTCATCTCGTTCCGCCACGAGCAGCACGCCGGCAACGCCGCGGCGATCGCGGGCTTCCTCACCCAGAAGCCGGGCATCTGCCTCACCGTCTCGGCGCCAGGCTTCCTCAACGGCCTGACCGCCCTCGCCAACGCCACCACCAACTGCTTCCCGATGATCCTGATCTCGGGCTCCTCCGAGCGCGAGATCGTCGACCTGCAGCAGGGCGACTACGAGGAGATGGACCAGCTCGCCATCGCCAAGCCCCTGTGCAAGGCGGCCTTCCGGGTGCTGCACGCCGCCGATATCGGCATCGGCGTCGCCCGCGCCATCCGCGCGGCCTGCTCGGGCCGGCCGGGCGGCGTCTACCTCGACCTGCCCGCCAAGCTCTTCTCCCAGGTGATGGACGCTGAGGCCGGCCAGAAGTCTCTGGTCAAGGTGATCGATCCGGCGCCTGCCCAGCACCCCGCCCCCGAGGCGATCGCCCGGGCGCTCGAGGTCCTGAAATCCGCCAAGCGGCCGCTGATCGTGCTCGGCAAGGGCGCCGCCTACGCCCAGGCCGATGACGCCATCCGCGCCCTCGTGGAGACCAGCGGCATCCCCTACGTGCCGATGAGCATGGCCAAGGGCCTCCTGCCCGACACCCACCCACTCTCGGCCGGCGCGGCGCGCTCGACGGCGCTGAAGGACTCGGACGTGGTGCTGCTGGTCGGCGCCCGGCTGAACTGGCTGCTGTCGCACGGCAAGGGCAAGAGCTGGGGCGAGCCGGGCTCGACCAAGTTCATCCAGATCGACATCGAGCCCCGCGAGATGGACTCGAACGTCGAGATCGTGGCGCCCGTCGTCGGCGACATCGCCTCCTGCGTGCAGGCGCTGCTCGACGGCATGGGCCAGGGCTGGCAGCAGCCCCCGTCCGACTGGATCGAGACGCTCAAGTCGAAGCGCGAGGCGAACGTCGCCAAGATGGCGCCGAAGCTCATGAGCAACGCCTCGCCCATGAACTTCCACGCCGCGCTCGGCGCGCTGCGCACCATCGTCAAGGAGCGGCCGGACGCGATCCTCGTCAACGAGGGCGCCAACACCCTCGATCTCGCCCGCGGCATCATCGACATGTACCAGCCGCGCAAGCGCCTGGACGTCGGCACCTGGGGCATCATGGGCATCGGCATGGGCTTCGCCGTCGCGGCCGCGGTCGAGACCGGCAAGCCGGTGCTCTGCGTCGAGGGTGACAGCGCCTTCGGCTTCTCCGGGATGGAGGTCGAGACGATCTGCCGGTACGGCCTGCCGGTCTGCATCGTGGTGTTCAACAACAACGGCATCTACCGCGGTACCGACACCGATCCGACCGGCCGCGACCCGGCCACCACGGTGTTCGTGCCGGATTCCCGCTACGACAAGATGATGGAGGCCTTCGGCGGCGTCGGCTACCACGTCACCACGCCGGACGAGCTGACCCGCGCGGTCAACGAGGCGATGAACTCGGGCCGCCCGGCCCTCGTCAACGCCGTCATCGACCCGGCGGCCGGCAGCGAGAGCGGCAACATCGGCAGCCTCAACCCGCAGAGCGGGATCAAGAAGAAGAAGTGAGGGCGAGGCCCTCGCGAGATCTCTGATCCCACACCATCGAAGCCGGGCTCGCGTGTCGAGCCCGGCTCTTTGCCTTGACGAGAACGGCGTCGCGGATCCGCGCGGGACGGTGTTCCGCTGAAGCTCCCGCCCCCCGGGAGACCTTCCCCGCACCGTCATCGCGAGCGAAGCGAAGCGGCCCGGGGCGGCGCGGTCCAGTTCCGCGCGGAGCGCGGGGATGGCTTCGCCGCGCCCGCAGTGACGGCGCCGGATCCGTCATCCGTTCGGTGACGGTGCATCCATGATCGACCCCGACCTCGCCGGCCGCCTGCACTTCCGCCACCGGCTCCCCACCGAGGAGCCCCTCCCCCCGGGCCGGCACGACCTCGGCCTCTTCGCCGAGCGCGACGCGGTGCTGGTGGTCCCCGAGGGCCTCGATCCGCGCCGGCCCTGCCCGCTCGTGGTGCTGTTCCACGGCGGTGGCGGCAGCGCCGAGCGCATCCTGCCGATGCTGGAGGCGCACGCCCGGACCGAGCGCTTCCTGCTCCTCGCGCCGCAATCCCTGTTCCCGACCTGGGATGTCGTCATCGCCGGCCACGGGCCCGACCGGGAGCGCGTCGCGGCGGCGCTGGGTCACGTCGCCGACCGGTTCCTGCTCGATCCGCATCGGCTCTGCTTCGCCGGCCATTCCGACGGCGGCAGCTACACGCTCTCGTCGGGGCTCGCGAACGGCGACGTGGCGAGCCACCTGATCGTCTCGTCGGCGGGGTTCCTGTCGGTGCACCTGCAGGTCGGCGCGCCGCGCATCTTCCTGTCGCACGGCACACAGGACGAGCAGATCCCGATCGACCGGAGCGCCCGGGTCCACGTGCCGGCCCTGCGCGAGGCCGGCTATCCCGTGACCTACGTCGAGTATGACGGACCGCACGCCCACCAGCCGGCCGTGGTGGCGCAGGCGGTCAGGTTCTTCCTGGCGGATCCGCCCGCCGGGCGCTGAGGGTCAGGCCAGGGCGGCCCGGGCCGGCGCGCGGGCGCGGATCGGCGCCTCGGGCGCGTCGGCCTCGGACAGGAGCGCCGGGATCAGGTCGGTCTGCGAGACGATCCCGACCAGGCGGCCGTCGTCGTCGACCACCGGCAGGTGGTGAAGCCCCGCCTCCGACATCCGCGGCACAAGGGCGGCCACGGGCGTGTCGGGACCGACCGGCTCGACCGCGCTCATGATGTCGGCCGCGCAGCCGTGGGGGGCGCGGCCGCGCTCGGCGGTGAGGCGCAGGCGGCGGCCGAGACCGAGGCGCGGCCCGTTCCGGTCCCAGGCGGCCTTGTCGAGCAGGTCGGTCTGCGTGACGATGCCGAGGACGCGCGCGCCCTCGTCGGTGACCGGAAGCGCCTTGATGCGGTGACGGCGCAGCAGCCGCATGGCCTCGGAGAGCGGCGCGTCCGGCGCCACCGCGATCACGTCGCGCGACATGATCGCCGCGCAGGTGATCGGGCCCGAGCGGCGGCCGTAGACCCGCATCTGCACGCGCCGCAGGATCTGCTCCAGGTCGCCCCGATCGACGTCCAGGAGCTGGTCGAAATCCTCCAGCGCGGCGTCGAGGTCCGAGGCCCGGAAGCCGACGCGGGCGTCCGAGGGCGGATCGGCGGTCCGGGGCCCGGCCGGGCGCAGGTGCGGGTAGGCGCGCCCGGTGAGGTTGTTGAACAGCAGGGCGGTGGTCAGCAGCAGCAGCGAGTTGACCGCCACCGGCCACAGCACGAACCCGTAGCCCAGCTCCCGGATCGCCGGGCCGCCGAGCACCGCCGTCAGCGCCACGGCCCCGCTCGGCGGGTGCAGGCAGCGCAGGGCCATCATCAGCGCGATCGCCACCCCGATGGCGCAGGACGCCGCCACGAACGGGTCGCCGATCCAGGCCGCCGCAGTGACGCCGACGAGCGCCGCCACGATGTTGCCGCCGAGGATCGACCAGGGCTGCGCCAGAGGGCTCGCCGGCACCGCGAAGAGCAGCACCGCCGAGGCGCCCATCGGGGCGATCAGCACCGGCAGGGCCTCGGCCGGGACGGAGACCCGGCAGACGAAGCCGGTCGCCAGGATGCCCACGAGGGCACCGGCCGCCGAGCGCAGGCGCTCGCGCTTGCTGACCGGGGTCAGCTCCGGCAGGAAACGGCTGAGGAATGCGCGCATCGGATCCGGGGCTCGCACGTGAAAAGGACGGCGCCCCGGGGAGCGCCGTCCTGTCTCAGGGTCGCTGAAGTCGGGCGGTCCTTATCAGACCGCGCGGGCCTCGTGCATCGCCCGGATCTGCTCCTGGGTGTAACCCAGGTCTGCGAGCACCTCATCGGTGTGCTCGCCGAGCAGCGGCGACGCCTTCACCTCGACCTGCATGTCGGAGAACTTGATCGGGCTTCCGACGGTCAGGTACTTGCCGAGCTTCGGGTGCGCCACCTCGACGACGGTGCCGCTCTCGCGCAGGGACTTGTCCTCGGCGATCTCCTTCATCGACAGCACCGGCGCGCAGGGGATGTCGTAGGTGCGCAGGATGTCGACCGCCTCGAACTTGGTCTTGTCGGCGAGCCACTCCTCGATCGTCTTGAAGATGTCGAAGATCTTGTCCTGGCGGGCCCGCGGCGTGTCGTAGCCCGGGTCGGTGATCCACTCCTCCTTGCCGAGCGCCTTGCAGATCGGCGCCCAGGCGTGGCCCTGGATCGTGAAGTAGATGTAGGCGTTCGGGTCGGTCTCCCAGCCCTTGCACTTCAGCACCCAGCCCGGCTGGCCGCCGCCGCCCGCGTTGCCGCCGCGCGGCACCACGTCGGAGAACTCGCCGTGGGGGTACTGCGGGTACTCCTCGAGGTAGCCGAGCGCGTCGAGGCGCTGCTGGTCGCGCAGCTTCACGCGGCAGAGGTTGATCACCGAGTCCTGCATCGACACGGCGACCTTCTGGCCCTTGCCGGTCTTGTTCTTCTGGTGGAGCGCCGTGAGGATGCCGATGGCGAGGTGCATGCCGGTGTTGGAGTCACCGAGCGCGGCGGCGCTGACGGTGGGCGGCCCGTCCCAGAAGCCCGTGGTCGAGGCGGCACCGCCCGCGCACTGGGCGACGTTCTCGTAGACCTTCAGGTCCTCGTAGTGGTGGCCGTCCGAGAAGCCCTTCACCGAGGCGAGGATCATGCCCGGGTTCAGCTCCTGGATGCGGGCCCAGGAGAAGCCCATCCGGTCGAGGGCGCCGGGACCGAAATTCTCGACCATGACGTCGGAGTCCTGGATGAGCTTCTCGAGGACTTCCTTGCCGGCCTGGGTCTTGGTGTCGAGGGTGAGCGAGCGCTTGTTGGAGTTCAGCATCGTGAAGTAGAGCGCGTCCGCGTCCTCGACGTGGCGCAGCTGCGTGCGGGTCACGTCGCCGGCGCCGGGGCGCTCGACCTTGATCACGTCGGCGCCGAACCAGGCGAGGAGCTGCGTGCAGGCCGGGCCGGCCTGGACGTGGGTGAAGTCGATGATCTTGATGCCTTCCAGCGGCTTGCTCATTGGGCGTTCTCCCTGTGCGGTTCGGTGATCGGGTCCTTCGGATCGTCCGGCGGGCTCAAGGCGCCCGACGGGCCGGATCCGAGGAAGCTTCGAGTTCGGCGACGCGCTGGCGCAGGCGCTTCTCCTCGGCCCAGCGCTCGGTCTCGTCGCGGATCACGGCGACGATCCCGGTCACCCGGTCGGAGGCGTCCCGCACCATCCCCACCGTGAAGGCGATGGAGAGCTGGCGGCCGTCCTTGTGGAGCGCCGGCACCCTCAGGGTCTCTGCCCCGTAGCGGGTGACGCCGGTGCGCATGGTCTTGGCGTAGCCGTCCCAGTGGCGGCGTCGGTGCCGCTCGGGTGTGATCAGATCGAGGGTCTGGCCCAGAGCCTCGGCGGCGGTGAAGCCGAAGATGCGCTCCGCGGCTGGGTTCCAGACCGTGATGGCGCCGTCCGGATCGGACACCACCACCGCGTCGCCGATCGCCTCGGCCAGACCGTGGATTTCGAGGGAACCGGGCGCGGCCAGGGTCGGCCCGGTCGCCGTCATGGGCGCCACCCGGTCGGCGGCGCGGATGAGAGGTGGATCGCGGCAGTCCGGCGCCTTGTCATGGGGCGGCCCTTCCTGAACGTCACGCGCGGAAACGGCGGTAAAATTCCGGTCCCGCATCCTTGAAGGGCTGTCACCCGCCCTCTTCGGTTGGTATTTGGTATGCCAAATGGAGAATGGCGTCAACCGACGGGGTGACAGGTGGCACTTTTCTTCAAGCGACCGGTGGAGCTTTCCGGGCGAAGCCGTCTGCCGACGCGCGCCGTTCGACCGCCGCCGCGCGACGCGGCAAGGCGCTCATGTCCTTCTCAGATTTGCCGCTTTCAGCGAGCAGGACTCCGCCCGTCAGGCAGCTCGGACCGGCGGTTCGGCACACCGCCCGGGAGACCATTTCGGTGATCCGTTTCGAGAAAGTCAGCAAGGTCTACCGGACGGAAGGCCACCGGCGGACCATCCTGGAACAGGTGTCGTTCACCCTGAAGCCGGGCGTGTCCTACGGCATCCTCGGCATCAACGGCGCCGGAAAATCCACCACGATGCGGCTGATCGCCGGCACCGAGGACGCGACGCGCGGCCGGATCCACCGCGGCCTCAGGGTCTCGTGGCCCCTCGGCTTCGCCGGCGGCTTCCATCCCAAGATGACCGGGCGCGACAACGTCACCTTCGTGGCGCGCATCTACGGCGAGGACCCGCGCAAGGTGCTCGATTTCGTCGAGGACTTCTCGGAACTCGGAAGCTACCTCGACGTGCCGATCTACACGTACTCGTCGGGCATGGGCGCGCGGCTCGCCTTCGGCATGAGCATGGCGATCCCGTTCGACTGCTACCTGATCGACGAGATCACCTCGGTCGGCGACGCGCGGTTCTCGAAGCGCTGCGACGAGGTCTTCTCGCAGCGCCGGAAGAACGCCGACATCATCATGGTCTCGCACTCCATGGAGACCATCCGGCAGTGGTGCACGCAGGGATTGGTCCTGCTGAACGGTCGCGCGATCATCTACGAGGACGTGAACGACGCCATCGAGGTGTACCGGCGCCTCAACGCCTGACCGCGCCGGCGGCGGCCGGACCGTGACGACATGCTTTTGCCGCCTCGCCGTGCGAGAGACGGTCGCGGCGCCGGGTGCGGCGCGCGCGGGATCCCGGTAACGGGTCGACCTTCGAGGCCGGGGAGGCCGGGAATCAGGCCATGAACATGGAGATCCGGAAGGCCGAGGGGCAGCCGGTCACGCCCGCGGACCGCCAGCAGGCGGTGAGCGAGTCGCTGCGGCAGATCGCGCGCATGTCGCGCTTCGCCGACCGCAAGAAGGGCATCCGGTCCTTTCAGGCCGACGCCAAGAACGATCCCTGGATCCCGATCCTGTTCGTCGTCTGCTTCCTGCTGCCGACGCTCGCCGGGGCGGCCTATTACGGCCTGATCGCCTCGGACCGCTACGTCAGCGAGGCGCGATTCGCGATCCGGCCGGCCATCGGCTCCGCCGAGAAGACGTCCTCGGAGACCGGCGGGACGAATTCCGGCATGGCGAACCAGATGGTGGCGCAGGACACGCTGATCACGCGCGAGTTCATCCTCAGCCGTCCGATGCTGGAGCTCCTCGAGGCGCAGCTTCCGCTTCGCCAGTGGTTCAGCAACGAGTCCATCGACTACTTCTCGCGGTTCGATCCGGAGAAGCCGATCGAGAAGTTCGTCCGCTACTGGAAGCGGCGCGTCGGCGTCGAGGTCGAGGCCGGATCCGGCATCCTGTCGGTGGAGGTCGAGGCCTTCGATCCCCAAGAATCCCTCGCCATCGCCAAGGCCATCATGAAGGAGGCCGAGCGCAAGGTGAACGACCTCAGCGTCAAGTCGCGCGAGGATGCCGTCGCCGAGAGCACGCGGGAGCTGCGGCTCGCCGAGGAGCGCATGACCAAGATCCGCCTCGCGACGCGCGACCTGCGCAACCGCGAGGGCGTGCTCGACGCGCAGAAGACGAACGACATCAACGTCAAGATGATCGCCGAGATGCGGGCCTCGCGGATCAACCTCGCGCTCCAGCTCGCGATCGGGCAGCGGGACCTCGGTCCCGACGCCCGCCGGATCATCGACATCAAGCAGCAGATGAAGGACCTCGACGACAACATCGCGCGGATCGAGCGGCAATCCGCCAGCCAGGATCCGGAGCAGAAGCGCCTGCTCTCCGACGCGCTGACCAAGTTCGAGGTCCTTGAGAACGACCGCAAGAACGCCGAGAAATACTATCAGCAGGTGCTGACCGCCCACGAGCGCGCGCGCATCATCGCGGCCCGGCAGATCGAGTTCTTCAGCCCGATCGTCGAGCCGGTGAAGGCCGAATCCTCCACCGAACCGCGGCGGCTCTTGATGATCGCGTTGATCACCGCGGGCGCCGGCGTCCTGTTCGGCGCCGCGATGTTCGCCCGGAAGATGATGACCTGACGCGCGTCCCGCCGGGTTCGCCCGGGACGGTCCGGTATCTTCAGCGGCCGGCCCCGGTGCCCCGGTCGTCCGCCGCCGGGCCGATGGTGCCGCCGGTCCAGCCCTGGGCGCGCCAGCCCTCGGCGCGCTGGTCGAGATCGATCGACCCCGCCTGGTCGAGAATGGACAGGACGCGCTCGGCCCGGGACTCGTCGGCGCGCACCGTCACCAGGGTACCGCCGCGACGCACGCCCTCGGCGTAGGTCTCGGCCTCGTCGGCGCTGAGGCCCGCCGCGGTCAGACCGCCGATCAGGCCGCCGGCCGCGGCGCCCACGCCGGCGCCCGTCACGGTGGCGACGAGCCAGCCCGCCGCCGCCACCGGCCCGAGCCCCGGGATCGCCAGGAGGCCCAGCCCAGCGAGCAGGCCGGCGCCGCCGCCCAGGACCGTGCCGACCGTGGCTCCGGTGCCGGCGGAATCCGCCGCGTCGACCGGTCGGGGAACGGCGGTCCCGGGCGCCCGCGGCGGGACCGCGGGCTCGTTGCGATTCGCGATGATGCTGATGTCCGCGTGGGGGATGCCGGCGGCCTCCAGCCGGTCCACCGCCCCCGCGGCGGCGTCGTAATCGTCGAACAGGGCGGTCAGGGCGCGCAGGGCCATCGAGCTCTCCCGGTATGTCCGAGCCGGGGCCCGGAGACGTGGCGGCGGCGCGGGCGGCCCGGACGCGGGCGCGGTCGGATGCCGGATCGACGCTCTCGCCGACCGATCAAGCGATCGCGGCGGCCCGGGTTCCCGCGAGCGCCGGCCCCATCTTAACGCCGCGCTAACCATCCGCTCGGCAGATCTTGCCGGGTACGTCCCGGGCCTGTCCCGGGCGAACGGCAGCGGATGGCAGCGATGGCAGAGACGGCGAGCGCGCCGGCACAGAAAGGAGCGGCGGCCGTCCTCGGCCAGCTCGCGCTGCCGACGCGCGGCGATCTCCAGGCGCTGTCGAAGCGGTCGGACCTGCTGTTCGCGACCGGCGTCCTGGCGATCCTGGCGGTCCTCATCTTCCCGTTGCCGGCGATCCTGCTCGACCTGCTGCTGGCCGTGTCGATCATCCTGTCGGTCCTGATCATGATGACCGGCCTGTCGATCGACAACCCGCTGGAATTCACAGTCTTCCCGACGCTGCTGCTCATCGCCACGATGTTGCGGCTCGCCCTCAACCTCGCCTCGACGCGCCTGATCCTCGGGCACGGGCACGAGGGCACGGCGGCGGCCGGGCACGTCATCGAGGCCTTCGGCCACTTCGTGATGGGCGGCAACTTCGTCATCGGGATCATCGTGTTCGCGATCCTGATCATCGTGAACTTCGTGGTGATCACGAAGGGCTCGGGCCGCATCGCCGAGGTCGCGGCCCGCTTCACCCTCGACGCGATGCCCGGCAAGCAGATGGCCATCGACGCCGACCTGTCGGCCGGCCTGATCGACGAGAAGACCGCGAAGGCGCGGCGCGCGGCGCTCGAGGAAGAATCCTCCTTCTTCGGCGCCATGGACGGTGCCTCGAAGTTCGTGCGCGGCGACGCGGTGGCGGCCCTGCTGATCACCTTCATCAACGTGGTCGGCGGCATCATCATCGGGGTGGCGCAGCAGGGCTTGAGCTTCGGCGAGGCCGCCAAGAGCTACACCCTGCTGACGATCGGCGACGGCCTCGCGAGCCAGGTCCCGGCGCTGATCGTGTCGACGGCGGCGGGCCTGCTGGTCTCGAAGGCCGGCGTGCGCGGCGCCGCCGACAAGGCGCTCGGCAAGCAGCTCGCGCACTATCCCAAGGCGCTGGGCATGTCGGCCGCGGTGATGCTGCTGATCGCCCTCCTGCCCGGCATGCCGATGCTGCCCTTCGTCCTGCTGGGCGGCGGGGCCGGCTACGCGGCGTGGCGCATCAACAAGACCGCCAAGCTCGCGCCGCCGCTCGACGCCCTGGGCGCCCCGATGGATGCGGCCGCGGTCGCCGCGGCGAGCGCCGCCAAGGAGGAGACGGTCACCGACCTGCTGAAGCTCGACGACCTCAAGCTCGAGATGGGCTACGCGCTCCTCGCCCTGGTCAACGGCGAGGGCCAGGACCGGCTCACCGACCAGATCAAGGCCCTGCGCCGCCAGCTCGCCGCGGAACTCGGCTTCGTGATGCCGTCGGTGCGCATCCTCGACAACGTCCAGCTCGACGCCAACGCCTACGTGGTGCGGGTCAAGGAGATCGAGGCGGGCACCGGCCGGATCTTCCCGGGCCAGTTCATGGCGATGGATCCGATGGGCGGTCAGGTCCAGCTACCCGGACAGCACATGCTGGAGCCGACCTTCGGCCTGCCGGCAACCTGGATCGACGCGGCCCTGCGCGACCAAGCGCAGCTCAAGGGCTACACGGTGGTCGATGCCGCCACCGTCGTGTCGACGCACCTGACCGAGATCATCAAGGCCCACGTCTCCGAACTCCTCAACCACGTCGAGGTGTCGAAGCTGCTCCGCGAGCTGCCCAAGGAGCACGCCGAACTGCTCAAGGAGATCGTGCCGTCGCAGATCTCCACCACCGGCATCCAGCGCGTGCTGCAGTTCCTGCTCGCCGAGCGGGTCTCGATCCGCGATCTCGGGGCGATCGTGGAGGCGATCGCCGAGGTGGCGGGCGCGGTGAAGAACCCCCGCGACGTGGTCGAGCACGTCCGGGCGCGCCTCGGCCGGCAGATCTGCGCGCAGTACCAGGACCCGAACGGCATGCTGCCGATCATCACCCTGTCGCCGGCCTGGGAGCAGGCGTTCATGGAGTCGATCGTCGGCGAGCGCGAGGAGCGCTACCTCGCGATGCAGCCCTCGAAGCTCAGCGAGTTCGTCAACACCGTGCGCGACCGCTTCGAGACGGCGGCGCGCCAGGGCGAGATGCCGGTGCTCGTCACCTCCGCCCAGACGCGGCCCTTCGTGCGCTCGATCATCGAGCGCTTCCGCCGCGAGACGCCGGTGATGAGCCAGGCGGAGATCCACCCGCGGGCGCGACTGCGGACGGTGAACTCGATCTGAGGACCCAGGGGCCGCGACACCGGCGTGGGCAGACTCGTGCCGGCGCACGGGCCGAGGGAGCAATCACGGGATCGGCGCGCGCCGCGCGCAGACGAAGCGCGCGGCGAAGCGATCCCGGGTTTCGCGGTGTGGCGCGCGGGGGCCGAGGCGGCGGCGTCACCCCCGCGTCGAGACGGCGGTCAGGCCCTCAGATCGCATTCTGCTTGAGCTCCCGCTCCAACTCGTGCGCGTCGAGACCGGGAACGACGACGGGCGGCTCCGGCACGGCGGCCGCCTTGGGCCCGTGCGCGGCCGAGCCGATCGCCGCGGCCAGCCGCGAGCGCTCGAAGGCGATCACCACGATCACCGAGACCAGGGCCGGGAGCCAGAAGTAGAAGATCCGGAAGATGATCACCGCCGCGATGATCGCGTCCTTCTGCGCCTCGTCGGTGATGTGCATCGCGGTGATGAACACGATCTCGAACACGCCGAGGCCGCCCGGCGCGTGCGAGGCCAGCGCCACCGAGAAGGAGGCCAGGAAGATCGCCAGGACCGGGATGAAGCCCGGGTTCATCGCCTCCGGCAGGGCGAAGTAGATGATGCCCGCCGCGCCCAGGAGCTCCAGCGGCGCCGCGAGCAGCTGGCGCCCCATGATGCCGGGCCGGGGATACTCGAGCTTGAACGACCGGATGTGCAGCGGCCGCAGGTGCAGGATCGAGCCGATCACGTACAGGCCGACGAAGCCCAGCATGCCGATGCCGACGATCAGCGCGGTCTTGGAATCGGTGAGGAAGCCCGGGAGCTTGCCCTCGAGGCGCGTCAGCAGGTTCGGATCGACCACCAGCGTGAAGCCGCCGAGGAGGACGGTCCCGAGGAAGAACGTGAACGAGCAGAGCGCCACCAGCACGGCGACCTGCGCCGCCGTCAGGCCCTTGGCCGTGTAGGCCCGGTAGCGGACCAGGGCGCCCGAGAAGACCGAGGCGCCGATATTGTGCGAGAGCGCGTAGGTCGTGAACGAGCAGAGCGAGACGAAGAGCCACGAAATGTGGCGCACGCCCAGATGCAGCAGGGCGATCCGGTCGTACCAGGCCAGCGCCGCGTAGGCGACCAGGGTCGACAGGGCCGCCAGCAGGATCCGGTGGGGCGGGATCGCGAGGATCGCGGCCCAGATCGCCGCGAGCGAGGTCGTCTTCAATTCCTGGTAGAGGAAATAGCCCGATATCACGACGGCCGCGAGGCCGATCAAGGGCCAGATGAACTCGCTGATCTTCTTCATGAACACCGACGCCCTGGGGAGAGCCCCTGATGCGCCGGCACGCGACGCGCTGCAAGCGGCATGGCGCCGCCGCGATCCCCCTTGTCAGGTGATCGTGACGGTTTCGTGCCGCGGAAGCCGGCCGAGCGGTCGGACGGGCCGCGTCAGCCCCGGGCGCGGTTGAGGCCGATCCCGTCCATGGCGGCCTGATCGCGGGCCGATTCGGCAGCGCGCTCGGCGGTCCGCTCGCGGTCGTTCAGGATCTCGACCTTCTTGAGCTCCTCGAACGCCTCGCCCAGCTCGGCCTTCGCCTCGGCGAGCTGACCCTCGAGCGCCTGGGCGGACTGGATCATGTTGTCCCGGCGCGTCGCCGCGGCCCGGGCGTAGGTCGGGTAGGCGAAGTGACCGACGTCAGTGATTCCGGCCCGGGCCTCCTCGACGGCGACCTCGCGATCGAGCTCCACCGCCATGCGCTGGAAGTCGGCCATCATCATCTCGATCTGGGTCACGCGCCGGCGCTTCTCGTCGACCTGGAAGCGGCGCAGGCGGATCAGCGTGTCACGCGATTTCATCAGGACGCTCACTCCACGCAACGCTTGAGGCCGCGCCCGGGATCGTGCCCGGACCGAGCCTGTGTGCGAGCCTGCCCACGGCAAACCCGCCCGGATCCCCCACGTGCACCATGATCGCGCCGAAGCGTTAACGCCCCGGCCCATGGTGCCTAGGCCCTGCCGACGATCTCGGTGAGCCGTGCGTAACCATCGCCGATGGACGTTGCTTCTTCCTTACCCTGCCCCAGAAAAGCCTCAAGATCGGGCATGAGCGCGACCGCCTCGTCGACCTCCTGGGAGGAGCCCGCCCGGTAGGCGCCGAGCCGGATCAGTTCCTCCATGTCGGCGTAGGTCGACAGCAGCCGCCGCGCCCGCCGCACGACCGGGAGGTAGGCCGGGTCGCAGGAGCGCGGCATGGTGCGTGAGACCGAGCGCAGCACGTTGATCGCCGGGTAGCGCCCGCGCTCCGCGATGGCGCGCTCCATGACGATGTGGCCGTCGAGGATGCCCCGCACCGCGTCGGCCACGGGCTCGTTGTGGTCGTCGCCCTCGACCAGGACGGTGAACAGGGCCGAGATCGTGCCCTGCCCCACCCCTGGACCGGCGCGCTCGAGCAGGCGCGGCAGCTCCGAGAAGACGGTCGGCGTGTAGCCCTTGGCGGTGGGCGGCTCGCCGGCGGCGAGGCCGATATCGCGCTGGGCCATGGCGAAGCGCGTGATCGAGTCGATCATGCACAGGACCTTGGCGCCCTGATCGCGGAAGTGCTCGGCGACCGACAGGGTCACGTAGGCCGCGTTCCGGCGCATCAGGGCCGGCTCGTCGGAGGTCGCCACCACGACCACCGAGCGCGCGAGTCCCGCGGCGCCCAGATCGTCCTGGAGGAATTCCTGCACCTCGCGGCCGCGCTCGCCCACGAGGCCGATCACCGCCACGTCGGCGGCCGTGTAGCGGGCCAGCATCGACAGCAGCACGGACTTGCCGACGCCGGACCCGGCGAAGATGCCCATCCGCTGGCCCGCGCACATGGTCAGGAAGGTGTTGATGCACCGGACGCCCAGATCGAGCGGTCCGCCGACGCGTGTGCGGGCGTGGGCGGGGGGAGGGTCCGCGCGCAGGGGGTAGACGTCTGGCCCCTGCACCAGGGGCCCCAGCCCGTCGACCGGCCGCCCGAGGGCGTCGATCACCCGGCCGAGCCAAGCGCCGGAGGGCCGGATCGCGCCGGCCGATTCGTCGCGGACATAGGCGGGGCAGCCGCGCCGCACGCCCTCGAGCGAGCCGAACGGCATCGCGAGCGCCCGATCGCCCTGGAAGCCGATGACCTCGCAGGGCACCAGCCCGTGGCCGTTGGCACCCTCGACGTCGACCCGGCCGCCGAGTCGCATCGCGGCCACAGGTCCGGCGACCTCCACCAGCAGGCCGCGGATCGCCACGACCCGCCCGAACGTCTCCAGCACCTCGATCCGCTCGAGGGCGGCCTGCGCCGACGCGAGCGAAGCAACGGATCTTGCCGGATCCTGTGTCATCGGCCTGGCTCTCAACGCTTCGTTTACCGGCCTCCTTAACACTGCGGGTCACGGGCTCGTAGCGGCTCGATCCGGGTCGCGACCACAATCGCGCCCGACGAAGTCGTACCGGTGTGTCCGACGGACAACACCGGGGATCGAATCGTTGCGCAGGAAGTACTTACGCCGAAGGGGGCGAGCGGCCTGGACGAGGGCGGATCGGAATCGGGGCCGAGGGCGAGGCCGGAGGAACGGTGTTTCTCCTGTCAAGCTCGCGGAACTTCGAACGAGACGCTTGCGGGCAGGAATCAGGTTTTGTTAACGATTAATCCATAGCGTTCCACGTCAAGAGCGACGGAGCGCCCGTCCACAGGCCGGTGGCGGGCGAAGGCTGGGACGTGTCTGCGCGCTGATGCGGCCGGCGGGGCTGGGGACCGACGATGCGGGTACTTTTGATCGAGGACGACAGCGCGACCGCGCAGAGCATCGAGCTGATGCTCAAGTCCGAGAACTTCAACACCTACACCACCGACCTCGGGGAAGAGGGTGTCGATCTCGGTAAGCTGTACGATTACGACATCATCCTCCTCGATCTGAACCTGCCCGACATGTCGGGCTACGAGGTGCTCCGCTCGCTGCGCGTGGCGAAGGTGAAGACCCCGATCCTGATCCTCTCCGGCATGGCCGGCATCGAGGACAAGGTGAAGGGCCTCGGCTTCGGCGCCGACGACTACCTCACCAAGCCGTTCCACAAGGACGAGCTGGTGGCGCGCATCCACGCCATCGTGCGCCGCTCGAAGGGCCACGCCCAGTCGGTCATCACCACCGGCGACCTGATCGTGAACCTCGATCAGAAGACCGTCGAGGTCGGCGGCGCCCGGGTGCACCTCACCGGCAAGGAGTACCAGATGCTGGAACTCCTCTCGCTCCGGAAGGGCACGACGCTCACCAAGGAGATGTTCCTGAACCATCTCTACGGCGGCATGGACGAGCCGGAGCTGAAGATCATCGACGTGTTCATCTGCAAGCTGCGCAAGAAGCTCGCCAACGCCAGCCAGGGCAAGAACTACATCGAGACCGTCTGGGGCCGCGGCTACGTGCTGCGCGAGCCGATGGACGGCGAGGAGCGCATGGCGGTCTGATCCGCCACGCGCACCGTCTCCTGAAAAAACCCCGCGCGGTCCGGCCGCGCGGGGTTTTCGCGTTCCGGCGGTATCCGCAGACCTCACCGCGTCCCGGTGGCCGAGAAGACCTGCGCGGCGGGCGCGATCACCACGTAGCCGCCGCAGGGCGCGGCCCGGCTGATCACCGCGCTGGCCACGCCCCAGATGTACGTGCCGCGGCGATCCTGCGCGACGACCGGGCCGCCGGAATCGCCGAAGCAGACCCGGGCACCGTTGGCCCGCGCGATGGTCAGCCCGGTGCTGCTCGCCGCCACCGGCGTCAGCGTGGCGGTGCGCAGGCGCCCGACGGTCCGACCGGAGAGGCCTGCGCCGGCGATGCGCAGGCTCTTGGGGACCCGGCCGGGATCCGCCGCCAGCGGCACCGGCCGCCGGTCGCGCACCGGCTCGGTCAGGCGCAGAACCGCGAGGTCGAGGGAGAGGTCGGAGAGGCTGACGCCCGACGCCTCGTTCGGCAGCATCTCCCCCGGATCGGGACTGTAGCGGGCGGCGACACGCGCCCCGTAGACCGGCCGCGCCGGCTCGCTGCCCCGGAAAAACACGACCAGCGCGCCGAGCGGATCGCCGTTCACGCAATGGGCCGCGGTGAGCACGAGATCCGGCGCGATGAGCACGCCGGTGCAGCGGGTCAGCTTCAGCGCCTCCTCGGGCTGGGTGATCGTGCCGATCGCCACGGTGGCCTGCGCCAGGGCATCCCGGCGGGCGGCCGAGCCGCCGTCGATCGCGGCGGCCGGGTCCGACAGGCCCAGACCGAGGGTGAGCGCCGACGCGGCGGCGGCGCGCCGCACCCCGCCGGTCGCGAAGGTCGTCCCGAAGCTGGTCCCGAAGCTGATCACGTGCTGCTCATCTCCGCCGCGAGCCCCCGGACCACAGATGCCGCCGGCGACGCGCCGCGCAAGCGGGCGCGAGGACGCGGCGGCCGTCACGTCCGTGCATCGGCGGCCGGCTCAGCAATCAGCGCGCCACCGTCCAGGTCGTGGTGCCGTCCTTGTTGTCCTTCACGGCGACGCCCATCGCCGCGAGGGCGTCGCGCGCCCGGTCCGAGGCGGCCCAGTCCTTGGCGGCCCGCGCCGCGCGGCGCTCGGCGATCAGCGCCTCGACCGCCGCGACGTCGACCCCGGACGCCGCGACCTGATCCTGCTCGCGGTCGCTGCGGGTGCGCGCGAGGAAGCCCAGCAGGTTCGCGCCGGCGCGCAGAGCCCCGGGCTGCGCCTCCGCACCGCTCCCGAGCCGGTGCAGCTCGTTGATCGCGGCCGGCGTGTTGAGGTCGTCGCAGAGCGCCTCGACGACCCCGGCGGGGATGTCGGGCGCGGCGGGCGCGTCCCCGGCGGCGTTGTACCAGCGGTCGAGCACGCGGGCCGATTCCTCGAGGCCGCGCAGGGTCCAGTCGATCGGCTGCCGGTACTGGGTCTTGAGCATGGTGAGGCGCACGACCTCGCCGGGCCAATCCTTCAGCACGTCGCGGATGGTGATGAAGTTGCCGAGCGACTTCGACATCTTCTCCCCCTCCACCTGGAGGAAGCCGTTGTGCAGCCAGACGTTGGCCATCACCGGCGTGCCGAAGCAGCAGCGGGACTGCGCCACCTCGTTCTCGTGATGCGGGAAGATCAGGTCGATGCCGCCCGCGTGGATGTCGAAGGTCCGGCCGAGATGCTTGGCCGACATGGCCGAGCACTCGATGTGCCAGCCCGGGCGGCCGGCGGCGGCGATGCCGGCCGGCGACGGCCAGGACGGCTCGCCGGGCTTGGCGGGCTTCCACAGGACGAAGTCGAGGGGCGAGCGCTTGTAGGGAGCGACCTCAACCCGGGCCCCCGCCTCCATCTCGTCGAGGGGCCGCTTCGACAGGCCGCCGTAATCCGGCATCGAGGGCACGTCGAACAGCACGTGGTCCTCCGCCACGTACGCGTGGCCGGCCCGGACCAGGGCCTCGATCATTGTCACCATCTCGGCGATGTGATCGGTGGCGCGGGGCTCGACGAAGCGGGCTCGCGCGCCCGGCACGTTCACGTCCTCCGGCATGAGCACGCCGAGGTCACGCACGTCGCGGTGGAACTGCGCCAGCGTCCCGTCGGTGAGTTCGCGGATGGTGATGCCGCGCTCTGCCGCCCGGGCGTTGATCTTGTCGTCCACGTCCGTGACGTTGCGCGCGTAGGTGACGTGCTCCGGCCCGTAGAGGTGGCGCAGCAGGCGGAACAGCAGGTCGAAGACGATGATCGGCCGAGCGTTGCCGATATGGGCGGCGTCGTAGACCGTCGGGCCGCAGGCGTAGACGCGGACATGCTGCGGGTCGATCGGCGCGAACGCCTCCTTGGCGCCGGTGAGCGTGTTGTAGAGCCGCAACATCGGCGCCATGAAACCCATCCCTTCTCCGGCGCCGGGGATGACGTCCGGCCCGGTGCCGTGGCCGGAAATCCGGCCCTGCCTTCAACGACCTGAGGGCCCCGCGCGGCGAAGAGCGGCCGAAACGTGGCGGATCGGCCAGCCCCGGCACGGCACCCTGTTGCATCGCGGCGACGGCGCGGCCCGCGCGATGGGGCTAACCCAAAAGCGTGAGGAATTCGAGATGGCTTGCGCGCCATGCGGGTAAGGCTTCCTTAACCGCGCCGTCGGACCGTCCGGGCCACGATCCTCACGCCACAGATCCTGTGCCCAAGGACAATCCATGCGACGCTCGGCCGTTGGTTCCCTCGCTCTCGCCACCGTTCTCGCCTGCGCGGGCCTGACCCACGCCGCGCTGGCCGGCACCGACGGCGAGACGCCCGCGAAGGCACCGGCCCGTGTCGAGAAGACCTTCCTGATCCCGTCGAGCGACGGCTACGGCGTCGGCGAGTGCCTGACGACGCCGGGGAGCGCCTGCGGCCAGGTGGTCGCCAACGCGTGGTGCGAGGCCCAGGGCTACGCCGCGGCGAACTCCTACGGCGTCGCCGCCGCCGACGATTATACCGGCGCGATCAGCCAGCCGGTCCCGGCGCCGTCCGAGCGCCCGATCCGGATCACCTGCCAGGACTGAGCCGACCGCGGACGGCCCGTCGCCGGGCCGCCGCGCGGAAAGCTCGCGTCACCGGATGCCGCTCACTTCATGAAGTCGGCGCATTTCTGCGCCGGTTCGGTGCCCCAGGGCGCCAGCGGCACCGCCGAGGTCGAGTTCTTCGGCGAGCCCTGAATGACCTTGTCCGAGTAGACCATGTAGATCAGCGTGTTGCGCTTCGCGTCGCAGCCGCGGACGATCTGCATCGACTTGAAGATCAGCGACCGGCGCTCGCTGAACACCACCTCGCCCTGGCTGAGCTTGCCCTTGAAGGCGATCGGCCCGGTCTGCCGGCAGGCCAGCGAGATGTCCGAGACATCCTCGGCCAGCCCCAGCGTGCCCTTGATCCCGCCCTTCTCGGGTTGGGTGTACCAGCACGACACGCCCGAGACCGCCGGATCGTCGACGCCGTAGACCACGAGCTTGTCGTTGGGCGTCAGCGGGCGCCAGACCGTCGACTTGTCGAAGATCCGGTCCGGCTCCTGCGCCGCGGCCGGACCGGCCGCTGCCAGGCCCAGTGCGAGAAGCCCAACATAGGTGAGACTCCGAAACAACATCGCCGGTCAATTCCCCCTCACGCTTGCGGGCCGGATGTAGGAGGGGTGTCGCGGTCTTGCGAGGGGGCGTAGAATGGCTCCGCTTCCGTCCCGAAGCGCGGATGCGCGCGGGCTCCGGATACTCCGGATCGCCGCGCACCCGATCAACGCGATGCAGCCTATGCCTCACCGCCCGATCGTCCGTACGCTCGGCCGCCTCATCCTGAGCGCGGCCATAGCCCTCGGACTGTCCTCTCCGCTCGCGACCTCCGCCAGCGCGCAGGAGGCCGCGCCCGCCCCGGCGCCCGCCGAGGCGCGGCCGGCGCCGCAGCTGCCGTCGCCGCAGTGCCGGCGCTACCGGGCTGAGCTGGCCTCGCTCCAGAGCGGCGCCAGCACGACGCGCGCGCTCAACGACGAGATCGGTCGGCTCGAAGCCTATTTCCGCGGCCTGAACTGCGAGGGTGGCAAGTTCCTGTTCTTCGACACCCGGCCGCCCCAGTGCGGCGCGGTGGAGCAGCGCATCCGCGCGCTCAAGGCCACCTACGGCGGCGCCGTGATCGACGACAGCGGCGCCCGGAAGCGCGAGCTTCAGGGGCTGGTCGCCTCCACCTGCCCGCCGCGCGAGGCCTATGCCGGCTCCGGTGAGGCCTACGGCCGGGGCGGCCCGCAGATGGTCTGCGTGCGGACCTGCGACGGCGGCTACTTCCCGATGAAGAACCTGCCAGAGGGCCGCGGCGGCGCCGACGAGATGTGTCAGGCGCTCTGCCCGGGGACCGAGGCGCAGGCCTATTCCATGCCGTACGGCGACGACGCCCTGAAGCACGCCGCCACGGTGAAGGGCAGCCGCGCCTACACGAACCTCGCCAACGCCTTCAAATTCCGCAAGGAATTCGTGCCGAACTGCTCCTGCAAGCCGGAGGGCAAGTCCTGGGCGCAGTCTCTGGTGAAGGCCGAGAGCATGCTGGTCCGGCACAAGGGCGACATCTTCGTCACGCCGATGCAGGCCGAGGCCCTGTCCCGGCCGAAGGTGCGCCTGACCCTCGTCGGCCGGGCCGACCGGACCGCGGCGGAGCTCGCCGCCGACGCCGCCGGCCGCGCGGGCGTCGACACGAAGGGCGGCGCGGGACCCGGCCGCGACGATGCGGCGAAGGTCCAGCCTGCCGCGGCCGACGGCACGAAGGCCGCGGAGGCCGCGGAGGCTAAGCCGGATCACGTTGCCGTGCGCATCATCGCGCCCGACGTCATCGCGGTGCCCCAGCGCCTCACCCCCTGAGACCGGTTTCGCGCCGACGGGCGCGGAACCATACGCGACGTCCGGTGTTCGGCTCGGCCTGAACCGACACGAGACCGCGATGCGCCTGCTCCGCCTGATCCTCCTCACCGGCACGGTGCTGCCGGGCCTGACGCTCGTGCAGCTCGCAGACGCCGCGCCGGGCCGGATCCAGGTGGCGCAGGGCGGACCGGAGGAGCGCGGCCCCCGCGGCGGCGAGCCCCCGCACGGTGGCCCGCGCCCCGAGCGGCCGCCGCAGGAGCGTCCCAGCCCGCCGCCGGGCCCACCGGCCGCGCGCGAGCGGCCCGAACCCCGGCCGGAGCGGGCGCCGCCGCCCCCGCGCGAGCGGCCCGAACCGCCCGCCCAGCGCCAGCCGCAGGCCGAACCGCCTCCGCGGGAGCGCGCGCCCGAGCGCCGGCCGGAGCCGCCGGCGGCCCGTCCCCCGGCGCCGGACCGGCAGGACCGCCAACCGGAGCGGCAGCAGGACCGGCAGCAAGACCGGCGGGATCAGCAGCCGGACCGTCCGGACCGCGGGTCGCAGGATCGGCCCGGCCCGGGGCGGTCCGAGCGTCAGCAGGCGCCGGATCGCGATCAGGCTCCGCCGCCCCAGGGGCGGCCCGCGCCGGAGCGTCCGCCGGCCCCTCCGCAGCAGCGCCAGGCGCCCGACCGGGATCGCCCCGGTCCCGACGACCAGCCGAACCGTCCCGCGCAGCGCGACGCGGCCCCCGACCGGTCCGCGCCGGATCGCGGACCGCCGGGTCAGCGTCCGGGCGGTCCGGGTGCGCCCGGCGACCGGTCTCAGCCGCCGAACGCGCCCCCCGGCGCACCCGGTCGGCCGGCCCAGCGCCCAGACGCGCAGCCCGACAACCGCCAGCCCGAGAACCGCGCCCAGCCGAATGGCGGTCCCGGCGCCGAGCCCGGCCGGCCGCAGGCGCCCAACGCCGCTCCGGGCGTTCCGGGACGGCCGTTCCAGCCGCAGGGAGCCCAGCCCGAGGGACGGGCGCCGGCCCAGCCCAACGGTGCTCCCGGCGCCGAGCCCGGACGCCCGGTGCCGCCCAACATGGCCCCCGGGATTCCGGGACGGCCGTTCGTGCCGCCGGGCCAGGCTCCCGCCCCCGGACAGGCCCCGCCGCCCGGCGGCCCGCAGCCCGGGACGGCGCCGGCACAGCCGGGACAGCCGCCCGCGGGCGGCCCGGGCCGTCCGGCCGACCCGAACGCCTTCAACCGGCCGGGACAACCCGGCTACGTCCCCGGCGGTTTCCGCCAGAACGACGGCGTGCGCGACTTCGATCAGGTCCGCACAGACCGGCGCGAGTTCCGGGAGGATGGCCGGACCTATTACCGGGAGCCGGGCCGCATCATCGTGCAGGACCGCGACGGCTACCTGATCCGCCACGACGAGAACGAGCGCTTCCGCACCCTCGACCCGCGCGGCTACCGGTTCGAGCGGCAGGGCGCGGACTTCTACAGCTACGTCGACCGACCCGGCGGCGAGCAGATCGTCACCGTCACGAACGACGACGGTCGGATGCTGCGCCGCTACCTCCGCTACCGCGACGGTCGCGAGCTCGTCCTGATCGACAACAGCTACGCCGGCCCGCTCCGCCCGATCTACGAGGACGTGGTGGTGCTGCCGCCGCCGGAGATCCGCATCCCGCGGGACCGCTACATCGTGGATTACGCCCAGGCCGACGAGGCGGAGGTCTACGAGGCGCTGACGGCGCCGCCCGTGGTGCAAGTCGACCGCCGGTACACGCTGGACCAGATCCGCTACAGCCCGGACCTCCGCGCCCGCCTGCGCTCGGTCGACATCAACACGATCACCTTCGACACCGGCTCGTTCACCGTCACGCCCGATCAGGCGGCCAAGCTGTCGGTGATCGCCGGCGCGATGAACCGCGCCATCCAGGCCAACCCGCGGGAGGTGTTCCTGATCGAGGGCTTCACCGACGCCGTCGGCTCCGCGCTCGACAACCTGTCGCTGTCGGACCGGCGCGCCCAGTCGGTGGCGACCGTGCTGACCGAGCAGTTCCGCGTGCCGCCGGAGAACCTGACCACCCAAGGGTACGGCGAGCAGTACCTGAAAGTGAACACGCAGGGCCCGTCGCGGGAGAACCGCCGCGTCGTCGTCCAGCGGATCACGCCGCTGCTGCAGCAGGGGCAAGGTCAGGGGCAGGGCCAGGCAGCGCCTCCGCCGCCTCCGCCGCCGCGCTAGGGCGGCCGCCGCGCGGGCCTGTCCTGCGCGGCAGTTGACCGTGCGGCCACAGCGCCTCACCACCGGTTGAGGACAGCGGCGCGGGACGGTCATGAACAGCGAGGCGGAGGACGGGCTCATCCGGTCGGGCACACCGGTCTTCCGCCGCACGGCTCTGGCCCTGGCGGCGGCCGGCTTCTCGACCTTCGCGGTGCTCTACGCGGTCCAGCCGCTCCTGCCGATCTACGCGGAGGATTTCGGCGTGTCGCCGGCCGCGAGCAGCCTCGCCCTGTCGCTGCCCTGCGGGCTGCTGGCGGTGGCGCTGCTCGTCGTCAGCCCGCTCTCGGAGATCTGGGGGCGCAAGCCGGTGATGCTGGCCTCGCTGGTCGCCTCGGCGGTGCTCACGGTCGTGGCCGCCCTGGTCCCCGGCTGGTACGGCTTCCTGGCGCTGCGCGCGCTCACCGGGCTGACGGCCAGCGGACTCCCGGCCGTCGCCATGGCCTATCTCGCCGAGGAGATGGACGCCAAGGCCATCGGCCTGTCGATGGGCCTGCTCGTCGGCGGCAACGCGCTGGGCGGCATGTCGGGCCGCCTGATCAGCGGCGTGATGGCGGACTTCGTCAGCTGGCGCGCCGGGCTCGCGGTGATCGGCGGCCTCGCGCTCGCCGCCGCGCTGGCGTTCTGGCGCTGGCTGCCGCCCTCGCGCCGCTTCGTGCCGCGCCGGCTGGCCTGGGCGGAAGTCCCGGGCAGCTTCGCCCACCATTTCCGCGACGCCGGCCTGCCCTGGCTCTTCGCCGAGGCGTTCCTGCTGATGGGCGGCTTCGTCTGCATCTACAATTACATCGGCTTTCGCCTGCTGGACCCGCCCTACGCGCTGAGCCAGGCGGTGATCGGGATGATCTTCTCGGTCTACCTCGCCGGTATGGTCAGCAGCCCTGTCACCGGCGAGCTGGCGAGCCGCTTCGGCCGCCGCCGTGTCCTCTGGGTCGCCACCGCCGTCGGCTTGGCCGGCATCGTGATGACGCTCTCGGACCGCCTGCTGCTGATCCTGGCCGGCATCGTGGTGACGACGGTAGGCTTCTTCGGCGCCCACGCGGTCGCGAGCAGCTGGGTCGGGCGGCGGGCGCTGCGCGACAGGGCCCAGGCCTCGGCGATCTATCTCGGCCTCTACTATCTGGGCTCGTCGGTCCTCGGGACCGCGGGCGGCTGGTTCTTCGCCCATTCCGGGAGGAACGGCGTGGTGCTGTTCGTGGGCGGGCTGTACGGTCTGGCGCTGATGATCGCCCTGCGGCTGTCCCGCCTGAAGCCGCTCGCAACCTGATCCGGGAGATCCGCCGATGAACGCCCGCAGCCACGCCCGACACGTCGTCGACCAGTTCGGCGCGCAGGCCTCCGCCTACGTGACCAGCGCCGTGCACGCCGCCGGCGCCGATCTCGACCGGATCGGCGAGCGGGTCCGCGCGCGACCGGGCCTGCGGGTGCTCGACCTCGGCTGCGGCGGCGGCCACGTCGCCTTCGCGGCGGCCGCCGCTGGCGCCGCCGTCACGGCCTACGACCTGTCGGCCGACATGCTGGCGGCCGTATCCGCCGAGGCGGCCCGGCGGGGGCTCGACCGGATCGAGACCCGGCAGGGCGGCGCCGAGGCCCTGCCCTTCCCCGACGCGAGCTTCGACGCCGTCCTGACCCGCTACAGCGCCCACCACTGGCGCGACGTGCCGGCGGCCCTGGCGGAAGCGCGACGGGTGCTGCGGGCGGACGGGTTCCTCATCGTCTGCGACATCGTCGCGCCCGAGGATCCGCTGCTGGACACGCACCTGCAGGCGCTGGAGCTGCTGCGCGACCCCTCGCACGTGCGCGACTACCGGGTCTCGGAATGGCGGGCCCTGCTGGAGGCGGCCGGATTCGCGCCCGGCGACGCGACGCCGAGCCGGCCGCGCATGGAGTTCGCGAGCTGGATCGCCCGGATGCGGACGCCGGAGACACACGTCGCGGCGATCCGGGCGCTGCAGGTCACCGCGCCCGCGGAGGTCGCGGCGCATTTCGCCATCGAGGCCGACGGCAGCTTCCTGCTCGACGCCGCGCTGATCGAGGCGCGCCCGAAGCCCGGCCGCTGATCGCTCAGGCGGCGGCGCCGGAGAGCCGGCGCGCCGCCCGCTCCCGCCCGATCAGCGGCAGCAGGCCGGCGAGGTCCGGCCCGTGCTCCAGGCCGGTGAGGGCGAGCCGGAGCGGCATGAACAGGCCGCGGCCCTTGGCCCCGGTGCGGGTCCGGATCTCGGTCGTCCACGCCTTCCAGGTTTCCGGGTCGAACGGCTCGGGCGGCAGGGTCTCGCGGGCGGCCGCGATCACGGCGGGCTCGGTGAGCACCGGCTCGACGGGACCGGCCACGACCCGCCACCAGTCGGCCGCCTCCGCGACGCGCCCGAGATTGGCCCGCACCGCGTGCCAGAAGGCCTCGGCCCCGTCCTCGGGGATCCCCAGAGCCGCGAGGCGCGTGGCCGCCTCCGCGTACGGCATGACGTGGACCAAGCGGGCGTTGAGGCCGTCGAGCTCCGCCGGGTCGAACCGGGCCGGCGCCCGCGAGATCTCGCCGAGATCGACGAGGCCCGCGAGGGTGTCGAGGTCGGGCACCGCCCGCACCGATTCGGCCGAGCCGGTGAGCACCGCCAGCGAGCGCACCGCCGCGGGCTCGTAGCCGGCCTCGCGCAGGCCGCGCAGCGACAGGTGGCCGAGGCGCTTCGACAGCCCCTCCCCGTCGGCCGTCGTCAGCAGGTTGTGGTGGCCGAAGACCGGGACGGGCGCGCCCAGGGCCTCGAAGATCTGCACCTGCACGCCGGTGTTGGTGACGTGGTCCTCGCCGCGGATGACGTGGGTGATCCCGAGATCGGCGTCGTCCACCACCGACGGCAGCGTGTAGAGGTAGCTGCCGTCGGCGCGGATCAGCACCGGGTCCGACAGGGACGCGCAGTCGACATGGGCCGGCCCGCGGACGAGGTCGTCCCAGCCGACGGTCCGCGCCTCGAGCAGGAACCGCCAGTGCGGCCGGCGGCCCTCCGCCTCCAGCGCCGCCCGCTCCTCGGCGGTCAGCCGCAGCGCCGCCCGGTCGTAGATCGGCGGCTGGCCGCGGCCGAGCTGACGCCTGCGGCGGCGCTCCAGCTCCTCCGGCGTCTCGTAGCAGGGGTAGAGCCTTCCCGCTGCGCGCAGGCGGTCGGCGGCGGCGTCGTGCTGCGCCGTGCGGTCGCTCTGCCGGGCGAACAGGTCGGGCACGATGCCGAGCCACGCGAGATCCTCGCCGATCGCCTGGGCGAAGGCCTCCGTGGAGCGCTCCGCGTCGGTGTCGTCGAGGCGCAGCAGGAAGCGGCCGCCGGTCCGGCGGGCGAACAGGGCGTTGAGCAGGGCCGGCCGGGCATTGCCGATATGGAGATACCCGGTCGGCGAGGGTGCGAAGCGGACGAGAGTCATGGCCCGCTCTCTAGCCGATCTGCGCGGGAATGTGCGCGGGACTTCGCGATCACACCGGCCGGATGCGTCCCCCGCAGCGCCCGCTACCCAGGACGCGGGAAACCCGGCAGAAGGGCGCGCGTGGTGCGGTGCAGGATGTGAGCGGCATGGCGACGGACGAGACGGCCGACATCGTGGTGGTCGGCGGCGGGATGGTCGGCCTCGCCAGCGCCATCGCGCTGAGGGACCGCGGGCTCGACGTGGTGCTGCTGGATCCCGGCGAGGCGCGGGCCAGGACCTCCTACGGCAATGCCGGCGTGGTCAGCCGCGGCTCGATCCTGCCGATGTCGAGCCCGGCCCTGTGGGGCAAGCTCCCGGCCTACCTGCGCAACGCCGATCGCGGCCTGCGGCTGCACTACTGGCATCTCCCGCGGATCGTGCCCTACACGGCCCACTTCCTCGCCGCCGCGCGCGCCTCGCGCTGGCGCCGCGCCGCGGAGGCGCTGCTGCCGCTGACCAGCGCCGCCTATCCGGCCCACGAGCGGCTGGCGGCCCGGGCCGGGACCGGCGACCGGCTACAGCGGACGGGCTGGATCAAGGCCTACCGCACCGAAGCGGCCTTCGCGTCCGCCGCCCTCGAGCGCGAGATCCTGGCCGGGCACGGGGTCGCCTTCGACATCCTCGACACCGCGGCGCTGCGCGCGCTCGAGCCGGCGCTGGTGCGGCCCTACGCGCGGGCCATGCTGCTCACCGAGACGGGGTCGGTCCGCGAGCCCGGCCGGCTCATCGAGGCGTGCGAGGCCCTGTTCACCGGTCTCGGCGGCCGCCGCCTGCGGGGCAGCGTCGCCCGGCTGGAGCCCCAGGCGGACGGCTGGCGCGTCGATCACGACGGCGGCGCGGTGCGGGGCCGACAGGTGGTCCTCGCGGCCGGCGCCGCGTCCGGGGCGATCGCCCGGACCCTGGGCTACCGTTTCGCCGTTGCGGCCGAACGCGGCTACCACCGCCACTACGCCCTGCATCCGGACAGCCCGCCGCTGACCCGGCCGATCCTCGACACGGGCGCGGGCTCGATCCTGTCGCCGATGGGCGAGCACCGGGTCCGGGTCCTGTCCGGTGTCGAGCTCAACGCGCGCGCCGCCGCGCCCGACCACACCCAGATCGATGCGGCGTCCCGGGAGGCGGCCTCCACCCTTCGGCTCGGCGGCCCGCTGGACAACGCGCCGTGGCTCGGCTCCCGGCCGTCGACCCCCGACGGGATGCCGGTGATCGGCCGCGCCCCCCGGCACGACGGCCTGCTCTTCGCCTTCGGCCACGGCCATATCGGCCTGTCCACCGGCCCGATCACCGGCGAGATCGTCGCCGACCTCGCCACCGGCCGGGAACCGGCCGTGCCGGTCGCGGCCTTCGCGCCGGAGCGGCTCCTGCGCTGGCCGCGGCTGCTCTAAGAGCCGCCTCCCTCAGCGCCAGTCGTAGGGGTTGTAGGGCTCGAGTGCGGCCTCGACCTTCCGCAGGATATCCGGCTGGCGCTGGAGGTCGGTCTCCCGGGCGAGTGCCCGGAGGAAGGCCTGCGGGCCGTGCTCCAGGTCGCGCGTCAGCCCATTGTAGCGGTCGGCCGGCTCGACATGGGCGGGATTGACCGCGACGCGGTAAGCGAGGCCGCAGGTCGGCGGGTCGATCCCCAGGCGATAGCAGATCCGCACCCGGGCGAAGGGGACGTCCGGGCGGTAATCGACTCGGTAGCCGCCGAGACGGAAGGCGCCGCCGGTCGCGCGCTCGGCATAGGCAAGCGTCCGCGCCACCGTGGTGAAGCCGGCGGTGCGCCGGTCGCGCACGAGGTCGATCGCCGCCCGTTCCGTGGGCACGAAGGATTGCGCGCAGGCCGGGCCGGACACCAGCGCGACCAAGAGTGCGGGGACGGCGAGTCTCATGGCTTCTTCATGCAGACCGCGACGGGCTGGGCATCCTTGGCGGCCTTGGCGGTCATGTCGAGGCAGCCGACCGTGGACACGCCGTCCGTGACGGTCACCGACGGCACAACCGCCATGCCTCGGCAGTAAGCGCCAATCAATTCCTCGTCACGGCGGCACGCCACGTCGAGGCGCAATTGGCTGTTCAGGGACGGTCCCGGCGGCCCGGCCTGTCCGGCCGGGCCCGGGTCGCCCGCGGGGCCGCGGGCGCCGGTGGCGCCGTTCACCCCCGCCGGCCCGGCCGGCCCCGCCGGTCCCCGATCACCCTTCGCCCCGGGAGGTCCGGCCGGTCCGGGCTTCGGGGCATCGCAGGCGGCGAGCGCGAGCGCCACCGCGCCGACCACGAGCGCGATCAGGGGGGATCTCATGGGGTTCTCCGGCACGCTGCGCGGGGAATTGGCGCGCGCAGGCGGTGCGTCAACAGCGCGTCGCCGACACGTCGCCGCTATTACAACCAAAAGTAGTGGCCCTTTGATAACCCTGGTCTAGTCGATCGGATTAAGAGTTTCGCAAAAGCTTGGCGTCACATCGGATGAGATGGCTACTTCCGACTGATCTGCTCGCATATGAACAGCCGAGGACTTGTAGGAACGCAGGTCAGAGTGACGCCAGGTTGCCTTCTGGCGCGCCTCGGGCGCGACACCGGGGGCGCGGCCGCGGTGGAGTTCGCCCTCGTGGCCCTGCCCTTCCTGGCGCTGTGCGGCGCGATCATCCAGATCGTGTTCCAGATGTGGGCGACGCAGAATTTCGATCGCGCGCTCCAGAACGCGGTCCGGACGATCTTCACCGGCCAGTTCCAGCTCGACACCGCGGGCCAGACCAATCCGGCGACCGTGCTCGCGACCCTGAAGGCGCGGATGTGCGGATCGCCCGTCAGCCCCGTGCCCACCGTCTTCAACTGCCAGAACGTCAAGATCGACGTCGCGACCTCGAGCAGCTTCGCGAGCGCGACCGCGAACAAGCCGATCGACACCGCCACGGGCACGTGGAGCACGAGTTTCGGCTCCAACTACAAATGCGCTTCGCCCGGCACGATCGTCATCGTCACCGCGGCGGTGCCGTTCCCGACCTTCTTCAACCTGATGGGCCTCAACACGAAGCAGTTCACCAGCGGATCCGCGGAGGGATCGAGCCTGCTGACCTCCACGGCGGTGTTCCGCACCGAGCCCTACCAGATCGTCGGAGCGAGCCCGTGCCCGTCCTCACCGTCCTGACCCGGCGGGCGGCACGGCTCCGGCACGACAGGCGCGGCGGCGCGGCCGTCGAGTTCGCCGTCATCCTGCCGATCCTGCTCGCGATCTGGGCGGGCATGACGGAGGTGACGCACGCCATCGACGAGTGGCGCAAGCTGACGCAGCTCGGCCGCACCGTGGCGGACCTCACGGCGCAGGGCGACACACAGAACCCGATCAGCACCACCGTGATGAACGACATCCTCGCCTCCGCCACGGCGGTGATGCGCCCGTTCGACACGTCGAAGGTCAAGATCGTGGTCAGCGCGATGGGCACCGACGCGAAGAACCCGAGCGGTCCCCCGGTGGTCTGCTCCAGCGTCGCCAACACCAACGGGACCGCGCGGAGCCCGGGCCCCGCGCCCAGCCTGACCGTGCCGGACGGCTATCGGATGCCGGGCATGCGCTACGTGCTGGCTGAGGTCAGCATCAGCTACACGCCGATGATCGGGAGCGCGCTGGTCAAGCTCGCCAAGGGCGTGAGCAACACGATCACGTTCACCAGCAGCGCGCCGTGGCCGACCCGCGGCGGCCAGGCCTACGGCACCAGCACCTACACGGAAGTCGTCCTGCCGGACGACAAACAATCGAACTGCGATGGCACGAAGATCGTTCGCAAAACCTGACGGCCGCCCCGAGCGCTGCCGCGACATCCTGCGCGACCGCGGCGGCAACGTCGCCCTGCTGTTCGCGTTCCTGAGCGTGCCGATGGTGATGGTCGGCGGCGCGGCGATCGATTACGGCTTCGCCACGCGGCTGGAGACGAAGCTCCAGGCCGCCGCCGACGCCACGGCGCTGCTGCTCTGCCAGACGCCGCTGACGACGTCCGAGACCGAACTCAACGCCCTGGCGCAGACGACGATGACCGGTGCCATGGGGGCCGCGAGCCTCGTGGTCGACCGGCTGGCCATCACCAGCAGCCCGCGCAAGATCACGCTGACCGCTCACAAGCAGTCGACGACCTTCTTCGGCGGGCTGACCGGCACCCAGCGCATCAACCCGGGCGCCGTCTCGCAATGCGCCACGCCGCTGCCGAAGACTTTCGAGATCGCGCTCGTGCTCGACAACACGGGCTCGATGGCCGCCTCGAGCGGGGGACAGTCGAAGCTTCAGGCCGTCCAGACGGCCGCGACCGACTTCGTCAACTACGTCTACAGCAGCCCGGCCTTCTCCAGCGCGAGCAAGATCTCCATCGTGCCGTTCGCCGCGTCTGTGGCTGTCAATCCAGCCACCTATCGTTACGCGACCTGGATCGATCAATCTGCGCAATCCAGCTATCACTGGCTCAACGTCAACGGCCTTCAGGGCACGGGCATCACCAATCGCTTCGACATCTTCTCGAAGTTGCAGGCGGCCAACTCCGGCTGGGCCTGGGCGGGATGCCTCGAAACACTGCCCTATCCCCTGAACGTTCAAGACGGCGCACCGACCGCGAGCAACAAGGATTCTTATTATCTCCCGCTCTTCGCCCCCGACGAGCCGGGTGACGGCTCGTCGGAATATAGCGAATACTCGACCAAAAACTCATCGAGTATCAGCTTCAACAGCTATATCGACGATTATACGAACAGCCCCGATTGCCCCAAGCCGACCCGGGACACGTCATTCTCGACGGCCGAGGGGCGTGCATGCAAGTATCTCAGCCCCCGCGATCCGTCGCCCACCTCGCGAAACCGCTACACGGGTATTCCCAACGGGCCGAATTTCGGCTGCACGACCCAGCCGCTTCAGCGACTGACCAGTGATACCACGACGCTCAAGAACCTGATCAACCTGATGGTAGCCTCAGGCTCGACGAATATTCATGAAGGTTTCATGTGGGGATGGCGCACGCTTTCCCCGAACAGCGTGTTCGCAGACGGCGCGCGCTACTCCTCGAACAGCGCCAATTCCGACCTCAGCACGATTAACAAGATCATGATCCTCATGACAGATGGGGAAAATACCTGGCCCGTAAATTCGAACCCATCCTACAATAAATCCATGTACTTTCCCTTCGGCTATTTTACGAACGCCGATGGATCGAACCCGAATTCGCGGCTTCCGCCCAGCAATCAAAATATTTCGAATGCCCGCACAGCGCGGGATGCGCTCGACAAACTGACAGCACTCGCGTGCAGCAACGCGAAGGCAAATAATATATCGATCTACACGATCGGCTTCAGCGTCCCGGCGGATCCGATCGACTCGGCCGGCCAGACGCTGCTGCGGAACTGCGCCTCGTCGCCGGACCAGTTCTACCTCGCCAACTCGTCCGACGACCTGATCAAGGCCTTCAAGTCGATCCAGGCCAGCATCGGCGCGCTGCGGCTGACGCAGTAGGTGTCGCGCCAAACGGGAAGCGCAATCCGGCGCGCGGCCGAGTCCCGATCAGTCGTCGCGGTAGACGCGCTCGCGGCGCTCGTGCCGCTCCTGCGCCTCGAGGGACAGAGTGGCGATCGGGCGCGCGTCGAGGCGGCGCAGGGAGATCGGCTCGCCGGTCTCCTCGCAGAACCCGTAGGATCCGTCCTCGATTCGGGCCAGCGCCGCGTCGATCTTGCCGGTGAGCTTGCGCTGGCGGTCCCGCGCCCGCAGCTCGATCGCCCGGTCCGTCTCGGAGGACGCGCGGTCGGCGAGGTCGGGGTGGTTCTCGTTCTCGCTCTGCAGAGCCACCAGCGTATCCTGCGCCTCGCGCAGGATGTCGTTCTTCCAGCTCAGCAGCTTGCGCCGAAAATATTCGCGCTGCCGGTCGTTCATGAAGGGCTCGTCGTCGGACGGGACGTAGCCGTCCTCCAGCTGCACCTTCGCCATGCGTCACCCTCGCTGGATGGTAAACCGCCCACCAGGGGATGGCCGGTGTGCGGCGATAACGTGAGGTGCCGTATAGTCGAGGTGCCTCATCGCCACAACGCACACGGATGCAGGGGCTGTAACTGGCTGTCACTGCATCGCCGCGTGCGGCAAACAGGCCACGGTACAGATGTTTTACGCTGTCATCTGGTCCGCAACCGTACGATCGCCTCGGCGATCTCGGTCGTCAGGCTCCGGGCGATCGGCAGCCTGTAATGGGTCTGGTCGAAGAACTGGTCGGGATCGGCCGCCGCGGGGCGGCCGTCGCGCCAGTCGACCACCGTGCTGAGCGCGTGGGTCGCCAGCACCGTGCGCACCTCGGCCCGGCAGGCCGCCTCGGCCCGCGCCCGAGGGCTGCCGGGCGGCGGCTCGCCGCGGGCGTAGACCGGCGGGAACACCACCACGACCGGCGTCTCCGCCGGGATCCGGGTCAGCTCGGCGCGCAGGCGCGCCGCGATCGGGAACGGCCCGCCGTGCCGCGGCTCCGGCTCGGGCCCGACCGGCTTCTCCAGCGCCGCCTTCTTGGCGGGATCGACGCCGAAGCCCTGGCTCAGGTAGTTGCGCTCGTAATCCCACCAGCCGTCGGCCGCGGCGGTCTTGCGGCGCGGGTTCAGGAGCCAGCCGATGCGGTTGACCGTCTCCTGCGCGGCCGAGAAGCGGATCAGCCCGCGCAGGTAGGCGGGCCAGTCGCCCACGAGCCAGTAGGGAAAGCCGTGCTCGCTCGGGAAGGACGGGTCGTCCGCGCACCAGAACGCGTCAGCCGAGAGCACGATCGCGGCGGGGCGGGCGTGGTGCTGCAGGTACCACCCCAGCAGGGCGAACTGCTCGGACGGGCCGGTGGCCGGCACCGAGAGCTGGAGGAACGGGATGCCGGTGAGCCCGGTCAGTGCCGCCGGCTCAATGAGCTGGATGTGCGAGTTGCCGATCACCACGCCCGCATAGGCCGGATCGCGGCCGCGGACGGCCGAGGCCGTGCGGGGCCCCTGCGGCCGCACGGCCCCCCGGGACAGCAGCGTCGAGCGGCCGGTATCGTAGGGGTCGACCAGCACCGCGAGGGCGAGGTAGCCCGCGAAGAGTCCGACCATCGACAGGGCCAGGGCGCGGGCGAAGCCGCGCCAGTCCCTGTCGGTCGTGGGGGGTGCGGGCGCCATCCTCAGAACTGGAAGTAGATGAACTCGTAGTTCGCATCGTCGCCGATCTTCAGCAGGACGAGCACGAACAGCAGCGCGAAGCCGAAGGCGAGGAGCCGGCGCGGCGGCAGCCGGTGCACCGCGTTCCAGGCGGTGGGCCCGACCGTCGCGACCAGGGCGGCGATGGCGATGGTGCGCCACTTGAAGCCGGAGCCCCTCGGCGCGAGCCCGAAGAGTCCTTTGAAGATCGCGAGGGCCGCTTCGAAGCTCGTCGCGCGGAACAGAACCCAGGTCAGCACGACGAACAGGCTGGTGAGCGCCCAGCCCAGCGGCGCCGGGATCGCGATCCGAGCCCGGCGCGCCAGGACACCGGCCCCGAGGCCGATCCCGTGCAGCGCCCCCCAGGCGAGGAAGGTCAGGCCGGCCCCGTGCCAGAGGCCGCCGAGCGTCATCGTGGCGACGAGCGCCCCGACCTGCCGCGGCAGCCCGCGGCGATTTCCGCCCATCGGGATGTAGAGGTAGTCGCGCAGGAAGCGCGACAGGGTCATGTGCCAGCGCCGCCAGAAGTCGCGAAGCGACGTGGCGCGGTAGGGCGTGTCGAAGTTCTGCGGCAGGACGAGGCCGAACAGCAGCGCGATGCCCAGCGCCATGTCGGTGTAGCCGGAGAAGTCGAAGTAGATCTGGAAGGTGAAGCCGAGCGTCGCCTGCCACGCCTCGACCACCGTGACGGCCTTGCCGGCAGCGGCGGCCTGGAACACCGGGTTCACGTATTCCGCGAGCGGATCGCCGAGAAACACCTTCTTGGCGAGGCCGACGGTCAGCAGCATCAACCCGCGGGCGAAGCGCTCGGCGGCGTCGGGCCGCGCGTAGGGCGCCTCGTCGAACTGGTGCATGATCTCGCTCCAGCGCACGAGCGGGCCGGCGAGAACCTGCGGGAAGAACGCGATGTAGAGGGCGTATTTCACGAGCCCGAAGCCCGGCGCCCGACCGGCCCGCAGGTCGGCGAGATACATGATGTGGTGGAAGGTGAAGAACGAGATGCCGAGCGGCAGGGCGAGGCCGAGCCGGTGAGCCTCCAGGCCGGGGATCAGGTTGGCGAGGTCGGCCGCGAAGTCGAGGTACTTGAACACGCCGAGCAGCGCGAGGTTGGCGGCGATCGCCCCCGGGATCAGCCAGCGGCCGGGCCACCGGCGGTAGGCGCGCGCCACGCACCAGTTCGCCAGGATCGAGCCGGCCAGCAGCGGCACGAACCGGACGTCCCACCAGCCATAGAACACAAAGGACAGGGCGACGAGGAGCGGCAGCCGCCACGCGGGGGCGGCGCGCGCCACCAGCCCGTGCAGGATCAGCGCGGCGGGCAGGAAGGCGAGGAGGAAGACGAAGGAGTTGAACAGCATCGGGCGAGGCGGCGCGGAGGAGCCCGGATGGGCCGCCGTTGTCTCCGAGCGGGAGGGACCGCCTTGTCGAGGATCAAGGCCAGCCCGTCAATCGCCGCAGAGGCTGCGCGCCCGGCCGGGCGCGGCCTCACGCTCCGCGGCCGGCCGCCTCGATGGTCAGGCCCAGCCCCACCGAGCCGAACGTGTCGCCCTCCACCACCCGGGCGGCCGGCAGCGCGGCCGTCAGCGCGGCGCGCAGGTGCGGCAGGCCGGTGGAGCCGCCGGTGAGGAACAGGGCGTCGACCCGGTCGGCCGTCAGTTCCGCCTGCGCGAGGCAGCGCGCGATCCGGGCCGCGACGGCGCGGGCGAGGTCCCCCGTCTGGGCGGACAGGGTCGCGCGATCCACCGGGACCGCGAGCCCGGGCTCCAGGAGGCCGAGGTCGAGCAGGGTCGCGTCCTGTTCGGACGCCGCGATCTTGGCGCTCTCCACTGCCCCGGCCAGGGCGTGACCGCGCTCGCCCTCCACCGCCTCGCGCAGCCGCACGAGCAGGTCGGGCCGGGCGCCGTCGCGGATGACCTCGTCGATCTCGCGCAGGGTCTTCTGATTGTAGAGGCGGTTGATCGCCGACCACGTGGCGAGGTCGTGGTAGTAGGCGTTCGGCACCGCGAGGTCGCCGCGGCGCATCGGGCTTCCGAGGCCCAGGAGCGGCATCACCGTTCCGAGGCTGAGCTGGCGGTCGAAATCGGTGCCGCCGATCCGCACCCCGTCGTTGGCCAGGATGTCGCCGGCCCGGTCCGGCCGCCCCCGCCGCTCCGGCGCGAGGCGCACGATGGAGAAGTCCGAGGTGCCGCCGCCGATGTCGGCGACGAGGGCGATCTCCTCCGCGCGGACCTGGCGCTCGTAGTCGAGTGCTGCGGCGATCGGCTCGTACTGGAACGAGACCTCCCGGAAGCCGACGTCGCGGGCGATGTCGCGCAGCGTCTCCTCCGCGCGGCGATCCGCCTCCGGGTCGCCGTCGACGAAGTGGACCGGGCGGCCGTGGACCACGGTGTCGAGGCTCTGGCCGCTGGCGGCCTCCGCCCGCGCCTTCACGGCGGTGAGGTAGCGGGCGATGACGTCGCGCAGGCGCAGCCGCTGGCGGCCGACCGGGGTCGCCTCCTCCATGAGCGGCGTGCCGAGCACGGATTTCAGCCCGCGCATCAGCCGGCCGGACCGGCCCTCGACATAGGCCGCCGTGGCGGCCCGGCCGATGATCGGCTCCCGTCCGAGCTCGAAGAAGATCGCGCTCGGGATCGTCCGGTGCGCGCCCTCCAGGGGCAGCAGCGTCGGGCCGTCCGGGCCGATATGCCCGAGCGTGGTGTTCGACGTGCCGAAATCGAGGCCGCAGGCCGCCATCGTGTCGTGAATCCGGGACTGAAGAGAAGGGCCGTGGGCCTACAGGGCCGCCATGCCGGGGTCCAGGGCGGAAGAGCGGGGCCCGGGGCTCCCGGACGGGGGTTGACGGCCCGATCGCGCACCGGCGGCGGAGCCACGCCTCGGATCGACGCCCGCATGCGGCCCACACGCGGCCCATATGCGGGAAGCGTGGACAGTGCCGCGGCGGCACACCCGGACCCGCCGGGCCGTGCTATGAGGCCCCATGCGTTCCGACATCGATCTCGGCCTGACCGGCGAGCGCCCCGCGCTCCTCGACCTCACCGAACTGCTCGCCACGCGGCTCCTGGTTCAGGGCAATTCCGGGTCCGGCAAATCGCACCTGCTGCGGCGGCTGCTCGAGCAGAGCGCCGGCCTCGTGCAGCAGGCGATCATCGATCCGGAGGGCGACTTCGCCAGCCTCGCCGACCGCTACGGCCACGTCGTGGTGGAGGCCGACGGCGACGACGTCGCCCTGCAGCGGATCGCCGCCCGGGTGCGGACCCACCGGGTCTCGGTGGTGCTGTCGCTGGAGAATCTCGACGCCGACGGCCAGATGCGGGCCGCCGCCGCCTTCCTGGGCGGCCTGTTCGACGCCGACCGCGACCATTGGTACCCGATGCTGGTGGCCGTGGACGAGGCGCAGCTCTTCGCGCCCGCGGCCGCCGGCGAGGTCTCGGACGAGGCCAGGCGCCTGTCGCTCGGCGCGATGACCAACCTCATGTGCCGCGGCCGCAAGCGCGGGCTCGCCGGCATCATCGCCACGCAGCGCCTCGCCAAGCTCGCCAAGAACGTCGCGGCCGAGGCCTCGAACTTCCTGATGGGCCGGACCTTCCTCGACATCGACATGGCACGCGCTGCCGACCTCCTCGGGCTGGAGCGCCGGCAGGCCGAGACGTTCCGCGACCTGCCGCGCGGGCATTTCGTAGCCCTGGGACCGGCCCTGTCCCGGCGCCCGCTCACCATCGCGGTCGGGCCGACCCAGACCGTGAGCCGGAGTTCCTCGCCGGTCCTTGTGCCCCTGCCCGACGCCCTGGAGGATGCCCGCGCGCTGATCCTCACGGCGAGCCCCGCCGAGACCGTCGCGCCGCTGGCGCCGCGGCCGAAGCCGCGCCCCGCGCCGGCGCCAGACGTGCTCGTCCAGCTCGCCAATTACCGTCCGCCGGCTCCGGCGGAGGAGGTGGAGGAGGAACCCATGGACCCGGAGGCCCGCGAGGCGGCGCTCGCCGAGGTGCTGGCCTCCGTGCTGGCGGATGCCGACGCCGCCGCCTGCACTCCCGCCACGCTCTACCAGGACTTCACGGTCCGCTGCCGGATCCGGCGCCTGCGCGGCGACACGATGGGTCTGCCCGAGTTCAAGCGGCGCCTCGCGGTCGCGCGGGCCGAGGCCGGCGGCGCGGTCGCGGACAATTCCGGCTGGGAGCAGGCCCAGGCGATCGCGGCCGGCCTGCCGGACGACCTCGCCGGCCTGTTCCTCGTGGTCGCGCGGGCTGCCATTGAGGGCGCCCCCTGCCCCACCGACACCGTGCTGGCCGAGGCCTACGGCACCAGCTCGGGCGGCCGGGCGCGGCGGATGCTGGCCTATCTCGAGGAGCGCGGCGCCATCGTCACCCGCAAGGACCTGCGCGGCGCACCGATCATCGCGGTGCCGGATCTCGGCGTCGAGACCGGACCGGGCGAGCCGCAGATGTTGCCGACGGGTCCGAAGCGGCGGGCGGTGTAGCGGGCGGGGTAGCGGGATCGGGCGCTCGCCGGGCGCGGTACCGGGATGCGCCCAGGGTCAGGTGCGGAAGCCCGGTCAGACGCGCCGGGCCATCTCCAGCTTGGCGAGTTCCACCGCGGCGCGCAGTTCGATCTCGGCCATCAGGCCGTCGAGTCGGGGATCCCCCGAGAGGCCGGCACGCTCGTTCAGGCGGCCGGCGATGGCGCGCAGATCCTGCGACGCGACGCGGCCGCCGAGCAGTGCCGCCTTCAGCCGGTCGAGGCCGTCGAGGAGGTCCTGGCCGCGCTGGGCGGAGCGCCGGCGCCGCTCCTGGGGCGTGTCGGCCTCGGCCTGGAGAAGCAGGACCGCGTCGAGCCCGGCGAGCGTCGCGGCGGCGGCCGGCGCGCCGGCAGACGTCGTCGACGACGGGGCCGCGCCGAGGCTGAAGGCTGCGCCGCCCTCGGGCTTCCGGGCGGACGCGACACCGCCGGCGCTCTGGATCGGCTGGCGAGTCTCGACACGCATGATCCGGTTCGCGTTGCTCCAAGCGCCCCCGCGCAGAACCGGAAATTCGGCCGCCAGGGTTAAGCGCAGGTAAACAAGCCGGCAGAAGCTGCCGGGTCGGCAGGTTCGGTGCCGGCACCGTGAGGCGCGGGGCCAGACCTGGCCCGGAAAAACTTTGTTTTCTTCAATGGCTTGCACAGATCGGGCGGCTGGCACGACCCTGGCAGGATGGGGGCAGGTCCGTCACGGTCGAAACACGGCATGCGCCCGCGTCACGCGTTCAGTCCTCTCCGGTCTCTCTCGGTCGCCCTCGCGGGCGCCCTGCTTCTCGCCGCGCTGTCCGTGCCGGCGCTCGCCCTGTCGCGCGTCAAGGATCTCGCCTCCATCGAGGGCGTTCGCCAGAACCAGCTCGTCGGCTACGGCATCGTGGTCGGCCTCAACGGAACCGGCGACACGCTGAACAACATCCCGTTCACCAAGCAGTCGCTTCAGGCCATGCTGGAGCGCCTCGGCGTCAACACCCGCGGCGCCACGATGCGCACGCAGAACCTCGCCGCCGTGATGGTGACCGCGAGCCTGCCGCCCTTCGCCGCGCAGGGCACCCGGATCGACGTGACGGTCTCGTCGCTGGGCGACGCCAAGTCCCTCCAGGGCGGCACCCTGCTGGTGACGCCGCTGCTCGGCGCCGACGGCGAGGTCTACGCCCTGGCGCAGGGCTCGGTGGCGATCGCCGGCTTCGCCGCCGAGGGCGATGCCGCGAAGATCACCCGGGGCGTGCCGACCAACGGCCGGATTTCCAACGGCGCCAATATCGAGCGCGAGATCGCCTTCAAGCTGAACGACGCCCGCTCGCTGCGTCTGTCGCTGCGCAACCCGGATTTCACCACCTCGAAGCGGATCGCTGCGGCGATCAACGACTTCATGGGCGCCGACACCGCCGAGCCCACCGACCCGGCCACCGTCACGATCCAGATCCCGTCCCGCTACAACGGCAACATGATCCGCCTCATCACCGAGGTGGAGCAGCTGAAGGTGGAGCCTGACCAGACCGCCCGAGTCGTGGTCGACGAGCGCTCCGGCATCATCGTCATGGGCCGGGACGTGCGCGTGTCGACGGTGGCCATCGCCCAGGGCAACCTCACCGTCACCATCACCGAGCAGCCGCAGGTCAGCCAGCCGGCGCCGTTCTCCGACGGACGCACCGTCGTGGTGCCGCGCACGGGGGTGAAGGTCGATACCGGGGACGGAAACAAGCTCGCCCTGGTGAAGGAGGGTGTCAGCCTGCGCGAGCTGGTCGACGGTCTCAACGCCCTGGGCGTCGGCCCGCGGGATCTCATCTCGATCCTCCAGGCGATCAAGGCCGCGGGCGCGCTCCAGGCCGATATCGAGCTGATGTGACCGAACGGACGCGAAGGGACGATCCATGCTGCAACTCGCCAGTCTCGCGGCCAGCGCCGCCGCCAGCGTCGGAACCTCGGTGGCCGGGAGCGCCGTCGACGGGATCATCAAGACCGCCAACAAGGCCAAGGCCTTAAAGACGGCGACCGACTTCGAATCGATGTTCCTGGAGAACAGCCTCGACCGGCTGACCCAGTCGGAGGGCACCGACGGGCCGCTCGGCGAGAACGGGACCGGCGGCGGTGTCTACCGCTCGATGCTGACCAAGGAATATGCGAAGCAGATCGTGAAGAGCGGCGGAGTCGGCATCGCCGATTCGGTTTTCCGTGAGATCATGAAGATGCAGGGCGCGGCGAGCGAGGGAGCGATCCATGCAAAGGGCTGAACCGCTGCGCGTCGGGGACCGGATCACCGCCGAGGCCCTGGTGGCGGGCGTGCTCGGCAACATGGCCGCGCTGGAAGCCGTGCTCGCCGAAGAGGCGGCCTACGTCCGGGAAGGGCGACTGCAGGAGGGCGTCGCCGCGGCCGAGCCGAAGGCCGCGCTGGCCGCCGCCTACATGCAGGGTCTCGAGGTCGCGAAGGCGAACGCCGTCGCACTGAAGCGCTTCCATCCCGACGGGGTCGAGGCCTTGCGCACAGCCCACCGGCGGTTCACCGCGGCCGTGGAGGCGAACCAGACGGTGCTCGCCAGCGCCAAGACCGTCTCGGAAGGGCTGATCAAGACCCTGGCGGAGGAGATCGGCCGGGCACAGCTCCCCTCCGGCTACGGGCGGCAGACGCCAGCGCCGTCCCCGTACGGCCGCGGCGTGCGCAGCGGGCCGCTGGTCCTCTCGCGCAACCTCTAGGGCCCGCCCGGACGGCGGCCGGCGCCGATCCGGACGTAGGTCCGCACCTCGCCGAGATCGGTGTCGACGCGGTTGTCGACCGCGATGCGGCCGGCGACAACTGGCGCTGCCGCGACGCCGCTCCCCGCGGCCAGATCCGCCCCCGCGACGACGCGGCCCGAGACGCGGAGGCAGCTGCCGCTCCCCGGCAGCCGCACGAAGCCCTGGCCCTTGGACGGGCACGGCACCGGCCCCGGGATCACGGGCAGATCCCGCAGGTCGAGGGCCTCGGCCGGGCCAGCGCCGGCCACGATCGCCGCGAGGGCAGCGCAGACCGGGAGCCGGCCGCGCATCTCAGGCGGCCTGGCGGGCGAGATCTCGGTGGAGCAGGTCGATGTAGTGCTCGACCTCGCCGACGAACCCGTCGAGGTCGGGCTCGTGGATGCGCAGGCGGGCGAGGTCCCGCAGCAGGATGTCGAGGGCGATGGCGCGCTCTTCGGGATGCGCGTAGCCCGCGAGGTAGGTGTCGACGGCCTGCTCGACCAGGACGATCGCGCCGCTACGCGGGACGGCTCCCAGGCGGAGGACGAGTTCGATGGGTCCGGACAGCGCCATGCCGACCTCTCCTCAATCGAATGACGGCGCGTGGGCGCGACCGCACGCTGCGCTTCATTCCCGGAAAGCGGCAAGACTATGGTGAACCCGACACGTCGCGAGATTTTTCGAGCGTCAGGCGCGCGTTGACCGGTCTCGGCGATCAGCTCAGCTGATGTAGTTCACGAGGGAGAGCTTCGAGAGCGTCGCGGTCACCTGATAGCTGGCCTGGAGCCGGTTCTGCACGTCGAGCAGCTTGGTGATGACCTCCTCGGGGGAGATCTGCTCGATCCCGTCCAGGGTGTTCTGGACGGTGTTCTGGAGCGCCTTGTTGGTCGTGCCGGCATTCGAGAGCCGCGTCGACGCGACGGTGAGCTGCGTGACCGTGTCCTGGACGCTCGGGGTCTGGTTGGCGGACGAGAGCAGGCTGCCGGCCTTCGTCGCCACCGTCTGGTAGGTGTTGTAGGTGTTGGCGTCGTTCGTGGTGGGCAGGCCGAAGGCCATGGTCGCCAGGCCGGCGAGCACGTTCTGGACCGCGGGATCGTTGGCGCGGGCGCCCGTCCCGACGCTCCCGGTCGCGCTCACCTGGACCGACTGCGTGTCGATCGCCGAGGTCGGCTGCGGCACTGCCGGCGGCGCGGGCTGCGTGTAGGTGTTCTCGCCCTGGTACCACAGCACCGTGTCCTGAGGCGTGGCCGCCCTGTAGCCGACCGGGGTGGTGCCATCGTACAGGATGCGCTGCGGCATCACGCCCGACCCCGACGGGCCGCCTTCCGCCGCGCCGGAGAAGAAGTTCGACGCGGTCGCCGCGGTGGCGTTCACCGCCAGCGTGCTGTTGGCCGCACCGGTCAGCGCGTTGCTCAGTGTCGCCGACAGGTTGGCCATCGTCTGGGCGGGCGTCGAGCCGATGGCGAAGTTGGTGATCGATTTCGGGTCCGCGCTCGTCGCGGCCGTGAGCGTGATCGTCGTGGAGGTGCCGTCGGCCATCTTCAGCGCGAACGACACGGTGTCGCCGGCGCTCGGCTGCGTCGTCATGCTGAGGCTGAAGCTGCCCGGGCTAGTAGCCGTGCCCGCCGTGTAGGTCGCGCCGATCGCCGAGCCGGTCGTGGTCGGCGCGCCCGCCAGGGTGAAGCCGAATTGCCCTCGGGTCAGGTTGTTCGACTCTTCGGTGACCTGAACGCTCGTGGCCGGGCTGGCCAGAGTCTGCGTCAGGCGGCCGTTGCCCCCCGCTCCGAGCTCGGCGGTGACCCGCTGCGAGATCAGGGTCGAGAGGCCGTCGAGCGTGTTGCCGCTCGCGTCGGTCGTGCCGTTGAGGATCTTGCTCGAATCGACCACCGGCTGGGTCGTGGTGTCGGTGCCGCCGAACAGGTAGTTGCCCGCCGCCGATTCGTTGAGCGTGTCGAGCGCCGTCTGCAGGTTGGCCAGCGCCGTCGACCGGCCGGAGACCGAGTTCGCCGCCACGCTCTGCAGGCCGTTCTGGAGCATCGTCCCGGTGGAGGTGCCGAGGGTCGCAACCTGCGTCAGGCTCGTGACCGCGAGGTCGGTCCGGGTCTGCGCGGCGGTGATGCCGGCGGCGTAGCCGGAGAGCGCGCTCAGGGTGGCCTGCGCGGACAGAGCCGTCGACCGCCCGGAGCCGAGGCCGCCATAGGTCTGCGAGACCTGACCGCTCGAGAGCTGGTTGGTCAGTTCGTTGAGCTGGCTCTTCAGCGCCTGGAGCTGCGAGGCGTTGCGGTTGGTGATGTAGGAGCCGGCCGCGAAGGGCGTGATCGTCGTCATGATCAGATCTGCAGCAGCTGGTTGAGCATGTCGCGGGCCGCGGTGAGCACGCGGGCGTTGGCACCGTACGCGGTCTGCAGGGCGATCAGGTTCGACATCTCTTGGTCGATGTTGACGCCCGCCCCGGCGGAGAACCGGCTCTGCGCGGTGGAGAGCGCCGTCTGCTGGGTGGCGTCGAGGGCCGCGGCGTTCGACGCGTTGGCCCCCTGCGTGGACACGATGTCCTGCGCGAAACCGATCACGGTGGCGCTGTAGGGGGCCGAGACGCCGCCGATACCGCTCGACGACGAGAAGGTCTGCTGGTTCGCGGTGAGCGCCGTGAACAGCTTCTGGGCGCGGGCGCCCGACGTGCTCGTGTCCGTGGCGCTCGTAGCCGTCAGCGCGGCGGTGTTGCCCGCCAGCGCGCCGTTGACCGTGATGCGCTGGGCGAAACCGGTGAGCTGCGAGCCGCCGTCGAACGTGCCGGTGTAGAGCTTGTTGCCCGTACCGTCGACGAACATCGCGATCGACGGGTTGCCGGTGTTCAGGTCCGACGCCGAGACGGCCGTGACGCTGGCGCTCGCCGCGCCGGCGACCTTGCCGGCCGCCCCCAGCGTCAGCGTCGCGCTGGTGGCGGTCGAGGAGACCGGATTCGCCGACAGCGCCGGCAGCTTGTAGGTGCTGCCGGAGGCGTTGAACGTGGCGAAGGCGGACTGGATCGCAGCCGCGTATGTGCCGGGCCCGCCGCTGGCGTTGAAGGTCAGCGTGAGGCCGCTGGCATCCGTGGTCTGCGCTGCGGGCACGACCGCGCCGCTGGAGGTCGCGGACGCCACCAGCGTCACGTTGCGCACGGCCCCGGTGTTGTCGGTGACCGGGAAGGTGATCGTGTTGCCGGGCTGCATGGTCGACACGCTGATCTGCGTGTCGGTCCCGCTGTACGTCCCGGTGGTCGCGGTATTCGTGAGCGCCGTCGAGAGGCCGGCCGCGAGATCGTCGAGCTGCCGCTGCGCCTGCGGCAGGGTCTGGTCGCGCATCTCGATCTCGGCGGCCAGACTGCCGGAGCGCAACACGCCGGGGGCGCCGAGGTCGATCTTGCCGCCGCCCGGCAGAGTCGCCGTGATGGTCCCGACCGTCCGCTGCGTGGGATCGGACGCGTAGCTCGCGGTAGGGCTGAGCACGCCGCGCCCGTCGAAGGTCAGGGTCGCGGCGTTCCCGCGGTCGACCAGCGTCACGCCCGAACGGGTCATGACGGAGACCGTCCCGTCGCGCTGCGGGACCGTCTGCACGTCCATGTAGCTCGACAGGTTGTTGATCGCCTGGTCGCGCTGGTCCTGAAGATCGGTCAGCGAAGTGCTGTCAGTGGTGTTCTGGATCTTGCCGTTGAGCGTCGCGATGTTGGACAGGATCGTGCTCGCCGCGCTCGTGTCGGTGCCGAGCTGCGACTCGAGACCGGTGCGAAGGTTCTGCACCGTGCCGGCGGCACTGTTGATGAGGCTCGCGACGGCCGCGGCGTTGCCCAGCACGGTCGTACGGGCGGCCGCCGAGGTCGGGTTGGCGGCGAGCTCCTGGAGCGATTGGGTGAAGGTGTTCAGCGTCCCGTCGAGGGAGGTGGAGCTGCCGGGCACGCCGTAGAGGGCGTCGAGCTGGGCGGCGATGCCGGACTTGGTGCCCGTGTAGGCGGCGCCCGAGGTCTCCAGCCGGAGCTGGTTCAGCGCCGCGGCGTCGAAGCTGCGGGTGATCGTGCCGGCGGCCACGCCGGAATTGTTCGTCCCGGTGGCGACCGTCGAGAGCGTGCGCTTGACGTAGCCCGCCGTCCCGGCATTGGCGACGTTCTGCGAGACGATGTTGATCGCCGCCTGGGTGGCGGCGAGGCCTGCGCTCGAGGTGGAGATCGCATTCAGCGACATGTCACGGCCTCCGCGGCTCGAATCGCACCCTCACTCAGCGGATCACGTTGAGCAGATCAGACATCATCGTCTGGGCCGTCGACATGACGCGCGTGTTCGCAGAGTAAGCCTGCTGGGTTACGATCATCTTAGAGAATTCGGTCGCAATGTCGGTGTTCGATTGCTCGTTGCTCGCGCCCGAGATCGTGCTGCCGTTGAGGCCCGCGAGCGGAGGCCCCGAGTCGACCGTCTGGAGATAGTTCCCGTTCGTATCGGCCTTCAGACCGTCGGCATTGGCGAACTGGACGACGCCGACCGAGGCGAGAGCCACGACCGAACCGTTGGAGAAGGTGCCGTTGACCTTGCCGTCCGGACCGACGGCCACGCTTGTAAGCGTCCCGGAGCTGTTGCCGTTCTGCGTCAGCGCGTTGGTCGTCGCCGCACCGGTCGTGTCGGCATACTGCGTCAGGCCTGAGGCGCTGAGATTCATGTTGAGGCTGGGGAATGTGTAGTCACCCATGGTGATCGGCCCCAGCGGGATCGGGTTCGTCGAGGGCGAGGTGAGCTTCCCGGTGGAATCGAAGGTGAAGGCCGTGCCCACGTTGTTCCAGTCGGACGTCGTGAGCGCGCTCGGGTTGGTGGAGTAGTACAGGTTCCACACGGCCGGCTGAGCCGGCGTGGTCGTCGCGTCCTGGACCTTGGCCCAGCGGGTCGTCAGCGTGAGCGGCGCGCCGGTCGACGTGTAGACCGGCAGCGACGGGCCGGCGATGCTGTTGCTCATGAAGGTCGAGACGGCACCGGTCTGGGTCGAATCGACCTTGACGCCGGTCTGCCCCGATCCGGAGGTCACGACGGCCGCGGTATTCTGATTGTAGAGATCGGATCCCGACGTCGCCGAGGCCGACGTGCTCGGCGTCGAGGGCAGGTTGGCGGCGTAGGTGATCGTTGTGGTGGCCTGCGCCGGCAGCGCCGAGTTGCCGATCTTGATCGGACCGATGCTGGTCGTCTGACCGGTGATCGGATCGAGGTTGGATCCGGTCAGGTATCCGCCGGCGCCGTTGACCAGATAGCCGTCCTTGTCCTGGGCGAAATCGCCCCGGCGCGTGTACAGGCTCGTGCCGCCGAAGGATGTGGCGCCGTTCGCGTCGCCGGTCTTCTGCACGACGGTGAAGAAGCCCTGGCCGTTGATGGCCATGTTGGTGGGCACGCTCGACGAGACCACGTTGCCGGCCAGGGTGTTGGTGAGCTGCGACTGGGGCAGCACCGAACCCGCGACCTCGCGGCCCGGCGTCTTCTCGGACATCAGGTCGACGAAGCTGGTGTCGATGCGCTTGTAGCCGGTCGTCTGCGAGTTCGCGATGTTCCCGGAGATGTTGCTGATGGCGTAGGACTGCGCCTGGAGTCCGGAGACCGAGGTCTGCAGGGCGGTGAAAAGATCCATGGCGAACGATCCCGATGCGCGCCGCACTGGCCCGCAGGCCGGTCCGGCCGCAACCGGCATGCCAGGGCTAAGTCCTTGAGAATCCTGGACCGGATTGTCGACGACCCGGCAGGGTTGACCGGTCATGGCCGCGCGCCCGGCAGATCCTGCCGGGTCGGTCCCGCGGGCGCGGAGATCCGGACCGGAAGTCCCGTCCGCCGCGTTTACGCGGTGTTATTCGACACGCGCGAAGATGCCGCCGGGCCGGGGCCACGCGCGGTGCGTCCTGTCTGGAAGCGCTGAACGGGTACGGATTGCGGATCACGGGATCATGCGGGCGAAACGGACAAGCCTCGTCCACATCATCTACTTCTCGCGTCTCAACCTGTCGTCGGACGCGGCGAAGAGGTCCGAGCAGATCAGCGATATCGGTCGCATCGCTCAGAAGAAGAACGAGTTCGCGGTGATCACGAGCTTTCTGGTCATCGAGGGGAACTTCGCCTGCCAGGTCATCGAGGGCGAGCGCACATCCGTGCACGAGACCTTCGACCGGGTGAGTACCGACAGCCGGCACCGCGAGGTCCAGATCAGCGAGTGGCGGGAGATCACCAAGCGCGAGTTCGTCCACTCGTTCAAGAGCGCGCAGCGCACGGCCGGGAACGACACGCTGTTCGCCAAGGCCAACCTGCTCCCGATGCTCCAGCGCGGAACGCCGAAGGCGTCCGCGATACACGGGCTGTGCCTGTCGCTGCAGTCCGACGCGATGTCCCGTCAGGGCATCGACCACCTCTTCATCTGAGCCGCCGATGTCCGAGAGCGATACGCCCCCGATTCTCATCGTCGACGATCAGGAGAAGCTCCTGCGGCTGATCGTGATGCTGATGACCCGCATCGGCTTCCCGGACGTCGAGGGCGTCACCAACGCGCCCGAGGCGCTGGAGCGGATGCGGCAGCGCCGCTACGCCCTGGTGATCTCCGATCTCGATATGGAGCCCATGGACGGACTCACCCTGCTGCGCGAGATCCGCGCCGACGACGCGCTGATGAACACGCCCTTCATGCTCACCGAGTCGTCCTTCGACTTCGAGGACATCAACCTCGCCCACCAGGCGGGCGCGGACGCCTTCATCCTCAAGCCGTTCGACATGGCGGTGCTGAAGACCAAGCTGAAGCAGGTCCTCAACCGCAAGCCGCGCAAGCGCGAGGCGCCGATCGCGTCCGAATCGACCCTGAGCGTCGAATTCCCGATGCTCGGCAAGTTCTGACGCCGCGCCGGCGCCGCGCGGCGCCGGCGGCGCCGATCAGGCCGCCCGCTTCTGGTAATCCTTCACGTCGGTGAAGCGCACGGCCGGGTAGCGCTCCTCCTCGTAGCGGAGCGAGAAGGCCGTGGTCGCCATGAAGACCGGGGCACCGTCGAGGTCCTTTGCCATGGCCGAGCCGTGCGAGTCGATGAACTTGTCGAGCTCGGCCTCCGAATCGGACGACACCCAGCGGCAGACCGAGAATCGCGAGGTCTCGTAATCCACCGGCAGGCCGTACTCGGCCTGGAGCCGCTCCTTCAGCACGTCGAGCTGCAGCGCGCCGACCACGCCGACGATCGCCTGGCTTCCGTCCTGCGGCACGAACACCTGGACGACGCCCTCCTCGCCCATCTGCTGGAGCGCCTCGCGCAGCTTCTTGGCCTTCATGGCGTCGGTCAGCTTGATCCGGCGCAGGATCTCGGGGGCGAAGCTCGGGACGCCGCGGAACACGATGTCCTCGCCCTCGGTGAGCGTGTCGCCGATGCGCAGCGTGCCGTGGTTCGGGATGCCGACCACGTCGCCGGCATAGGCCTCGTCGGCGATCGCGCGGTCCTGGGCGAAGAAGAATTGCGGCGCCGAGAGCGAGATCGGTTTGCCGGTGCGCACCAGCCGAGCCTTCATGCCCCGGTTGAGCTTGCCCGAGCAGACCCGCATGAACGCGATCCGGTCCCGGTGATTTGGGTCCATGTTCGCCTGGATCTTGAACACGAAGCCGGTCATGCGCGGCTCGGTCGGCTCGACGAGGCGCTTGTCGGCGTCCTGGCCGCGGGGTGGCGGCGCCACCTTGGCGAGACCGTCGATCAGGTCGCGCACGCCGAAATTGCGCAGCGCCGAGCCGAAGAAGACCGGCGTCAGGTGCCCCTCGCGGAACGCGTCGAGGTCGAACGGCTTCAGGCCGCCCTCGGCGAGTTCGACCTCCTCGCGCCACGCGTCGGCCGCGCCGTCCTCGGTGAGCAATTCGTCGAACAGCTTGTCGCCGGGACCCGAGACCGGGACCATCCCCGCATCCTCGGCGGCGTCGAGGCGGCGGACACGGTTGCCGCCGAGCTCGTAAGTACCGGAGAAGTTGCGGCCGGTGCCGATCGGCCACGTGACCGGGGCGACGTCGAGCGCGAGCGTCTTCTCGATCTCGTCCAGAAGCTCGAACGGGTCGCGCGCCTCGCGGTCGAGCTTGTTGACGAACGTGACGATCGGGATGTCGCGCAGGCGGCAGACCTCGAACAGCTTGCGCGTGCGCGCCTCGATGCCCTTCGCGGCGTCGATCACCATAACGGCCGAATCGACCGCCGTCAGCGTCCGGTAGGTGTCCTCCGAGAAGTCCTCGTGGCCTGGCGTGTCGAGGAGGTTGAAGACGCAGTCGCCGTACTCGAAGGTCATCACCGAGGTGACCACCGAGATGCCGCGCTCCTTCTCGATGCCCATCCAGTCGGAGCGAGTCGAGACCCGGTTGCGCTTGGCCTTCACCTCGCCGGCGAGCTGGATCGCGCCCCCGAACAGCAGCAGCTTCTCGGTGAGCGTGGTCTTGCCCGCGTCCGGGTGCGAGATGATCGCGAAGGTGCGCCGCCGCGACACCGGATCGGCCGGCCTCGCCTCGGTCTTGGTCTGCATCAGCATGGAGCGAACGCTCTGGGTCGGCGGAACGTGGTGGTACGCGGCGCGGCACTCGCGCGGTCTCGGGATCGTGTAGCGGCAAGCCCCGATATTGGCAAAGACGGCGGCAGAATGGGGCCTCCTTTCAGGCACCGTACAGGGGCGCGACACCACGCTTCCCCGGTCGATCCACGCTTCGCGAGGCCCCGATGTCGCGCGCCGCAGCACGCTGCTGTCTGGTCACCGCTCTGCTGTTCGCCTCCGCGGGCCCCGGCCCCCGCGCGGCCGAGGCGCCGCAGCGCGCCGCAGCGGCCGACGCCGCCTTCCTCGATGCCCTGACCTGGGGCGCCACGCCCTCGGCCTTCGCGCAGCTCACCGCGGAGGGGCGGACGCGCTGGCTACACGATCAGCTTCACCCGCCCGCCGAAATGCGCCTGCCCCCCGACGCCCAGGCGCAGGTCGACGCGCTGACCCCGCCGGGCAGCCTGTTCGAGCGGGCCCAGGCCCTGGACGCGCAGGCCAAGGCGGCGAAGGAAATCGCCGATCCCGAGGCCAGGACGGTTGCGCAGCAGGCTTTCCAGGCGACGCTCAACACGGCCGCGCGGAACGCCGCCTCCGTCTGGGTACTGCGGGCGCTCTACAGCCCCGACCAGCTGCGCGAGCGCCTGACGTGGTTCTGGTTCAACCGGCTCAACGTCCACCAGGGAAAGTCGACGCTGCGCGCCGCCGTGGGCGACTACGTCGAGACGGCGATCCGCCCGCACGTGCTCGGGCGCTTCCGTGACCTGCTGATGGCGAGCCTGCGCCACCCGGCGATGCTGCGCTACCTCGACAACGACGCCAACGCCGCCGGTCGCCCGAACGAGAACTACGCCCGGGAGATCATGGAGCTGCACACGATGGGTGTCGGATCCGGCTACACGCAGGGCGACGTCGAGGCCCTGGCGCGGATCCTGAGCGGGGTCGGCATCGACCTGAAGCCCGAGAACCCGAAGCTCCGCCCCGAGCGCGCCGCCGACTTCCGCCGGGACGGCCTGTTCGAGTTCAACCCGAACCGGCACGATTACGGCGACAAGGTCTTCCTCGGCACGCGCATCCGGGGCCGCGGCTGGCCCGAGGTCGAGGAGGCGGTCGACCTGATCGCCCGCAACCCCGCCACCGCGACCAACGTCTCCCGGGCGCTGGCGACCTACTTCCTCGGGCAGGCACCCGACAACGCCCTCGTCGCCCGGCTCGCCGCCGTCTTCACGCGGACCGACGGCGACATCGCCGCGGTGATGGAGGCGCTGGTGCGCGAGCCGGCCTTTACGGCCGAGCGCGGCGGCGCCTTCAAGGACCCGGTGCGCTACGTCTTCTCGGCCCTGCGCATGGCCTACGACGGGCGCGTGATCCGCAACGCCGGCCCGGTGCTCGGCTGGCTGAACCGCCTCGGCGAGGGCCTGTTCAACCGCTCGACGCCGGACGGCTACCCCCTCGACGCGGCCGCCTGGAACGGGCCCGGGCAGCTCGCGACGCGGTTCGAGATCGCCCGGCAAATCGGGTCCGGCTCGGCCGGCCTGTTCAAGCCGGCGCTGCCCGATCAGGCCGAGGAGCCGGCCTTCCCGGTGCTCGCCAACGGGCTCTACTTCGCGGCTTTGTCCGGTACCCTGTCGGCGGCGACGCGCGCGGCCCTCGCCCAGGCGGTCTCGCCGCAGGACTGGAACACCCTCTACCTCGCCTCGCCGGAGTTCATGCGATGAACCGTCGCGACCTGATCCGCGCCTCGGCGGCGCTCGGCCTGTCCACGGTGGCCGGCCGCGTCTGGGCCGCCCCGAAGGCCGACGCGCGCCTCCTCGTGGTGTTCCTGCGCGGCGCCTACGACGCCGCCAACGTGGTGATCCCGACCGGCAGCGATTTCTATTACCGGTCGCGGCCAAACCTCGCGATCCCGAAGCCCGACGCGTCGGACCCGAAGGCGGCGCTGGCGCTCGACGTCGACTGGAGCCTGCACCCGGCTTTGCGCCACACGCTCCTGCCGCTCTACGCCAAGGGTCAGGCCGCTTTCGTGCCGTTCGCCGGCACCGACGACCTGACCCGGAGCCATTTCGAGACCCAGGACACGATCGAGATGGGCCAGACGGTCGGCGCGGCCCGCGACTACAATTCCGGCTTCATGGCCCGGCTCGCCGCGGAACTGACCCGGGTCCGGCCGATCGCCTTCACCGACCAGATGCCGCTCATCTTCCGGGGCGGCGAGACGGTGCCCAACATCGCCATCAACGGGGTCGGCAAGCCCGGCATCGACGACCGACAGGCCCGCCTCATCGCGGCGATGTACAGCGACACCAAGCTGGCCGCCGCCGTGACCGAGGGGTTCCGGGTGCGCGACGCGGTCTACCACACGATCTCCGATCATGCCGGGCAGGCCGACCGCGGGGCGGTCTCGCCCAAGGGCTTCGAGCTGTCGGCCCGGCGCATCGGCCGCCTGATGCGCGAGAACTTCAACCTCGGCTTTGTCGATGTCGGCGGCTGGGACACGCACGTGAACCAGGGCGCGGGCACCGGCTACCTCGCCGACCGACTCGGCGAGCTGGGGCGCGGACTCTCGGGCTTCGTCGAGGAGATCGGGCCGGGCTGGTCCGACACGGTGGTGGTGGTGCTGTCGGAGTTCGGGCGCACCTTCCGGGAGAACGGGAGCTGCGGCACCGATCACGGCCACGGCAGCGTCTACTGGATCCTCGGCGGCGGCGTCCGGGGCGGCCGGATCGCGGGACCGCAGGTGCGGGCCGACGAGGCGCACCTGTTCCAGAACCGGGACTATCCGGTGCTCACCGACTATCGCGGCCTGCTGGGCGGCCTGTTCTGTCGGCTCTACGGGCTCGACCAGGCGAGCCTGCGGCGGATCTTCCCCAGCGCGGACCCGGCGGATCTCGCGCTGCTGTAGGGAGCGGGCCGTCGCAGCGTCGCGCCGTCCCAGCACTCGCGAGCCTGGGCTCTCAGCCCCTCCGTCATCGCGAGCGCAGCGAAGCGACCCAGGGCCGCACGAGTTCGGCAGGCGTCGCGCGACACTGGATTGCTTCGCTGCGCTCGCAAGGACGACCAAGCGCATGTCGTGCCGACGTATCGATGCTCCTCAGCGGATCTCGACATCAGCGCGCGAAACACCTTCAACGGGTTGGCTCCGCGCCCCTCTGTCCGCGCGCTCAGGCCGCGGCGGCCGCCAGGGCGCGCAGGTCGCCGACCAGCTCGTCGACCCGCTCCGTCCGGGCATCCCAGGCGAACATGAAGCGCGCCCCGCCGCCGATGAAAGTGTAGAACCGCCAGCCCCGGGCGCGCAGGCCCTCCATCGTGGCCGCCGGCATCGTCAAGAAGACCGCGTTCGCCTCGACGGGAAACAGCGCTCGCACCCCCGGCAGCCCGCCGACCGCCTCGGCGAAGCGGCGGGCGCAGGCGTTGCCGTGGGCCGCGTTCCGCAGCCACGCGCCGCTCTCCAGCATGCCGACCCAGGGGGCCGCGAGGAAGCGCATCTTCGAGGCGAGCTGGCCGGCCTGCTTGCAGCGGTAGCCGAAATCCTCCGCGAGCTTGGCGTCGAAGAACACCACCGCCTCGCCGGCATGCATGCCGTTCTTGGTGCCGCCGAAGCACAGGACGTCGATGCCCGAGCGCCACGTCATGTCGGCGGGGCTGCACCCGAGGCTCGCGCAGGCATTGGCGAAGCGCGACCCGTCCATGTGCAGGGCGAGGCCCAGCTCGCGGCAGGTCGCCGACACGGCCCGCAGCTCGGCGAGGCTGTAGACCTGCCCGGTCTCGGTGGGCTGCGTGATCGTCACCACGCGCGGCCGCGGGAAGTGGATGTCGCTGCGGTTCTGCGCCAGCCCGCGGATCGCCTCCGGCGTCAGCTTGCCGCCCTCGGTCCGGACGGTCAGCAGCTTCGAGCCGTTCGAGAAGAATTCCGGCGCGCCGCACTCGTCGGTCTCGACATGGGCCGAGTCGGCGCAGATCACGCTGTGGTAGGACTGGCACAGCGCGGCCAGCGCCAGCGCGTTGGCGGCCGTGCCGTTGAAGGCGAAGAACACCTCGCACGGGGTCTCGAACAGGTTCCGGAAGGCGTCGGCCGCTCGGGCGGTCCAGGCGTCCTCGCCGTAGGCCGGGGCGTGGCCGCGATTGGCCGCCTCCATCGCAGCCCAGGCCTCCGGGCAGATGCCGGAATAGTTGTCGCTGGCGAATTGCTGCGAGTCGTCGTGTCTCATCCGCGCAACCTAGCACGGCGCAGGCGCGGATGGATCGCGCGGACAGGTTGGAACTGGTGCGCGCTTGGTGTAATAGCCCCGTCAAGGCGTGAGCTCCACGCCGATTCGGAAACCGACGTTCCCGTCCCTCCCGGGTTCAAACCGGGCGAGGGACGTTGCCGGTTTCCAGATCGGCGGCGGGCCGCGTGAACCCAGAACTTCAGGTCCAGAGGATCAAGTCCGTTGCAGGTACTCGTTCGCGACAACAACGTCGATCAAGCGCTCCGCGTCCTCAAGAAGAAGATGCAGCGCGAGGGCATCTTCCGCGAGATGAAGCAGCGCAAGGCTTATGAAAAGCCGTCCGTGCGCAAGGCTCGCGAGAAGGCCGAGGCCGTCCGCCGCGCCCGCAAGCAGGCCCGCAAGACCGCGATCCGCGAGGGCCTGATCGCCGCGCCGAAGCCGAAGCCCCGCTTCCCCGCCGGCGGCCGTCGTCCCGGCTTCCCGTCGCCGTCCGCCGCGCAGGGCCAGGGCGGCAACGCCGCCGGTCAGACCCCGGTCAGCCCGGCTCCCGCCGCCTGACCGACACCACGTCAGTCATGAGAGAGCCCGGCCTGCGCGCGCAGGCCGGGCTTTTTCTTTGCGTCGCGTCCGGATGAAGGCGCCCGGGCACGCGAGCCGCACGTGGCGCGGGTCCCCTCTCCACCCGCGTCGAACTTGCCCCGAGCCGGGCTTCTCGGGACGGATCTCGGGCAGGCCCGAGATCCGTCTGGAGAGGGGGAAGGTCGCGCCTGTAGCGACGAGCCGGGGCTCTGCGCTCGCGATGACGTGAAGAGCTTTGAGCGCTGGGCGCTCAGGCCGCCAGCTCAGGCCGCCTTGGCGGCCATGGTGGCGTGCTCGGCCTGGACCAGCACGTCGAGGGCCCGCCAGGGCTTCTGCATGTAGACTGCCTGATCGGGGAGCCGCGCGTCCCGGCTCGCGCCCGAGGTGACGACCACGCGCACGTCCGGCCACCGCCGCTTGACCGCCTGCGCCAGCGACACGCCGTCCATGGCGCCCGGCAGGCGCACGTCCGCGAAGAGCAGCGCCACGGTCACGTCGGACCGCTCCAGCACCGAGAGGGCCGCCTCGGCGCTCTCGCAGGCGATCACGCCGAGATCGGTCTCCTCGAGCACCGCCGTCGCGAGATCGCGCACAGCCGCATCGTCCTCCACGACGAGCGCCACGGGGGCGGAACTATCGGGCGTTGCGCGATCCATCAAAGTCTCCTGCTGCCGGTGCCTTGCCCCGCGTCGGGTGGCCGCCTGTACGGCGAGCTTCTGATTCCCCGATTCGGCCATGCTGATCCTTCATGAGGCGGCTCACAAGAGTCGCATCGCTCCGGAGGCGAATGCCTGCCCTGCGGACAGGCGGCACCATTTTCATGCGGAACGCACGAAAATAGCGCAGTTTCCGGGCGGTTAAGAAACTGTTCACCGGAGTGGACCGACTGTTAACGTCCTGCGGCGGAACGTCTCCACCCGCGCGGGGCGTTTCGCGGGATCGTACGCGGCTCAGAGCTGAAGGATCATCGTTCGACATGTGCCGTTTCCTCGCCTACAGCGGTGAGCCGGTCTTCCTCTCCGACCTCGTCTGCGCGCCGACCCACTCGCTGGTGCACCAGTCGCTGCACGCCGACGAGGGGAAGACCGAGACCAACGGCGACGGTTTCGGCATCGGCTGGTACGCCGAGCGGCCCGAGCCAGGTGTCTACCGCGACATCTCCCCGGCGTGGTCGGACGAGAACCTCGTGAACCTGTGCGGGCAGGTGCGGGCGCGGACGTTCTTCGCGCACGTGCGCGCCTCGACCGGGACGGCCACCGCCCGGGCCAACTGCCACCCCTTCGTGTTCGGCCGCCACCTGTTCATGCACAACGGCCAGATCGGCGGCTACCACCGGATCAAGCGGCGCCTCGAGGCGCTGATCCCGGATTCCTACTACGACCATCGCCGCGGCAGCACCGACTCGGAGGCGATCTTCCTCCTGGCGCTCGCCAACGGCCTCGAGGCGGACCCCGTCGGCGCGATGGCGCGGACGTTGAAGACTGTCCGCGAGTTGATGGAGTCGGCGAATGTCTGCGAGCCGCTGCGCTTCACCGCGCTGCTCACGGACGGCGAGACGCTGACCGCCTATCGCTGGGCCTGCGACGGCCGGCCGCCGAGCCTGTACTATCGCGAGGGACCGGGCGGCATCGTCGTCGTCTCGGAGCCCATCGACGGCTGCCGCGAGGGCTGGCGGGTGGTTCCGAAGGGCGCGACCCTGCGCGCCCGCCACGGGAGCGCGACGCTCGTCGAGGCGCCGGAGCCCGCGCGCGCCGCCGCCTGAATACAGACGGCCCCAGCCATGCCGCCGCGGGGATTGCCGGGGCGCGCCACATCGCCACATTCCGCCTGCGGCCGATGGTGCGGCCGAGCGGGAATCGACCGATGTATCCGGATACCGAGCTTCACATCGCCGGGCGCTGGCGCGCGGGTGCCGACCGGGACACCCTGGGGGTCCTGAACCCCGCCACGGGCGAGACGATCGGCCAGTGCGCGGTCGCCACCACGGCGGATCTCGACGAGGCCCTGGCGGCCGCCGCCCGCGCCTTCCCGGCCTGGCGCAAAGTCGCGCCCTTCGAGCGCGCCAAGGTGATGCGCAAGGCGGCCGACCTGCTGCGCGCCCGGGTCGACGAGATTGCCCGGATCATGACGCTGGAGCAGGGCAAGCCGCTCGCCGAGTCGCGGGTCGAGACCCTGGCGGCGGCCGACATCATCGACTGGTTCGCCGAGGAGGGTAAGCGCGCCTACGGCCGCGTCATCCCGGGCCGCGCCGACGGCGTGCTGCAGGCGGTGATCCGCGAGCCGGTCGGGCCGGTGGCCTGCTTCACGCCCTGGAATTTCCCGATCAATCAGGCGGTCCGCAAGATCTCGGCGGCGCTCTGCACCGGCTGCACGGTGATCCTGAAGGGCCCAGAGGACACGCCGGCGAGCTGCGCCGCCCTGGTCCGCGCCTTCCTGGATGCGGGTGTCCCGGGCGACGCGCTCTCGCTGGTCTACGGCGATCCCGAAGCCATCTCGGCCTACCTGATCCCGCACCCGGTCATCCGGAAGATCTCGTTCACCGGCTCGACCGTGGTCGGCAAGAAGCTCGCGGCGCTCGCGGGCGAGCACATGAAGCGCGCCACGATGGAACTCGGCGGCCACGCCCCCGCGATCGTGTTCGGCGACGCCGACGTGGAGAAGGCGGTGGCCGTCCTGGCCCCCTCGAAGTTCCGCAATGCCGGCCAGGTCTGCGTCTCGCCGACCCGCTTCCTCGTGCACGATTCGGTCTTCGACCGCTTTGTCGAGGGCTTCACGACCTTCGCCAAGTCGGTGAAGGTCGGCGACGGGCTCGATCCCGAGACCAAGATGGGACCGCTGGTCCACGGGCGGCGCCTCGACGCCGTCACGGCGCTGGCGGCGGACGCCGAGTCCAGCGGCGCGACGCTGCGGGCGGGCGGCAAGCGCCTCGGCAACCAGGGCAATTTCTTCGAGCCGACGGTCTTCACCGAGGTGCCGCTGACCGCCCGGATCATGAACGAGGAGCCCTTCGGCCCCCTGGCGATGATCAACCGGTTCTCCGACGACGAGGAGGCGCTCACCGAGGCCAACCGCCTGCCCTACGGGCTCGCGGCCTACGCCTACACCCGCTCCGCCGAGCGCGCGGCGCGGGTGTCGAACGCGGTCGAGAGCGGCATGATCTCGATCAACCACCACGGCCTCGCCCTGCCCGAGACGCCGTTCGGCGGCGTCAAGGATTCGGGCTACGGCAGCGAGGGCGGCCCGGAGGCCCTCGACGCCTACCTGGTCACCAAGTTCGTCACGCAGGCGAATTTCTGACGCACCGGCCGGCGCGCCGCGGCGCGCCGGCCCCTCCCCTCAGTAATGCGGCGGCGGCGGTTCCGGCCCGCGCGGCGCCGCGCGGGCGGCCGCCTCCTCCACCTGCTCCCGCAGCGCGTCGAGTTGCCGGACGAGCCGGTCGATCACCCGCCACTGCTCGGTCACGGTCCGGTTCAGATCCTCGATCGTCGCGTCCTGCTCGGTCAGGCGCATCTCCAGGCGGTCGATCCGTGTGGCCTCGTCCATGTCGGGTCTCCAGGCAGTGCCGTGTCGCGAGCTGTCCCCGCCCCGATCGTCTCGGACCGCCGGCGTTCTACGCTCCTCCTAACGCAGGCCGCGCGCCGAACAACCCGACGGACCGCCTCCAGCCATGACCAGTCGAGAACGTCCATCAGTCGATGTATAGGCTCGAAGACCGATAATGGCGCGAAAGTGATTTATAGCTCGGTTATCTTTGTCGTTTGTATAAATGCATTTTGCGACGATCAACTGCTCTACTACAATTTTCTCGCGCTCTCATTGAGCCCGTTTCATGACGAGAGCACGCCATTGACGGTTTTTTAAGCGCGTCTCCTCATGATCGTCCGCACTTTACAGATCAGGCGGGCACGGGCTCCGATGGTGATGTTTGGTTCACGCGACGACGCCCTCCTCGCGGCGATCGACCGGACGATGGCGCGGGTGGAATTCGACCTCGACGGCACCGTCACCGACGCGAACGCCGTATTCCTCGACCTCGTCGGCTACACGCTCGACGAAGTCCGGGGCCAGCATCACAGAATGTTCGTGCCTGAGGCCGACAGGTCCGGTCCGAACTACAGCGCCTTCTGGGACCGGCTGCGCGCCGGTCAGCACGAGGCGCGTGCCTTTCCGCGGGTGACGAAAGCCGGCCACACCGTGTGGATCCAGGGCTCCTACAACCCGATCCTCGACCGCCGCGGCAAGCCCACCAAGGTCGTCAAGCTCGCCACCGACATCACCGCGGAACGCGCCCGCAACGCGCTCCACGCCGGTCAGGTCGAAGCGCTCAACCGTTCGCAGGCGGTGATCTGCTTCGCCCTTGACGGGACGATCACGGACGCGAACAGCAACTTCCTGTCCACGATGGGCTACACGCTGGAGGAGATCCGCGGGCGGCATCACCGCATGTTCATGGCGCCGGCGGAGGCGGCCAGCCCGGACTACACGGCATTCTGGGCCGCGCTCGGCAACGGCCAGTACCAGGCCGGCGAGTTCCGGCGCGTCGGGAAGGACGGCCGCACCGTCTGGATCTTCGGCGCGTACAATCCGATCCTCGACGCCGACGGCAAGCCCTGCGCGGTGGTGAAGTTCGCCACCGACGTGACCCGGCAGGTCGAAGACCGCCAGCGCCGGGCCGAGGGGCAGCGCGCGATCGACGCCGACATCGCGGCGATCCGCGATTCGATGAGCCGGGTGGTCCGGCAGGCGGACGAGACCGCGGAGGCCTCGAGCCGCACAAGCCGCAACGTCGATGCGGTCGCTGCGGGTTCGGAGGAGTTCGCTGCCTCGATCGAGGAACTCAGCCGTCACGCGATGCAGGCGAAATCCTCCGTCGATCTGGTCGTTTCCCGCGCCGAGGAAGCGGGGGCGATCGTCGTGGGGCTGACCGGCGCCGCGGACCGGATCGGAGCGGCGGTCAGCCTGATCCGGTCCATCGCCGACCAGACGAACCTGCTGGCGCTGAACGCCACGATCGAGGCCGCCCGGGCCGGAGCGGCCGGCAAGGGCTTCGCGGTCGTCGCCGCCGAGGTGAAGGCGCTCGCCGAGCAGACCGCCAAGGCCACCGGTGAGATCGGAACCCAGATCGCCGCCGTGCAGGCCGAGACCTCCCGGGCCGTCTCGGCGATCGACGGGATCGGCGCCACGATCGAGCAACTCAGCGCGATCTCGCTCAGCGTCTCGTCGGCCGTGACCGAGCAGGCCGCGGTGACCCGCGACATGACCGAGAACATGCAGTCGGCGGCGCAGGGCGTCGCGGCGATCCACACCGCCATGGCGGAGATCGCCTCCTCGGCGAGCGTCGTCGACGCCTCGGTGCGCAAGGTCTCGGAGGCGGCGCGCGCCCTCGCGTGAGCCGGCCCGGCAGGGCCTCAGGCCGCGCGGGTGGCGACCGGATCGGCCACGGAGATCCGGTCCCGTCCGCCATTCTTGGCGGCGTAGAGCGCGGCGTCGGCCCGCTGCATCAGCAGGTCGAACGCGATGCCGGGGCGCGCCTGCGCGATACCGATACTGACGCTGACGCGCAGGGCCGGAAGCTCGGGAACCGCGAGTTGCGCGAAGGTCTGGCGCAGCTCCTCGGCCCGGGCCAGGGCCTCGGCGGGCGAGACGTCCGGCAGGAGGCACGCGAACTCCTCACCGCCGAGGCGGCCCAGCAGGGCCTCCCGCGGCAGCAGGGTCGACGCCATGGTGCAGAAGCCGACGAGGACCGCGTCGCCGACCCCGTGGCCGAAGCGGTCGTTGACGGCCTTGAACCGGTCGAGGTCGAACAGCAGCAGGGCGGCGTCGCCGTGCCGCGCCATCGCGTCCGCGGCGGCCCCGGCGAAGGCCCGGCGGTTGCGCACGCCCGTCAGCGCGTCGGTGGAGGCGGCGATGCGCTGCTCCCGCTCCGCCCGCTCCTTGACCAGCGCCATGAAGGTGAAGGCCGAGGCGATCGAGAACATCAGGGTGACGAAGCACAGGATCGCCACCCAGGGCGACGCGAGCGGGCTGAGACCCGGCTGCGGGGGCGCCACCAGCGTCGCGGGGATCCGCACGATGTAGAAGCTGCCGTGCAGTCCCAGGATGGTGGCGGCGGCGATCCGCGAGGCGAGCCGCTCGGCGCGACCGCGCCAGATCTCCGCGGCCGCGGCGCAGCAATAGAGCGCCGCGGTCCCCGAGGCGTAGATGATGCGGGCCTCGATCGACGCGTAGAAGGTCGGGATCAGGCACAGGACGCACCAGCCGAGGGCGCCGGCCATGGCGATGCCCACCCGCGGCTCCCGATGCTCGAAGGAGCGGACGCCGCTCCAGATGAGGCCGTAGGCGGCGAGCACCACGGCATTGGCCAAGCCCACCGAGATCAGGTCGGGGATCTGGTTGCGCAGCGCGAGGCCGGCCGATCCGGCCGCGCCCACGAGATGCGCCGCGCCCCAGTAGGCAAGCACCCGGGATTCGGGCGCCTGCCGCCACGAGGCCATGAAGAGCGTGCCGACCAGGAAGGTCGTCGCCGCGCTGACGACCAGCAGGGTGGCGGGATCGAGTTGCACGGACGCCTGTCTATCCTCGACCCGGACGTTAGCCGCCCCCGCGTCGCGCCGCACTACGGCCGAGCAACGATACGAGCCGGCGGAGTATATCGCTCTATCTTGCCGGAAGCCACTGTAAGCTAGATTAGAACGACCAACCGGGACGAGGGTGCTAGTACACCGGCATATTCGTCCCGGAGCCTGCCGGGTCTCTCGTGCTGAGTGCCGCAGAGGCGCCGACTCTGACCTCGGCGCGGGCCCGCCCCCGCACGGTCCCGGGACGCCGGGGCCGGCACGCGCGGTGCGACCCGCCCGTCAGGCGCGGTGGATTACCGGGACCGCGGGCGCGCCCTCCCACTCGGTGTTGGCGGGGATCGACTCGCCCTTCATGACGATGGTGAGCGGGCGCAGCCGGGCGAAATCGCCCACCTTGGTGTCGTAGAGCACGGTCGAGAACGCACCCACCGAGACACCGCGCCCGACGACGACGCGGCCGATCTTCATGATCCGGTCCTCGTAGAGGTGCGTCTGCAGTGCCGAGACGCGGTTGATGGTGGCGTAGTCGCCGATGGTGACGCAGTCGAACTCGGTGATGTCGGTGGTGAGCATGCAGACGCCCTTGCCGACCTTCACGCCGAACAGCCGGAGCACCCAGGGCAGGAAGGGCGTGCCCTGGAGGTGCTCGAGCAGCACCTTGCCGGCGAGCCCCCAGTAGGCCACCGCGATCGCCTCGGTGCGCATCGCCCACCACGACCACATCGGCTGCATGCCGGGCTTGTAGACGCCCATCAGCAGCCACTTCATCGCGATGACCGCCGAGGACTGGATCAGCGCGATGGCGACGCTCGCACCGACGAAGCTGTAAGCCAGACCCCACCAGTCCTGCTCCAGGATGGCCGGGTAGAAGTACCAGTCGATCGCCGTGATCGCGAGGGTGATGTAGAGCATCGGCGAGAACGAGGTCGCGAAGGCCTCGAAGACGCCGCGCCGGATCTTCGGCCACGCGCCGGGCTCGTAGGTCTGGGCGGTCGAGCCGAGATCGACCTTCTGGCGGGCCGGCAGCCGGATCGGCGGCGAGCCGAACCACGTCTCGCCGGGGCTCATCGCGGCGTTCTCGGGCGGCTTCGACTTGATGCCGATGAGCACGTCGTCGGGGATGACGGCGCCCGGCGGCACCACGGCATCGTTGCCGACGAAGACCCGGGCACCGGTGCGCACCGGCTCGAGGTGCATCCAGCCGCGCCGGATCTCCTCTTCGCCGTACACCACTTCGTCGGCGATGAAGTTCTTCGCGCCGACCTCGGCGAGGTCGTAGCGGCCCGCGAGGTTGGTCGAGATCTCGGCGCCGTGGCCCATATTGGCGCCCATCAGCCGGTACCAGGCCCGCATGTAGACGGTCGCGAACAGCGACGAGAGCGTCTCCAGGGTGACCTCGACGGCGAGCGCCAGCGACCATTTCCGCAGGTAGAACAGCGAGTGGACCGAGTAGGTGCCGGAGCGGGTCCGCGGCAGCACCACCCAGCGGATGCCGGCGATCAGCAGCACCGTGCCGGCGGTCATCAGCATGGCGGTCGGCCAGGTGAGGATCGGCAGGTACCAGTGGTAGTCGATGTCGGTGATGTCGGAGAGCGAGTCCGAGATCTGGTCGAAGATGAAGAAGGCCGGGAAGATCGGCAGCAGACCCACCGCGGGGATCGCGCCGAGCAGCACCACGTAGGCCGCCATGAACGCCGCGCGGCGCGCGAAGGAGGCCTCGGCGGGTTCGGGCAGCTCCGTGGGGTCGGCCATCCCGACCTTGCGGCCGGGCGAGCCGTCCCACCGCTCGGCCGCGCCCACCCGCGAGCCCGTGGGGATCGTGGTGAGGTCGGCGATCTCCGCCTGCGGCCCGATCACCGCGTCGTGGCTGATCACGCAGGAGGTGCCCACCGCCGCGTCCGCGCCGATCTCGACCCTGCCGATGACCAGCTCGTTGCCGACGATCTCCGCGTTGGCGATGACGAGGCGGCCGCCCAGGGACGCGCCGTCCCCGATGGTCAGGAGGTCGGCCGCGCCGATCTCGATGTCGGAGATGAGCGTGTCGCGTCCGACCTTCGCACCCATCAGCCGGAGGTAGACGGCGATCGCGGGCGAGCCCTGGAGCCACTTCACGTGGACGAGGGGCGCCAGCCGCTGCGCGAGCCACCAGCGATAATAGTAGGTGCCCCAGAGCGGGTACCGGCCCGGCCTGGTCCGGCCGAGGATCAGCCACTTGCCGGCGACCGCCGCGACCGCGGTCACGCCGTTGATCGCCACGTAGACGAGGAGCAGCACGCCGAGTTCGGCGAAGAAGCTCAGGCCTCCGCCGGTGAGCAGCAGGTAGGTCACGAACATGCCGAGCCACTGCGCGGTGGCCAGCGCGATCACGAAGGGCAGCGCGACGAGCTGCCCGAGGCCGCACAGCGCCCGGCGCAGCAGCGGCGGCGGCGCGAAGCTCAGGTCGCGGGTCGCGGCCCCGGCGCCCATGCCGCCCGTCCGGGCGATGAGCGCGTCGGCCATCGCCCGCACGGTGCGCAGGGCGTAGACGTCCGGCAGCGTGATCCCGGCCAGCGGCGGGTTCTCGCGCACCGCCGAGACGAAGCGCGCGGCGAGCAGCGAATGGCCGCCGAGATCGGCGAAGAAGTCGCCCTCGAGGACGATCGGCTGGTTGCCGAAGATCTGCTTGGCCGCGGCGACCAGGGCCGCCTCGGTCTCGTTGGCGGGCGTCTCCTGCTCGCCGTCGGCGGCGACCACCGTGAGCGGGGCGACCTTGAGCGCCTTGCGGTCGACCTTGCCGGACGTGAGCCGGGGCAAAGTCTCGGCCACCTCGAAATGGCCGGGCACCATGTAGGGCGGCATCTGCCCGGCGAGGGTCCGGCGGAGGGCGGCGGCGTCGATGGACCGGCCGCGCTCCGGGATCAGGAAGGCGACGAGGCGGTCGACGCCGTCGTCGTTCCGCAGCACGACGGCGGCTTGGTTGACGTCGGGCACCGCTCGGATCCGGGACTCGATCTCGCCGAGTTCCACGCGGAAGCCGCGGATCTTCACCTGGTCGTCGATCCGGCCGTGGAACACGATCCGGCCGGCGGCGTCGAGGGAGACCGCGTCGCCCGAGCGGTAGAGCACCGGGTCGGTCCCGTCCGACGCGAACGGGTTAGCGATGAACTTCTCCGCCGTCAGCTCGGGACGGGCGAGGTAGCCCCGCGCCACGCCGGGACCGCCGATCAGCAGCTCGCCCTGCTGGTCTCGGCCGAGCAGGGTCAGATCCTCGCCGGCGACGTAGACGGAGTAGTTCGGGATCGGGCCGCCGATGGTCACCGGCTCGCCGGGCCGCATCTCGGCCGCGGTGGCCACCACGGTGGCCTCCGTCGGGCCGTAGGTGTTGAACAGTTGGCGGCCGCCGGTCGCCCAGCGGGCGATCAGCGGCTCGGGCAGCGCCTCGCCGCCGAGCAGGACGAGGCGCACCCGCGGCAGGTCGCCGGAGATCATCGCCAGGAGCGTCGGGACGGTGTCGAGCACCGTGATCCCCTCGGCCTCCAAGATGCCGGGGAGCGATTCCAGGTCGCCCATCATGGCGGGGCTCGCCACGAACAGGGTCGCGCCCACGAGATACGGCACCCAGATCTCCTCCATCGAGAGATCGAAGGCCACCGAGGCGCCCTGGAAGACCACGTCGTCGGCGCGCATCCCGTAGAGGGCGTTCCCGGACCGCAGGAAGTGGCAGATGTTGGCGTGGCTGATGACGATGCCCTTGGGCACGCCGGTCGAGCCCGAGGTGTAGATCAGGTAGGCGGGGTGCTCGGGCGTCAGCCCGGCCGCGCGCGGATCGGGCAGCGGCGCGCCGGCGGGCGTCCCGGAGTCGAGATCGGCGGGCGTCAGGGCCGGGGCGGCGTCGGGCGCCGCCGCGGCGAGCGCCGGGGAGACCAGCAGCGCCTTCGCGCCCGCGTCGGCGAGGCACACGCCCACCCGGTCCGCCGGCGCCTCGGCGTCGAAGGGCAGCCAGGCCGCGCCCGCCATCGTGATGCCGATCTGCGCCACGAGGAGGTCCGGGCCACGGGCCATCCAGAGGCCGACGATGTCACCCGGCCCGATGCCGCGATGGGCGAGGCCGGCGGCGATCCGGCCGGCCCGGGCGGCGACCTCCGCGTAGGTCAGGTGCGGGTGGACGCCCCCGGCGCCGACGCCGGCGCCGTCGACCAGGCAGGGATGATCGGGCCGGGTCTCGGCCGCGTGCAGGAAGATCTCGGCCAGGACCTCGTCGCGGATGAGGTCGGGCCGGTGGTCGCCGCGCAGGATCGCCGCCGCGGCTCCGAGAGGCGCGGGCTCCCCGGCCGTCGGTCCGGGCCGGGTCTTCTCGGCGACGTCGCTCATCCGCTGCTCCGCTGGCCGCCCGCTCGGGCCGGCGCCTGTCCTGGCCGCCGCCCTATAGCCTGCCGATCATGCCGTTATCGAGGCGGCTTTGCACTGCGCCGGCGCACGGGATCAAGCCCAGCGCCAGCCACCGGGCTCGAGGATCAGGACCTCGCCCTGGCGGATGCCCAGGCGGGGCGCCGCGTAGACGTCGAGGTGGCCGAGGGCGACCAGCGCGGCCCGCGCGACGCCGCCATGGGCGACGATGACCGTGTCCCGCTCCAGCCCCGCGATCATCGGCCCGACGCGCTCGACGAGGCCGGCATAGCTCTCCGCGCCGAGGCCGGGCGGGCGGTAGTGCCAGCGGTCCCGGTCGCGGCCGGCGGCCCCGGCCGGGTCGCGGCGGCGGATCTCCGCCCAGGTGGAGCCTTCCCAGCTGCCGAAACCGATCTCCCGCAGGCGCGGGTCGACGCGGTACGCCTCGGGCGGCAGGCCGAGGGCTCCCCGCAGGATCTCCATGGTGCGCCGGGTGCGCTTGAGCGGGCTCGCGACGAAATCGGCCTCTGCCAGGGCCGGCCCCGCCGCGGCGGCGAGGCGCTCTGCCACGGCCGCGGCCTGTGCCTCCCCCTGGGCATTGAGGTCGGTGTCGCGCCCGCCCTGGAGGCGCCCCTCGGCGTTCCAGGCGGTCTGGCCGTGCCGGATGAAGTAGATCGTACCCAACCGTCTCAACCCCGTCCTGCACAGGCGTCCGGAACAGCCTGGACTACCGGCCGTTCTCGCCGGCGGTCGGCAATATCCGGAACTAGGTCCTGCCCCATGTCCAAGAAGCACGGCAAGCATCATCGCGGCCACAAACGCGGTGACGGCATGACAGGTGAGGCTGATCTGCATGGCGCCACCGTGGATCACCGCCCGTCGACGGCCCGCTGGGCCGGCAGCGTCGACAGCGTGGCCGAATCCGTCCCGGCGGCGCTCGGCCGGCACGGGCCCGTACCGATCCGCCCGGCGCCCGGCATCGTGGCGGTCGAACCGGCGGCGCCCTTCGATCTCGGCACGGTCGATCCCGACGACGTCGGCGGTCTCGACAAGGACTGGGCCAAGGACGCCCTCGCCCAGGAGCGGGCGCGCATCGTCGCCCTCCAGGAGCGCCTCTACGCGGAGCGCGCCCGGAGCCTCCTGCTGGTGTTCCAGGCGATCGACACGGGCGGCAAGGACGGCACGATCCGGTCGGTGCTCAAGGGGGTGAACCCCCAGGGCTGCGCGGTGGCCTCGTTCAAGGTGCCCTCGAGCGAGGAGCTCGATCACGACTTCCTGTGGCGCTACCACGCCCGGGTGCCGGGGCGCGGCATGATCGGTGTGTTCAACCGCAGCCACTACGAGGACGTGCTCGTCGTGCGGGTGAAAGGCCTCGTGCCGGACGCGGTCTGGCAGAGCCGCTACGGCCGGATAAACGATTTCGAGCGCCTGCTCACCGAGTCGGGCACGACGGTCGTGAAGTTCTTCCTGCACATCTCCAAGGCGGAGCAGAAGCGACGCCTGGAGGCCCGGATCGCCGACCCCGAGAAGCACTGGAAGTTCGACCCGGCCGACCTGGTCGAGCGGAAATCCTGGGACGCCTACCAGCAGGCCTTCGCGGACGCCCTCGGCCGCTGCTCGACGCCCGAGGCGCCCTGGCTGGTGGTGCCGGCCAACCACAAGTGGTTCCGCAACTACGTGATTGCCCGGACCGTAGCGGATACGCTGGAGGCCATGGACCCGCGATTCCCCGAGGCCGCCAAAGGCATCGCGGATCTGACGGTCCCCGACTGACGCGGGAGAATCCGGGATGCTGGTGGTTCGAGAGGTCGCGGTCTCGGGCTACCGCTCGCTGCGGCGGATCGGCTTCCCGGTCGACGCGCTGTCGGTCTTCGTCGGCGGCAACGGCACCGGCAAGACCAACCTCTACCGGGCCCTGGAGCTGCTGCAGGCCGCCGCCCGGGGCACCCTCACCCGCGACCTCGCCGCCGAGGGCGGCATGGACTCCGCCCTCTGGGCCGGCCGCCGGCGGCAGGGCGAGGCCGCACGGATCCGCCTGTCGGCCACCCTGCGCCACGACACGATCGGGCAGGAATTCGTCTACGCCGTCGAGATCGGGCTGGTGCAGCAGGTCGGCGGGACGACCTTCGGTGCCGCCTTCCGGAAGGAGCCGCAGGTCAAGGCCGAGCGCCTGACGGTCCGCACCCGCGGCCGCGCGGCCGTGATCCTCGATCGCGACGGACGGAGCGGCTTCGTCCGGGACGCGGAGGGCCGCAAGCGCACCCTCGACGGTGACCTGCTGCCGACCGAGACCGCCCTCGGCAGCCTCCTCGACGCCACCGGCCATCCCGAGATCGCCGTGGTCCGCCTCGCTCTGGCGGGGTGGCGCTTCCACCACGATTTCCGGACGGACGCCGAGTCGCCCCTGCGCCGGCCCTGCCTCGCGGTGACGACGCCGACCCTCGCGTCCGACGGCGCGGACCTCGCCGCCGTCTTCGCCACCCTGGCGCATATCCGGGAGGACACGACCGAGATCGACGAGGCCGTCGACGGCGCCTTCCCGGGCGCGGCGCTCGTGCTGCCGGAGCCGGGCCGTCACGCGCGCTTCGGCCTGCGCTTCCCCGACTTCCCGGGCCGGACCTTCGATCCGCCGGAACTGTCGGACGGCACCCTGCGCTACCTCGCCCTGGCCGGCGCGCTGCTCGGCTACCGGCTTCCGCCGTTCATCGCGCTGAACGAGCCCGAAACCAGCCTGCATCCCGATCTCATGGATCCGCTGGCGCGGCTGATCGCGCGGGCCGCGGAGCGCACGCAGGTCTGGCTCGTCACGCACTCGGAGCGGCTGGCGGCCGGCATCGCGGAGCACGGGAAGGTCCGGCCGCGCACCGTCATCAAGCGCGACGGCGAGACCTGGATCGACGGGCTCACGCTCTCGGGAGAGTTCGACGAGGCGGAGGACGCGTGAGCCACGCCGGGCCGCTCACGCCTCAGGTCCGGGCCGCCGCGACGACCGACCCGTCTCAGTCCTTGTCGAGGGTGAGATCCGGCGCCTCGGGATTCTTCATGCCGACGACGTGGTAGCCGGCATCCACGTGGAGGATCTCGCCGGTCATGCCGGCCGCCATGTCGGAGACGAGGTAGGACGCGGTCTCCCCGACCTCCCCGATCGTCACGGTCCGACGCAGGGGCGCGTTGTACTCGTTCCACTTCAGGATGTAGCGGAAATCGCCGATCCCGGAGGCCGCGAGGGTCTTGATCGGGCCGGCCGAGATGGCGTTGACCCGGATGTTCTTCGGGCCGAGATCGGCCGCGAGGTAGCGCACCGACGCCTCCAGGGCCGCCTTGGCGACGCCCATCACGTTGTAGTGGGGCATCCACTTCTCGGCGCCGTAATAGGTCAGCGTCACCAGCGAGCCGCCCGGGCGCATGATCTTCTCGGCGCGCTGGGCCACGGCGGTGAACGAGTAGCAGGAGACCAAAAGCGACTTGGTGAAATTGTCCTCGGAGGTCTCGATGTAGCGGCCGGTCAGTTCGTCCTTGTCGGAGAAGGCGACGCAGTGGACGACGAAGTCGATGCCGTCCGGGAAGACCCTGGCGGCCTCCGCGAAGACCGCGTCGATCGTGGCCGCCTCAGTGACGTCGCAGTGCCCGATCACGTGGGCGTCGAGTTCCTTGGCCAGGGGCTCGACACGCTTGCGCAGGGCGTCGCCCTGGTAGGTGAAGGCCAGTTCGGCCCCGTGGGCGCGGGCGCTGCGGGCGATGCCCCAGGCGATCGAGCGGTTGTTGGCGACCCCGAGGACGATCCCCCGCTTGCCCGCCAGAAGGCCCTGCCCGTGTTCCGCCATGATCGATCCCGAAGCCGCGCGACCCCTCTCGGGGCCGGGGGGCCTCCTTAGCGGAGGCGGCCCGGCGACGGAAGTCCGGGACGCCGCCGAGCACCTTCATGCGCGCCCCGGTGGCTACGCCGGCGCGTCAGGCCGCGTTGGCCGCCCGGCGGCCGCGGGCGAATTCGGTCAGTGCCGCGTCCTCGCCCTCCGGCAGGACGATCGCCGTCGTGGCGAACAGGTCGCCGCGGGTGCCGTCCTTCTTCGGAAGCCCCTTGCCGCGCAGGCGGAAGGTGCGGCCGGAACTCGTCATCGCCGGGATCTTCATCTCGACGGCGCCGGTGAGCGTCGGCACGCGGATCGTGCCGCCGAGCACGGCATCCTCCAGCGGAACGTCGACGCTGGTGCGCAGGTCGGCCCCCTCGACGGTGAAGCGCGGGTGCGGCCGGATCCGGATGGTGAGGAGGGCGTCGCCCGGCTCGGCCCGGAGGCCGCCACTCTGGCCGAGGCCGCGAAGCCGGATGGTCTGGCCGTCGACCACGCCGCGGGGAATCACGACGTCGACCTCACGGCCCGTGGGCAGGGCGAGGCGCAGCTTCTCCTCGCTGGCGACCTGCTCCAGCGTCACCAGCAGCTCCGCGGCGACATCCTCGCCCCTGGCCGCCTGGCGCTGGCCGCCCGGACCGGCCCCGCCGGCGCGGAAGGCCTCCCCGAAAATGTGCGAGAAGATATCCTCGCCCATCCCGCCACCGCCGCCGCGCTGCGCGCGCGCCATGTTCTCGAAATCGAAATTGCCCCCGCGCCCGCCGCCGAAGCCGCCGAACCCCTCGAAGCCGGTCGCGCGCGGCTTGCCCTCGGCGTCGATCTCGCCGCGGTCGAACTGCTTGCGCTTCTCGGAATCGCCCAGGATCTCGTAGGCCGAATTCGCCTCGGCGAACCGGTCCTTGGCCTTGGCGTCGTTCTTGTTGCGATCGGGGTGGAAGTCCTTGGCGAGCTTGCGATAGGCCTTCTTGATCTCGGCCTCGCTCGCCCCCTTGGCCACGCCCAGCACGTCGTAGGGATTGCGCATGGATCTCTTGGCTGTGCGGTTGGCTGTGCGATGTGGGTTCGCAACCGGGATGTGGGATGGATGTTGCATCCCTGCAACGGTTCTGGCGGCGAAAGTCTGCGGGTTCGGGCCGAACGTCAAGCGGCCGATCTCGCCGCGGCTCCGCGCCGGCCCTATCGTCGGACACGGCGCAAAACGGCGCCTCCGGGCCGAGGGCCGCGCCCGTCTGAATCAACTGAAACCGGAGAGCCGATGCACTACGCCTGCGACCACCTCCACCTGCGCAGCCGCGACGCTGTCGCGGCCGCATCCTTCTACGTCGAGACCTTCGGGGCCCGGGAGGTGAAGCGCGTCGGCGCGGACCCGGTGCAGCGCGTCGTGCTCGACCTCGGCGGCCTCGCCGTCTTCATCGAGCAGGCCCCGGACGAGATCGCGCCGGCGACCGCCACGCCCTGCCTCGGGATCGAGCATTTCGGGCTGCGCGTCGCCGACATCGAGGCCGCGATGGCCGATCTCACCGCCCGGGGCGTGCCCGTGCGGACTGGCGTCACGGAGCGCGGCCCCGGCCTGCGGATCGCCTTCGTAGAGGGCCCCGACGGGGCGCTGATCGAGATCCTGGAGCGGAAATCCGCCTGATGGCGCCGCGACCCGCGCGCCGCCGCGCCCTCACCGCGGCGCTGATCCTGCTGCTGGCGGCGTCCAGCGGGGCGGCGGCGCGCCCGTTCACGGACGCGGCCGGCCGCACGGTCGAACTCCCCGAACGGGTCGGGCGGGTGCTCGCCGCGGGACCGCCGGCCGCGGTGCTCCTCTACACGCTGGCGCCCGACCTCATGGCCGGCTGGGTGAGCGCCCCGCATCCCGAGGCGCTGCCCTTCCTCGCGCCCCGGACCCGGGCCCTCCCCGCCTACGGCCGCCTGACCGGGCGCGGCGGCACGGCGAACGTCGAGGCGGTGCTGGCCGCCAAACCGGACCTGATCGTGGATTCGGGCAGCCTCGGGCCGACCTACGCTTCGCTCGCCGACCGGGTCCAGGCGCAGACCGGGATCCCCTACATCCTGCTCGACGGCAGCTTCGCGAAGACCCCGGAGGCGTATCGGCAGCTCGGCGCGGCCCTGGGCCGTCAGTCCGACGCGGACGCCCTGGCGGCGGAGGCCCAGAGCCTCGCCGACACGGTGGACCGCGCCGTCGCGACGGTCCCGGAGGACAAGCGGCCGCGGGTCTACTACGCGCGCGGGCCGCGCGGGCTGGAGACGGGGTTCGCCGGCTCGATCAACACCGAGCTGGTCGAGGCCGCCGGCGGCCGCAACGTCGCGCAGGACGGGGGCGGCCGCCTCGGCAACGTCTCGCCCGAGCAGGTGCTCGCCTGGAACCCCGACGTGATCGTCACCCTCGACCCGGCCTTCGCGGCCGGGCTGCGCGCCGACCCGCTGTGGCGGGACGTCCGGGCCGTGCAGACCGGGCGGGTCTACGTGGCGCCGCTCCAGCCTTTCCCGTGGTTCGACGCCCCGCCGGGGGTCAACCGGCTGATCGGCCTGCGCTGGCTGGCGGCCCGACTTCATCCGGACCTGTTCCCGCAACCGATGCCCGAGGTGGTGCGCGCCTTCTACGGCCGCTTCTACCATGTCGACCTCGATGCCGGTCAGGCCGACGCCCTCCTCGCCCCGACGCCACCGGGCGCGTCCCCGGGCCCGGCGCGGTGAATCGCGTCCCGGCCGCCGCCGAGACGATCCGGGCGCGCAGCCGCCTCCGCCTGCCCGCGGCGCTGCTGGCCGGGCTCGCCCTGCTGACGCTGACCGCCGTGGCGCTGGCGGTCGGCAAGTACCCGGTCGCGCCCGCCGACCTCGCCGCGATCCTCGGCCACCGCCTGCTCGGGCTGCCCCTCCGGGTTCCGGCGACGGCGGAGACGGTCGTGATGCAGGTGCGCCTGCCCCGGGTGATCGCCGCGCTGGTCGTCGGCGCGGCCCTGTCGGCCGCGGGGGCGACCTACCAGGGCCTGTTCCGCAACCCGCTGGTCTCGCCCGACATCCTCGGCGTCTCAGCCGGCGCCGGGCTCGGCGCCGTGCTGGGGATCTATCTCGGCCTGCCGGTGGCACCGATCCAGGCCCTGGCCTTCCTGGGCGGGCTCGGCGCTGTCGCGGCGGTGTACGGCGTCGGCCTCGCCGTGCGGCGGCACGACCCGGTCCTGACGCTGGTCCTCGCCGGGGTCGCGGTCGGCGCGGTGCTCGGGGCGGGCATCTCGCTCCTCAAGGTGCTGGCCGATCCCTACAACCAGCTGCCGGCGATCACCTTCTGGCTCCTCGGCAGCCTGTCCTCGGTCACCCTCGGCGACGTCGCCGCCACCCTGCCGATGCTGCTTCTCGGCCTCGTGCCGCTGGTGCTGCTGCGCTGGCGCATGAACCTGATGAGCCTCGGCGACGCGGAGGCGCGGGCCCTCGGCGTGGAGACGCGGGTGCTGCGCCCCGTCCTGATCGCCGGCGCGACCCTGATCACGGCGGCGGCCGTGGCGATGACCGGGGTCATCGGCTGGATCGGGCTGATCGTGCCGCACGTCGCCCGGCTGCTGGTCGGGCCGGACTACCGCCGCCTGCTGCCCGCCTCGCTGGTCCTCGGGGCGGGCTACCTCGTGCTGGTCGACCTGATCGCCCGCAATCTGGGCACCGTCGAGGTACCCCTCGGCATCCTGACAGCCCTTGTCGGGGCGCCGTTCTTCCTCTGGCTGCTGGCGTCCGGGCGCCGGGGCTTCAGCTGATGCTGCTCCGGGTCCGGGACCTCGCCTTCGGCTACGGCAGCCGGATCGTCGGCCACGACGTGTCGTTCGACCTCGCCGCCGGCGAGGTGCTGTGCCTCGTCGGGCCGAACGGCGGCGGCAAGACCACGCTGTTCCAGACGCTGCTCGGCCTGCTGCCCGCCCGCGCCGGGCGGGTGATCCTCGACGGCACCGACCTGTCGCGCCTGTCGCGGAAAGCCGTCGCCCGCACCATCGCCGCCGTGCCGCAGGCGCACGCGGCGTACTTCCCGTTCACGGTGCGCGAGGTCGTCGTGATGGGCCGGGCGAGCCGGCTCGGCCCGTTCGCCGCCCCCGGGCCGTCGGACGTCGCGGCCGCCGAGCGGGCGCTGGCCGCGCTCGGGATCGGGCATCTCGCCGATCAGGTCTACACCGAGATCAGCGGCGGCGAGCGCCAGCTCGCGCTGATCGCGCGGGCGCTCAGCGGCGAGCCGCGGCTCCTCGTCATGGACGAGCCGACCGCGAGCCTCGATTTCGGCAACCAGGCCCGCGTCCTCGGGCAGGTCCGCCGCCTCGCCCAGGCCGGCATCGCCGTGCTGTTCTCGACGCACGATCCCGGGCACACCCTGCTCTGCGCCGACCGCCTCATCGCCCTGCACGCGGGCCGCCTCGTCGCCGACGGGCCCGCCGCCGCGACGGTCACGCCGGAATTGCTGCGGCTGATCTACGGGATCGACGTGGTGGTGGCGCCGGTGCCGGGCCTCGCGGCGCCGGTCTGCGTGCCGGTCGTTGCCTGACGTGGTCGACGGATCGCGGGCCGGTCCCTCACCCGGCGCGCGACAGCGTCTCGACCGGCTCGGTCCGGCTGGGCTCCTCGGCCCGGAAGACCGCGCCGAGCACCGCCTCGCACTGCATCCGCACGCGGGCGTGGCATTCGCAGGCGGCGTTCGAGACCGCCCGGCGGTCGAGGATCGTGATGCGCCCGCGGCCGACCCGGATGAGGCCCTGCTCCTGCAGCACCCGCAGGATCCGCGTGAGGTAGGTCCGCTGAACCCCCAGCATGGAGGCCAGGACCTCGTGCGTGATCGGGAGGGTGTCGCCGCCCGTCCGGTCCTGCAGCGACAGCAGCCAGCGCAGGCAGCGCTGCTCGATCGGGTGCAGGGCGTTGCAGGCCGCGATCTGGAACAGCTGAGCCAGGAAGCAGTCGGCGTAGCGCGCGAACAGGTCGCGGAGCGTCGATGACTCGAGCTCGGCCTGCCGGAGCCGCGCCGCGTCGAGGCGCAAAGCCGCCCCGCCGATCTGCGCCAGCCCGCTGACCGCGGGCGGCAGCCGCCCCTCGCCGATGATCCCGCCGATCGCGCCCTCGTGCCCGACGCTCGCGATCTCGGCCGTCCGGCCGTCCCGCGTGGCGACGATCAGCGCCACGACGGTCTGGTCGCGGGGGAAGATGACGTGGCTCGCCGCGGCGCCCGCCGCCAGCGCCGTATCCCCCTTGGCGAAGGTCACCGGCTCCAGGTGGGGGGCGATCAGGGCGCGATCCGAACCCGGCAGCGCGTCGAGGAGCAGGTTGCCGGTGGAGGCGGCAGAGTCGATCGGCATGGGGGACGGAGAGGTGCGGGAGGAGAGTCTCCCGTCAGGATCCTCTCGGGCTCGCCCGCCGGTGCGCGGGCCCGTCAGCCATACCCCGCGCTCTACGTCCTTGAACTAACCTAGGTTTCGCCGACGCCTTTCATCTACTTGTCCGTGCAGAGCCCCTGCTCGGAGAGCCGCTTGTGCTCGCGCGGGTCGCAGTCGGTCGTCAGGAACGAGGCCCATTCGGACGGGGTGCCGTAGAAGGCGTTGCGGTCGACGTCGCCGCGCACGCCCGGAACCCGGCCCGTGGACGTGAACTGCCACAGCATCCACTTGCGGTTGACGAAGCGCTGCTCCGGCTCGGCCGCGGTGGAGCGCAGCCAGTGCGGGTAATCGGGGAGCTCGCCCTCCAGGACGTCCTTGTGGAACGTGATGTCGGTGTAGATGATCGGGCGCTTGCCGGTGTAGCGCTCCATCTCCTCCAGCATCTCGGTGACCATCGCCAGGGCCTGGGCCTTGGGCAGCTTCTTCGGGCAGGTCTGCGAGTGGCCGTTCCACTCGACGTCGAGGACCGGCGGCAGGGCGGTGGGGTCGTTGGGGACGTTCTTCTTGAACCAGTCCATCTGCTCCCGGGCGGAGCGGCACCAGAACACGAAGTGGTAGGCCCCGCGCGGCACGCCGGCCCGGGCCGCGCCGTCCCAGTTGGTCCGGAAGCGCTCGTCGACGTGGTCGCCGCCCTCGGTGGCCTTGATGAAGGCGAACTGGGTGCCGGCGGCGCGGACCGAGGCCCAGTCGACGTTGCCCTGCCACTTCGAGATATCGATGCCCTGGATCGGGTGAAGCTTGGCCTTGGCCACGCCCGGATGGGGCTTGGCGTCGCCCTTCGTCGGATAGAAGTCGTTGTTCGACGCGCAGGCGGCGAGGCCGGCCAGGATCGCGGCGGCGGCGAAGCGCCCGGCGAGACGCCGGGCCGGCTTGAGGCGACTGATCAGGCCCCGAGCGAGATCTTCGATCGGTGACCGCGAAGGCGTGTAGATCCGCGACATCAGTGTTTAGCCCGCCACCGAAGATGCGCCACAGACAGGCGTATTCGATGGCCCTGGCGCGGTTAACGGAGCTTTGCGATCATTGCGGCGGAATTCCGGGACGCGTTGCATCCCCGCGACATACGGCGTCGATCCCCGGCTGGTTCACAGGGCTGCATACGGCTAAGTCGCGGTCCCGCAACGCGAGTCCGGACGGGGCACCGTGAGTAAGCAACTCTTTACCATAGGCTACGAAGGCCTCGACTCGGAGCGCCTCGTCGGCGTCCTGCGCTCGGCCGGGGTCGCGGTGCTGGCGGATGTCCGGGCGGTGGCGAACTCGCGCAAGCGCGGCTTCTCGAAGGGCGCGCTCGGCACCTCCCTGCGCGAGGCCGGGCTCGGCTACGCGCATCTGCGCAGCCTCGGCACCCCGAAATCCGGCCGGCAGGCGGCGCGGGCCGGGGACGCGGCGCTAATGCGCCGGATCTACTGCGAGGAAGTGCTGGACACCGCTGCCGGGATCGCGGCGCTCGACGAACTCGCCGCGCTCGCCGAGGCGTCGCCGATCTGCCTGCTCTGCTTCGAGCGCGATCCGGCCGGCTGCCACCGGCGCGTGCTGGCCGAGCGCCTCGCGCCGCGGGGCTTCGTGGTCAGCGATCTCTACGGCTGAAGCGTCTCAGCGCCCGGGCAGCGGTCGCGGCTGCGGCTGCGCGCGCATGCCCAGCGCGCCGGCGAGGCGCCGGACCGGGCCGAGGGCGGCCGTCAGTCCCCGCGGCGCGGCCCCGCGGGGCGCGCGTGGCCGGCGCCGGTCGGCGTCGGGCACCGGCTCGACCGGCAGGTACAGCGTGTCGAAGAAGGACATCTCGAGCAGCACGGCGCCGTCGTCGTCGGTGATCACCATCGCGGCCTCCATGAGGCGCGGGTCGCCGCCGTGCTGACGCATCAGCCCCTGCACGATCGTGCGCGCGGTCGACCGGGCGGCCTCGACATCCTCGACCCACTGGGCCGCCGAGGCCGGGAGCGAGGCGTTGCCGAGGCGGATGGTGAAGTGCGCGCGGACCATGGAGCGCTCCTGGGAGGGGACCGGCGGGGCGCCGCCGGCAACGGGTGTCAGGCGGCCTGGGCGTCGTCGACCGCTTCGGCGACGCTCGCGCTGTCGGCCTCGGATCTCTCGGCCGCGGATTTCGGATCGAAGGCGTCCGCGAGCAGGCCGAGGCGCCGCGCCATGTCCCGCACCTCGTTGAGGGCGATCGACTTCTGGCCTTCCTTCACCGCCCGCGTGATGTCGCTGACCTGGGTGGTGGCGATCCGCTTCAGTTCGTCGGCGAGCTGCTGGCTGGTCATCATCGCATCCGGACTCGGCTTGTCGGGCTGAGCCGGGACCGTGGGGCGGCGGGGCTTACCAAGGCGTTTCGCCGAGGATCGACGCCTGTGGACAAGCTTGGGGATCCGCGGCCGGCGCAACCCTGCCGACCGGCTTCCGCGCGGGCTCAATCCTGCAGGTGCCGCGCCGCGATGATCGAGGCGGCCGTGCGGTTCTCCACGCCGAGCTTCGCGTAGATGCTCTCGAGGTGCTTCGTCACGGTCCGGTGGCTGAGCCCGAGGATCTCGCCGATGTCGCGGCTCGACTTGCCCCGGGACAGCCAGAGGAGGACCTCCGCCTCGCGTCCGGTGACCGGCAGGCGCACCCGCAGCCGCTCGACCCCCGCCGACAGCGCGTCGCGCGACAGGCGGAGCAGGATCTCGTCCGGGGTGCGGCCGATGAAGCTCAGGGCGTAGGCGACGCCGTCGCGATCGGTCAGCGCGAGGGGCTGGGCGGCGCCGGCGAGGCAACCGCGCAGCCACTCGCGGGCGCCTGCGGGCAGCGCGGGGGCGCCGGAAGGTACCGCGCCGAGCCCGGCGAGCAGGCGTCCGGCCTGCGGGGTCGACCACAGGATCGTGCCGTCCTCGGCGACCGCGAACAGGGTCCGCCCGGCCGTGTCGAGGGCGGTCCGGGCGCTCTGCGCGGCGCGGGCGCTCGCGAGATGCACGCGGATCCGGGCCAGGATCTCGTCGGGGGCGATGGGCTTCGTGACGTAGTCGATCCCGCCGGCGGAGAGCCCCTTCACGATGTGCTCGGTCTCGCTCAGCCCGGTCATGAAGATCACCGGCACGCCGGCGAGCTGCGGCTTGGCCTTGAGCCGCCGGCAGGTCTCGAACCCGTCGAGGCCCGGCATCACCGCGTCGAGGAGGATCACGTCGGGGGTGATCTCGTCCACCAGGGTCAGGGCGAGGTCGCCGCCGACCGCGACCAGCACGGTGGCGCCGGACCGCTCGATCGCCTCGGTGAGGAAGCTCAGCGTGTCGGGCGAATCGTCGATCACCAGGACGATGTCCCGGTGCGGCTGGACCTTCGGCGCCTCAGTCATGGCGGGCGAGTTCCTGCAGGACCGCGAGGTAGCGGCGAAGGTCGTATCCCTCGACGAGCCCGCGCATCCGGGCGACGAAAGCGGGCGGCACGGTCGCGTCCTGCTCCATCTGGGTCAGCTTGGCCTCTATGGCGCGGATATGCCCGATCCGGCCGAGGCGCAGGAGCTCGCCGACATGCTCGGGCCCCGGCCCCGGGACGTCCGCCGCGGCCGCGGCCGCCCCGGACCGCCCCGGCGCGGCGCCCTCGGTCCATTCGAGGTGCAGGAGCTTGCCGATCCGCTCCATCACGTCGCGCAGGTCGAAGGGCTTGGCGAAGATCGCGTCGTGCGGGGCGTCGTCGCCCCGGGTCGGGCTGATCTCGTGGACGTTGGCGGACATCATGGCGATCGGGCCGGTATGCCCGGCCTGCCGCAGGGCCGCCGCCGCCGCCCAGCCGCTCATCCCGGGCATCGCGATGTCGAGGAGGATCAGGTCGATGCCGCCCTGCGCGACCGTCGCGAGGCACTCGGATCCGGAGCCGGCCTCCCGCACGGAGATGCCCTGCGGCTCCAGGATCGCCCGCATCAGCGCGCGGTGAGCGCTGTCGTCGTCGGCGACCAGAACGGTGCGGCGCGCGCCCGCGTAGGCCCGCTCCGGGGGTGCGGCCGGCGCGGCCGGGGCGATCGGCGCGGGCTGGGCCACGGAGGCCAGCATCAGGCGCAGCCGCGCCTGCGTGCCGCCGCCGGGGGCGGCGGTGACGGTGATCTCACCGCCCAGCAGCTGCGCCAGCAGGTTGGCGATGGTGAGCCCGAGCCCGGTCCCCGGCGTGCTGCGGGCGCCCGGGGTCGAGCCGCGCTCGAACGGCTCGAAGATCCGCGCGAGGTCCGCCTCCGGGATGCCCGGCCCGGTGTCGCGGATCGTGAACACCGCGATCTGGCTCCGGTAGCTGAGGTCCAGCGAGACGGTGCCGGCTTCCGTGAACTTGATGGCGTTCGACAGGAGATTGAGCAGCACCTGCCGCAGGCGCTTCTCGTCGGTGGCGACCACCGCCGGCAGGATCTCGGGCCTTGAGAACCGGAACTCCAGTCCGGCCTCCCGCGCCTGGAGGCGGACCATGTCGACCAGCTGGTCGAGGAAGTCGGTCAGCCGGACCTCGTCGCGGTGGATCTGGAGGCGCCCGGCCTCCATGCGCGAGATGTCGAGGAGGCCGTCGATCAGGCCCGACAGGTGCTGGGCGCTGCGCCGGATCACCCGCAGGCCGTTGACGCGGTGGGCCGGGATCGCGGGGTCGGATTCGAGCAGCTGGGCGTAGCCGAGCACCGTGGAGAGCGGCGTTCGCAGCTCGTGGCTGATCCCGACCACGTAGCGGCTCTTGGCCTGGTTGGCGGCCTCGGCCCGCTCCTTGGCCTCCTGCAACTTGGCGTCGGTGACCTTATGGGCGGCGATCTCGGCCTGGTAGAGCGCGGTCTGGCGCATCGTCTCGGCCTGGGCGACGCGCCGGCTCTCCTGGGCGAGCACGAACAGCCACGCCACGACGCCGAGGATCACCACCAGGGTGAAGAACACGCTGGTCAGCGCCGTGCGCAGGAACTCGCGATTCTCCGGGTGGGCGATCGTCGCGCCCGCGTGCACGATGCCGAGGATCAGGCCGATCACCGCGCAGAGCGTCAGCATCACCGCGAGGTAGCGGCCCAGTGGCGCGCCGATCCAGGCAGCGGTGCGGCCCGGCAGGATCCGCGCGACGGCGGCCTGCGCCTGCACCTCCAGGCGCCCGTGGGGCTTGCACAGGTCACCGCAGCGGGCGTCGAGCGAGCAGCAGAGGGAGCAGATCGGGGCGTCGTAGGCCGGGCAATGGGCCATGTCCTCGCCCTCGAAGGGCAATTCGCAGACCCGGCAGACCACCTCGGCCGCGCCCCAATCCCGCTTCGGGACCCGCGCCAGGTACCAGCGCCCCGCCGTCGCCCAGGCGATCGCCGGCGCGGCGCAGAACGCGATCGCCAGGGTCAGCAATGGCGCGAAGGGCTGCAGGGTCGCGCCGAGCCAGCCGACATAGGCCGCGCCCCCGGCCGCGAGGGATAGCGCCATGGCGCCGGTCCCCACGGGATTCACCGCGTAGAGATGGGCGCGCTTGAACTCGATGCCCGGGGGCGAGAGTCCGAGCGGCTTGTTGACCGCGAGGTCGGCGGCGAGCGCGCCGACCCAGGCCGAGACCACGGAGGCGTAGAGTGGCAGGGTGCTCTCGATGGTCTTGTCGATGCCGAGCTCCATCAGGAGCACCGCGATGGCGACGTTGAACACGAGCCAGACCACCCGTCCCGGATGGCTGTGGGTCAGGCGCGAGAAGAAGTTCGACCACGCGATCGAGCCGGCATAGGCGTTGGTCAGGTTGATCTTGAGCTGCGACACGAGGACGAACAGCCCGGTGAGCAGCAGCGCCGCCCGGCTCCCCTCCCCCGTCAGGTAGCCGAAGGCCACCGCGTACATGCGGGTCGGCTCGGCGGCGTGCTCGGCGGGGACGCCGTGCCCCAGCGCAAGGACCGCCAGCGCGGCGCCGAGCAGGATCTTCAGCATCCCGGGCAGGATCCAGCCAGCGCCGCCCGAGAGGACGGCGAGCCACCAGCGGCGGTCGCGCGGGCCCCGCGGCTCCGGCACGAAGCGCAGGAAGTCGACCTGCTCGCCGACCTGGGCGAGCAGCGCCAGCAGGACCCCGGTGGCGAGACCGAAGCGCGCGAGGTCGAAGCCGCCCCCGGCGCCGTCGAGGCCCGGGTAGCCGGCGAGCGCCCGCAGCGGCCCCGCGCCCTGCGCCGCCACGAAGATCAGCGGCAGCAGGCTCAACCCGATCCAGATCGGCTGCGTCCAGATCTGGAACCGGCTGATCAGCCGGATCCCGTAGACGACGAGGGGAATCACCGCCCCGGCGCAGAGCAGGTAGCCGACGCCGAGCGGCAGCCCGAAGCAGAGCTGCAGCGCCAGCGCCATGATCGCCGCCTCGATGGCGAAGAACAGGAAGGTGAAGCTCGCGTAGATCAGCGAGGTGACGGTCGAGCCGAGATAGCCGAAGCCGGCGCCCCGGGTGAGCAGGTCCATGTCGACGCCGTAGCGGGCGGCGTAGACCGTGATCGGCGCCGCCGTGGCGAAGATGATCAGGCCGACGACCAGCACGGCCGCCACCGTGTTGGGAAATCCCGCTGTGAGCGCCAGCGTCCCGCCGATCGCCTCCAGCGCGAGGAAAGAGATCGAGCCGAGGGCCGTCTGCGCCACCTCGAGGCTCGACCAGCGCCGCGCCTTCTTAGCGGTGAAGCGGAGGGCGTAATCCTCCAGCGTCTCGTCGGCGACGAAGCGGTTGTAGTCCCGGCGGATGGGGATGATGCGCTGCGGACCGCTCATCGGGCCCCGGCCGGGACGATCAGCCCGTCGTGCCCGGGCAGCGTCGCGCACGGGCGGCCGCGCGACGCGCGCGCGCGCGAAAGACCGGGCACCGGAGCGGTGCTCCCACTATTCGCGCTCTCAGCCACCCCGACCTCAAAGTATTCCGCCGCGATGGTGCGGCGCATGCAAGACCACGGCCATACGCAAAATCGCGTATAGGCCGCACTGCAACCCAGGACCTAGCCTGCGCTCGTCGATCCGGGCCGCCTCTCAAGGCCCGGACGCGAACAGGGTCAGGCACATGGCAGACGACACCGAGACCGGCGCCGATCACGGCTTGCGCTCCCCGCTGCGGCGCAGGCTGCTCATGGGATTGGCCGGCGCCCCGGCGCTGGCGCTGTTGCCGCGCACCGCCTGGGCGGCGCCGCCGACCGCGGCGGTCAACACCACGGGCCTCGCGGTTACCGACAGCGAGGTGACGGTCGGCATCCTGCACTCGGTAACCGGCACGATGGCGATCTCGGAGACGGGCGCGCAGGAAGCGGAGAAGCTGGCGATCCAGCAGATCAACGACGCCGGCGGCGTGCTCGGCCGCAAGATCAAGATCATCCAGGAGGACGGCGCCTCCGACTGGCCGACCTTCGCCGAGAAGGCCAAGAAGCTCCTCGTCAACGACCACTGCGCCGCCGTGWTSGGCTGCTTCACCTCGGCCTCGCGCAAGGCGGTGCTGCCGGTCTTCGAGCAGTACAACGGCCTGCTGTACTATCCGACCTTCTNGTCTTCTACACCGGCCAGGAGGCCACGCAGCAGATCCTCGCCGGCCTCGACTGGGTCCACAAGGAGAAGGGCGGCGACAGCTTCTACTTCATCGGCTCCGACTACATCTGGCCGCGCACCTCCAACAAGATCGCCCGCAAGCACGTGGAGAACGTGCTCAAGGGCAAGGTCGTCGGCGAGGAGTACTTCCCCCTCGGCCACACGCAGTTCAACTCGGTCATCAACAAGATCAAGCTCACCAAGCCCAAGGTGATCTTCGCCGACGTGGTCGGCGGCTCGAACGTGGCGTTTTACAAACAGCTCAAGGCGGCGGGCATCGACCTGTCGAAGCAGGTGCTGATGACGATCTCGGTCACCGAGGACGAGATCGACGGCATCGGCGGCGAGAACATCGCCGGGGCCTACGCCTGCATGAAGTACTTCGAGTCGATCCAGAACGAGAACAACAAGGCGTTTGTGGCCGCGTTCAAGAAGATGTGGGGCGAGAAGACGGTCATCGGCGACGTGACCCAGGCGGCCTATCTCGGCCCGTTCCTGTGGAAGATGGCCTGCGAGAAGGCCGGCTCGTTCGACGTCGACAAGGTCGTGGCGGCCTCGCCCGGGATCGAGTTCAAGGGCGCGCCGGAAGGCTACGTCAAGATCGACGAGAACCACCACCTCTGGTCGAAGACGCGGGTCGGCCGGGCCAAGCCCGACGGCCAGTTCGAGATCGTCTACACCAGCCCCGAGCTGATCAAGCCCGACCCGTTCCCGAAGGGCTATCAGTAGTCACCTCGTTCGGAGGGGCGAATTCGACCCTCCCCAGCGTCATCGCGAGCGCAGCGAAGCGACCCAGGGCAGCGGGACTTCCCGGCACGAAGCGCGTCCCTGGATTGCTTCGCTCCGCTCGCAAAGACGGCCCGGTTCGCCCGGAGGCCGTGACGAGTCGGCAGAAGACGCACTCCTTTTGCGGAAGACCAAGTCATGCTCGGCGACTACTCCCTCGGCGACCTCGGCGCGATCTTCGCCATGCAGGGCTTCGCCGGCCTGATCCTGTTCTCCGTCTACCTGCTGATGGCGCTGGGACTCGCGATCATCTTCGGCCAGATGGGCGTGATCAACATGGCCCACGGGGAGTTCATGATCCTCGGCGCCTACGTCACCTATCTCTGCTCGACCTTCTTCCAGACCTACCTCCCGGCGCTGTTCCCGATCTACTTCTTCATCGCGATGGGCTTGGCGTTCCTCGCCTCCGGGGCTCTGGGCATGCTGGTGGAATGGGGCCTGATCCGGTTCCTCTACAAGCGCCCGCTCGACACGCTGCTCGCCACCTGGGGCCTGTCGCTGATCCTCCAGCAGGCCTACCGGTCGATCTTCGGCGCACGCGAGGTCGGCGTCGAGCTGCCGTCCTGGCTGATCGGCTCGGTGCAGGTCACCGACACGATCGAGATCCCGATCAACGGCCTGTTCGTCATGGCCGTCACCATCCTGATCACCGTCAGCGTCGCGCTGCTGATCTTCCGCTCGCGCTTCGGCCAGCAGGTCCGCGCCGTGATGTCGAACCGCGCCATGGCGGGGGCGGTCGGCATCGATACCGAGAAGGTCGACCGCTACACGTTCGGCCTCGGCTGCGGCATCGCGGGCATCGCCGGCTCCGCCTTCACGATGATCGGCTCGACCGGGCCGACCTCCGGCCAGCTCTACATCGTCGACACCTTCCTGATCGTCGTGTTCGGCGGGGCCGCGAGCCTGCTCGGCACCATCGCGTCGGCCTTCTCGATCTCCCAGACGCAGTCGACCCTCGAGTTCTTCCTCTCCGGCTCGATGGCCAAGGTCATCACCCTGCTCGCGGTGGTCGGCATCCTGATGCTGAGGCCGCAGGGCCTCTTCACCCTCAAGGTCCGGCGCTGAGGATTTTCGACCATGACGAACCCGGTCCAGACCCTCACCAAATCCGTCACCGTCAACGACAACCCGTTCATGAAGCCGGTGGAGTGGCTGAGCCTGCTCCTCCTGGCCGGGGTGATCCTGGTCGTCCTGCCGCTGGTGCTCGACAGCTTCCGCCTCAACCTCGTCGGCAAGTACCTCACCTACGCCTTCGTCGCCCTCGGGCTGGTGATTTGCTGGGGCTACGCGGGTATCCTCTCCCTCGGCCAGGGCGTCTTTTTCGGATTGGGCGGCTACTGCATGGCGATGTACTTGAAGCTGGAAGCTTCGAGCATCGAGAATACGAAAATCCAGTCGACTCCCGGCATCCCGGACTTCATGGACTGGAACCAGATCACCGCCCTCCCCTGGTTCTGGCAGCCGTTCAAGAGCCTGCCGCTGACGCTGATCCTGACGGTCGCAGTCCCGGTCCTGTTCGCGATGCTGATCTCCTTCGCGATGTTCAAGCGCCGGGTCGGCGGCACCTACTTCGCCATCATCACCCAGGCGATCGCCGCGATCCTGACCATCCTGATCGTCGGCCAGCAGGGCTATACCGGCGGCATCAACGGCATCACCGACCTGCGCACCCTCCACGGCTGGGACATCCGCACCGACTCGGCGAAGTTCATCCTGTACTTCGTCAACGGCGGCCTGCTGATCGCCTGCATCCTGGCGGCGCAGTACGTGAAGAAGTCGAAGCTCGGCCGCATCCTCGTCGCCATGCGCGACAAGGAGGACCGGGTCCGGTTCTCCGGCTACTCGGTGGCGGGGTTCAAGGTCTTCGCCTTCTGCTTCGCCGCCGGGTTGGCGGCGATCGGCGGCGCGATGTTCACCCTGCAGGTTGGGTTCATGTCGCCCTCCTTCGTGGGCATCGTCCCCTCGATCGAGATGGTGATCTACGCCGCGGTCGGCGGGCGCCTGTCGCTGTTCGGCGCGGTCTGGGGCACGTTGCTCGTCAACTGGGCCAAGACCAGCTTCTCCGAGAGTTTTCCGGATCTCTGGCTGTTCGGCCTCGGCGCCCTGTTCATCGCGGTGGTGCTGGCCTTCCCGAACGGCCTCGCCGGCATCTGGCGCGAGCATATCGAGCCCCGCCTCACCCGCCGGGTGAAGGCGCTGCGCGCCCCGCCGCCCGCCATCGTCCCGCCCCACGGCACTCCGGCCGAGTGAGCAAGCCATGAACGCCGCGATCCTCTCCTCCCCCGTGGTCGGCGCCGAGGCCGCCCCGCCCGACTACCTCCTCGCCGTCGAGGCGCTCACGGTCTCGTTCGACGGGTTCAAGGCGGTGAACGACGTATCGTTCTACGTCGATCCGGACGAGATCCGGGTCATCATCGGCCCGAACGGCGCCGGCAAGACCACCGTTCTCGACCTGATCTGCGGCCGCACCCGGGCCAGCACCGGCTCGATCAAGTACAAGGGCCAGGAGCTGACCAAGCTCTCGGAGAGCGCGATCGTGCAGGCCGGCGTCGGCCGCAAGTTCCAGACGCCGTCGATCTACGACGACCTGACCGTGTTCGAGAACCTGGAGATCTCGTTCCCCCGCGGCCGCTCGGTCTTCGGTGCGCTGACGTTCAAGCGCGATGCGGAGGTCCGCGACCGCATCCACGCCATCGCCGAGACCATTTTCCTGAAGGATCAGCTCAGGGAGCGGGCCGAATTCCTGAGCCACGGCCAGAAGCAGTGGCTGGAGATCGGCATGCTGCTGATCCAGGACCCGGAGTTGCTGATGCTCGACGAGCCGGTGGCCGGGATGAGCGTCGGCGAGCGGATCAAGACCGCCGAGCTGCTCAACCAGATCATCAAGGGCCGCTCGGTGCTGGTGATCGAGCACGACATGAAGTTCGTCGAGGACATCGCCCACCGGGTGACCGTCCTGCACCAGGGCAAGGTGCTCTCCGAAGGCTCGATGGAACGGGTCAAGAACGACCCGAAGGTCATCGAAGTGTACCTGGGACATTGACGATGGCGTCGCTCCAGACTGCGCACATCCCCGGCGTCCAGGCGCCCCCACTGGCCGCGGCCCCGGCCGCGACGCCGGCCCTCGCCGTCGAGGACCTGCACGCCGCCTACGGCCAGAGCGAGGTCCTGCACGGGCTCACCTTCTCGGTGGCGCCCGGCGAGATCGTCGCCGTGATGGGCCGCAACGGCATGGGCAAGACCACGCTGATGAAGACCCTGATGGGCCTCGTGCCGGTCAGGGCCGGCTCGATCCAGGTCGAGGGCGCGGACGTCGCCGGGCTCAAGAGCCACGCCCGGGTCGCCAAGGGCCTCGCCTACGTGCCGCAGGGCCGCATGATCTTCTCGACCATGACGGTCCAGGAGAACATCGAGACCGGCCTGACGGTCACCGGCACCCGCAAGGTGCCGCAGGACCTCTACGACATGTTCCCGGTGCTCCTGGAGATGAAGGGACGGCGCGGCGGCAACCTCTCGGGCGGGCAGCAGCAGCAGCTCGCCATCGCCCGGGCCCTGGCGAGCCGCCCGAAGGTCCTGCTCCTCGACGAGCCGACCGAGGGCATCCAGCCCTCGATCATCCGCGAGATGGGCCGGACCCTGAAGGCGATCCGCGACGCGCGCGGCCTCTCCATCGTCGTGTCCGAGCAGGTCCTGAGCTTCGCCCTCGACGTCGCCGACCGGGTGATCGTGCTGGAGAACGGCGCCATTGTCCACGAGGCCCCGCGCGACGGCATCGACGAGGCCGCGGTGGCCCGGTTCCTCTCCGTCTAGCCGTCGACGGCCCCGCGCGATCCGTCATCGCGAGCGCAGCGAAGCGACCCAGGGCAACGCGAGGCCTCAGAACGGTGCGCCGCTGGATCGCTGCGCTCGCGAAGACGGCGGCGCCAAAGATTTGACCATCGTAATCGCAGCAGGGAGTCGAAAAGAATGCCCGAGACGCTGATCAAGGTCGATCTCACGCAATCGGCCTATGACAACGACATGGTGCACAACCGCTGGCACCCCGACATCCCGATGGTCGCCTACGTGAAGCCCGGCGCGGACTTCATCGTCGAGACCTACGACTGGACCGGCGGCTTCATCAAGAACAACGATTCCGCCGACGACGTGCGCGACATCGACCTGTCGATCGTGCACTTCCTCTCGGGACCCATCGGTGTCGAGGGCGCCGAGCCCGGCGACCTGCTGGTGGTCGACCTCCTCGACATCGGCGCCAAGCCCGAGAGCCAGTGGGGCTTCAACGGCTTCTTCTCGAAGAAGAACGGCGGCGGCTTCCTCACCGAGCACTTCCCGCAGGCCCAGAAGTCGATCTGGGACTTCGAGGGCATGTTCACGAAATCCCGCCACGTCCCGGGCGTGCGCTTCCCCGGCCTGATCCATCCCGGCCTGATCGGCTGCCTGCCCGATCCCAAGATGCTGGAGACCTGGAACACCCGCGAGAAGGCGCTCTACGACACCGATCCGGAGCGGGTGCCGGCGCTCGCCACCCTGCCCTTCGGCCCGACCGCCCATATGGGCCGCCTGAAGGGCGACGCGAAGGACGCGGCCGCCGCCACCGGCGCCCGCACGGTCCCGCCGCGCGAGCACGGCGGCAATTGCGACATCAAGGACCTGTCGCGCGGCTCGAAGATCTACTTCCCGGTCTACGTCCCCGGCGCCGGCCTCTCGATGGGCGACCTGCATTTCAGCCAGGGCGACGGCGAGATCACCTTCTGCGGCGCCATCGAGATGGCCGGCTGGGTGCATCTCAAGGTCGAGCTGATCAAGGACGGCATGGCCAAGTACGGGATCAAGAACCCGATCTTCAAGCCGTCGCCGATCACGCCGAAATACGACGATCATCTGATCTTCGAGGGCATCTCGGTCGACGAGAGCGGCGGCCAGCACTACCTCGACGTCCACATCGCCTACCGGCAGGCCTGCCTGAACGCGATCGAGTATCTCAAGAAGTTCGGCTACTCGGGTGCGCAGGCCTACTCGATCCTCGGCACGGCGCCGGTCCAGGGCCACATCTCGGGCGTCGTCGACATCCCGAACGCCTGCGCGACGCTCTGGATCCCGACCAAGATCTTCGAGTTCGACATCAACCCGGGCGCCGACGGACCGACCAAGTTCCTCGACGGCTCGATCCAGATGCCGCTCTCGCCGGATCTGTGATGGTTCGTTTCCCTGCCGGTCGCGGCTGACGCGACAGGCCTCCTCTCCCGTGCGGGAGAGGGGGCCCGCGATCCTTCGGCACCGTTCGTACCTCTCAAGTTCATTCCGGGAGCCTCCCATGCCCGTCTACGACTACGCCTGCGAGGCCTGCGGGCCCTTCACGGTGATGCGGCCGATGGCGGAGTTCCGCGAGCCGCATGCCTGCCCGGATTGCGGCGGCGCGAGCCAGCGCGCCTTCCTCACCGCGCCGCGCATCGCCGGCATGGATGCGGGCCTCAGGACCGCCCACGCCACCAACGAGCGCAGCCGCCACGCGCCCAGGAGCTCCGGCAGTCACGGGGCCGGGTGCGGCTGCTGCTCACCCAAGAAAGCGAGCGCCGCTCCGGCCGCCGCCAAGAGCTTCCCGAAGGCGCGGCCCTGGATGATCAGCCACTGAGCCGCCTTCAACCGGGGGGACGATCAAGGTCAGGAGGACATCACGCCATGATGCACGGAGACATCTCGTCCAGCCAGGACAGCGTCGGCGTCGCCGTCGTGAACTACAAGATGCCGCGCCTGCACACCCGCGCCGAGGTGCTGGAGAACGCCAAGGCGATCGGCAAGATGATCGTCGGCATGAAGACCGGCCTGCCAGGCCTCGACCTCGTGATCTTCCCCGAATACTCGACCCACGGCATCATGTACGACGCCGCCGAGATGTACGAGACCGCCTCGACGGTCCCGGGCGCGGAGACCGAGGTATTCGCCGCCGCCTGCCGGGAGGCCAAGGTCTGGGGCGTGTTCTCGCTCACCGGCGAGCGCCACGAGGAGCACCCGCACAAGGCGCCCTACAACACCCTGATCCTGATGAACGACCAGGGCGAGATCGTGCAGAAGTACCGCAAGATCATGCCCTGGACCCCGATCGAGGGCTGGTATCCGGGCGACCGCACCTACGTGTCGGACGGGCCGAAGGGGCTGAAGATCAGCCTGATCATCTGCGACGACGGCAACTATCCCGAGATCTGGCGCGACTGCGCCATGCGGGGCGCCGAGCTGATCATCCGCTGCCAGGGCTACATGTACCCGGCCAAGGAGCAGCAGGTCGTCATCTCGAAGGCGATGGCCTTCGCCAACAACACCTACGTGGCGGTGGCCAACGCGGCCGGCTTCGACGGCGTCTACACCTATTTCGGCCACTCCGCGATCATCGGCTTCGACGGCCGCACGCTCGGCGAGTGCGGCGAGGAGGAGATGGGCATCCAGTACGCCGCCCTGTCGAAGTTCCTGATCCGGGACTTCCGCGCCCACGGCCAGTCGGAGAACCACCTCTTCAAGCTGCTGCATCGCGGCTACACGGGCATGATCAACTCGAAGGAGAACCGGCACGGGATGTCGGAATGCCCCTACGATTTCTACCGGCGCTGGATCGAGGATCCCGACGGGACCCGCGACGCCGTCCGGGCCATTACCCGTCAGAGCGTCGGCACGGAGGAATGCCCGATCGAGGGCATCCCCTTCGTGGGCAAGGGCGCGGGCGCGCCCGACCCGGCGCGCTGACCAGCCGGCCGGTCGCGCGACCAGGAGGACCATGGACACGACTCCCCTCGGCCCCACCGCCTTCCGGGCCCCGGCCGTCCTGCTCTCCGGACCGGTCGACTACGACATGTACAAGGACTTCCGCCGCCAGCTCGACGCGGCGGGGGACCGCGACCTCGTCGTCGTCGAGCTGACGACGCTCGGCGGCGACCCGGAGGTCGCCCGGATGATGGGCGAGGACATCCGCTTCAACAGCGCGATGGATCCGAACCGGCGGTTCGTCTTCCTCGGCAAGGCCGCGATCTACTCGGCCGGCACGACCTTCATGAGCTTTTTCGCCCGGCCCAACCGCTATCTCACCTGCGGGACGCGGCTGATGATCCACGAGCGCAAGATGAACAAGCAGCTCCAGGTCGAAGGACCGCTCACCACCTGCATCGCCTCCGTGAAGGCGACGCTCAACGAGATCCTGTGCTCGATCGAGATCCAGAACGAGGGCTTCGCCAACCTGATCCAGGGCTCTGACGTCACCCTCGACGAGGTACTCGAGAAGGCGCCGGCCAACTGGTACCTCGAGGCCGAGGAGGCCAAGCGGCGCGGCCTGATCGAGGCGGTGATCTGAGCCGCGTCTTTGCGAACGCAGTGAAGCAACCCAGGGCAGCGCGACATCGGCGCGCGCGGCGCTGCTGGATCGCTTCGCCCCGCCCGCGAGGACGATGAGATTTCACAGCGCCGGGTAACAGGGCCCGAGGCTGACCAAGACCGGGGTGAGGGTCCGCGACATGGGAGATCCGGCTCGCGGGCGGCGCGGTCAGGGCGTCGCGGCCGGCTCCGTCAGGCGATCGACCGAGAGCAGGTACGCGATCAGCGCCGTCTGCTCTTCGCGCGAGACGCCCGAGCCGGCATCCGCCCAGTAGGCGTGCCCCTTGCCGGTCACGCGGGCGATCCGCGCCGTGTCCGAGGCCGCGTTGGCGGCGATCACCTTCGCCCGGAGATCCCGGTCGACCAGGGCGCGCAGGCTGTTGGCGGGATCGGGGGCGACACCCCGGTACAGCGTGCCCGGGACGCCGAGCTGCGATCCCGCGTCGGAACCGACAGCGACGCCGGAATCGTGCAGGTACGGCGCCGTCCAGGCGAGGCCCACGAGGTTCGGCACCTTGTAGCCGCCCTCCGTGCCCCCCTGCCCCCAAGCGAGCTGCACCTGGGCGAGGGCGTCGCCCGCGAGCGGCACCGGGACGATGACCGGGTCGGCCGGGGTCGGGAACGGCGTGTCGGCGGCGAACATCGCCGGCGCCGAAAGGCGCGCCTCCATCTTGGCGCCCGCCCGCGCCCGGGTCGGCTCGGTGCCGATCTCGGCCTCCGGGACGACCCGGTGATTGGTGAGCGCCGGGCCGGAATGGCAGCTGCCGCAGCCGGCCTTCTCGAACACCGCGCGGCCCGCGCGGACCCGGTCGGGATCCTGCCCGGCGGCCGGCGGGTGCAGCAGGTTCTGGAAGGCCGACATGGCGTTGTTGGCGTGGTTGACCGGCTCCCCGGGCACGGACGTGAACAGGCCGTTGTCGGTGACGTAGTTGGTCGCCGGATAGGTCGGCAGGACCGCGTAGCTGTTCAGCCCCGGCGAGGCCGGGGTCGGATCGACGCTGCGCAGCACCTCCGACGGGCTCCGGCCGCCGTCGGGCCTGTAGCGGAACGCCTCCGTGGCCGAGCCGCGCAGCACGATCCCGAGATACGTCTCGGGATCCATGCCGAACAGCCAGGACGCGGCGGCGGCGAGCTGGGTCGTGTCGGAATTGGCCGCGTGGACGTTGTTGTTGAGCGAGGACAGGCCCGCGAAGGGCCCGATCGCCTCGCGCCCGCTCCAGCTGTAGGGCTCGCCGTGGGCCGAGAAGCTCGACGGAATCGAGGTCGGGTTGGTGACCCGGTCGGCGGACGAGTCGAAGCTGCCCGGCGGCCAGCTCGCCACCTGCACCTTCGTGGCCGCCTCGACGGAAGCGGCGTCCGGGAGCGCCGGCCCGGTGCCGGTCGAGCCGGTCGAGCCGGTATGCTGCGGATCGGCGGGGGGCTTGGCATCGGCCTCCGGCACGCTGGCGTGCATGAAGTAGGCCGAGGAGTTCTTCGCGAGCGCCATCAGCAGCCCGGCATTGAGGTCGGTGTTGGGCGCGCCCTCCACGACCCGGCCGGTGCCGGGATCGACCGCCGCGTGGCACAGGGCGCAGGTGATCCCCATGCGCAGGTGGCCGCGGTCGTAGAAGGTCTTGATCCCGATGATGAAGGCGCCGCCCTTCGGCACGTCGAGCCCGGTCGGGACCAGCTCGCCCGCCCGGTAGACACGGTCGCCGACGCGCACGTCCCTGGCCATGGCAACTTTGAGATCGGTGGTGCCCTGGCCACCGAGCTTGGCCACCGCCAGGGCGACCTGCGTGGGAGTCAGGCCGCCGTCGAGCATGCCCATGACGTCGGTGAGGAAGACCTCGTTGCCGAACGTCTCCTGATAGAAGGCCTGCCGGCCGCGCTCGACCATCGCGGGATCGATCGCGACCGCACCGCTCTTCGGCGAGAGCGCCTCCCGTCCGGCCTCGGTGCCGCTGAGTCGGTCGGCCTCCGCGCGCGAGACGCGGCGCCCGAGGATGTCGAAGGCGGTCTCGATCGGGTAGCGGTCCGGGTTGAGCAGGTCCGCCCGGTCGGGCATCGGCGCGTAGCTGAAGCGGCCGACGCCCAGGGCGACGCCGGCCGCGACGGTCGCCAGCCCGGCGGTGATCAGGATGCGGCGCGGCCAGCCCATGGAAACCGTTTGTCCTTCCCGGCGCCCGCCCGCGAGGAAGCGGGACCGGAGGGCCGGGCCTTTAACCGCCGGCCATTGCCAGGGTTCACGGGGGCGGCCGGGACCGGGTGTCGCGTCCCGGCCGCCCCGGATCCTCAGATCTGGACCTGCCCGCCGTCGGCGAACAGCTCGACGCCGTTGACGAAGCTCGCCGCGTCCGAGGCGAGGAACAGCACCGCCTGGGCGATCTCCTCGGGCCGGCCGACGCGGCCGGCCGGGATCTGGCCCGCGAGATAGTCCTTGGTGGCCGCCGCCTGATCGCCGCCGCCGAAGAGCTCGTCGAGGCCGGCGGTCTCGGTCACGCCCGGGCTGATCGTGTTCACCCGGATGCGCCGGTCCTTCAGGTCGAGGATCCAGTTCCGGGCGAAGTTGCGCACGGCCGCCTTGGTGGCCGAGTAGACGCTGAAGGCCGGCGTGCCCGAACTGCCGGTGGTCGATCCGGTGAGCACGATCGCGGCCCCGTCCCGCAGGAGCGGCAGCGCCTTCTGGACGGTGAAGAGCACGCCCTTCACGTTGGTGTCGAAGATGCTCTGATAATGCGCCTCGGTGATCGCGCCGAGCGGCGCGAAGCTGCCGCCGCCGGCATTGGCGAAGACCACGTCGATCTGCGCGTGCTTCTGCTGGACCGCGTCGTACAGGCGGTCGATGTCGGCGAGGTTCGCCATGTCGCCGCGCACGCCCGTGATCCGGCCGCCGATCCGCTTCACCGCCGCGTCGAGCGCCTCCTGGCGGCGACCGGTGATGAACACCGAGGCCCCCTCGGCCACGAAGGCCTGGGCGGTCGCGAGGCCGATGCCGCTGGTGCCGCCGGTCACCACCACGACCTTGTCCTGAAACCTGCCGGTCATCGTCGTTCTCCGCTGTTCGGCGCCGTGCGCGCCGCTGGTCGGAGAGATGCCGCCGGAACGATGGTGCGGGTAGTCGCCGAATGTGGCACTCAGCGTTCCACAGGAGGAACGATGAGCCGCGCCGATCTCAACGACTACGTCTACTTCGCCGAGGTCGTCGCGCATGGCGGCTTCGCCGCGGCCGGCCGGGCGCTGCACCAGCCGAAATCGAAGCTGAGCCGCCGCATCGCGGCCCTGGAGGCGCGCCTGGGCGCCCGCCTGATCGAGCGGTCGAGCCGGCGCTTCCGCGTGACCGAGGTCGGCCAGGGGTTCTACGAGCGCTGCCGGGCGATGATGCTGGAGGCGGAGCGGGCCGAGGCGCTGGTCGCGGAGGCGCAGACCGAGCCGCACGGGCGGATCCGCATGAGCTGTCCCACGGGCCTCACCGACATCGTCGCGGCGCGCGTCCGCGGATTCCTCGTCCGATACCCGAAGGTGCGGCTGCAGCTGGTCGTGACCGACCGGCCCGTCGACCTGATCGAGGAGCGGATCGACGTGGCGCTGCGGGTCCGACGGGACCTGACGAGCGACGCGTCGCTGACCATGCGCACGCTCGGAACCTCGCGGTGGATCCTGGTCGCCGCGCCGCGGATCGCGCGCGGCCTCGGCCCCGACATCGCCGCGCTCGGCGCGGTCCCGACCCTCGGCACCCGCGACGATCCCGGCGAGGCGGAGTGGCGGCTGGAGCACCGGGACGGCACGATCTTCACCCTGCGCCACGAGCCGCGCCTGACCTGCGGCGACTTCGCCGCGCTGTGCGACGCGGCGGCCGACGGCCTCGGGGTCGCGTTCCTGCCCGACCACGCCTGCACCGATGCCGTCGCGGCCGGCCGGCTCGTGCCCGTCTACCCGGACTGGCAGGGTCAGCCCGGGATCGTGCACATCGTCTTCACGACCCGGCGCGGGCTGCCGCCGGCCGTGCGGGTGCTGATCGACCACCTCGCGGCGACATTCCCGAAGCTGTGAGGCGCGCGCCCTAGTATCCGCGCGCCGCGTCGACGCCGTCCGGCACCTGGCCGGTCCGCCGATAGGCCCTCAGGTTGGCCGCCACCGTGGCGGCCGCCGAATCCATGTCGGTCGGCCCCGAGACGTGCGGCAGCACCGTCACGCCGGGATGCGACCACAGCGGCGAGTCCGCCGGCAGGGGCTCGACCGCGAAGACGTCGAGCACGGCGTGGGCGAGGTGGCCCTTGTCCAGGGCGGCGATCAGGTCCTCGGTGACGACGATCGGTCCGCGGGCGAAGTTGATCAGCGCGGCGCCGGGCTTCAGGGCGGCGAGGCGCTCGGCGTTCACGAGGCCCCGCGTCTCCGGCGTCAGCGGCACGAGGCAGACGAGGATGTCGCACCGGCCGAGCATCGCCGGGAGGCCGTCGGCGCCGTGGAACGTCTCGAGGTCCGGCACCGCCTTGGGGCTGCGGCTCCAGCCGACGACGCGGAAGCCGGCTCCGGTGAGTCGCTCCGCCGCCGCGGTCCCGAGCGCCCCGAGGCCGAGCAGGCCGACCGTGGTGTCGGACGGCTTGCGGTAGGCGTGCGGGCGCCAGACCCGGTCCCTCTGCTGGCGGGCGTAGACCGGCATGTCGCGCTGGAGATAGTAGGTCCAGGCCAGGACGGCCTCGGCCATGGTGCGGGCCATCTCGCGGTCGACGAGGCGGACGATCGGCAGCGGCCGGTCGAAGGCGCCGACGAGCTTCTCCACCCCGGCCCAGAGGCTCTGCACCCAGACGAGCCCCGGCAGCGCCGCGACCTCGGCCGGATCGGGGTTGGCCACGACGGCGACCCGCGCGGCCGCCCGGGCCGCGTCGTCCATCGACCGGAACGGGATCAGGCGCTCCTCGGGCATGGCCGCCGAGAGGATCCGCAGGTACTCCGCCTCCTGATCCGGCCCCTTGCACCCGACCAGGGCGATCGCCTCCGCCATCTAAATCCTCCGCACCGTACCGCTCGGCCCGTCCACGCGCGGGCGAAGCAGGCGCTGTGCCTGACGGGATCCGGATCGTCGAGATGGGTCGGGCGCCGGCTCCGTCAGCGCGCCTCGATCAGCGCCGGGTAGACGAGGCGGACGTTGCGCCGATCCTCGGGGATCGCGGTCTCCGCCCGCTTGCGGATGCTGCCGGTCGTCGCCGCCACGACGGGCTCGGTCGGCCGCAGGCGCCAGCGCTCGGCCGCCTGGATCGCGACGCGGGGCTTGGGCCGTTCGAGGTGCCGGTCCGCGCCCTCGGTGGGGGCGGTCGCGAGCCCGCCGAGCGTCATCGCGGCCAGCAGGGCGTAGCGGGGCCAGGATCGGCGGGGACGGGCGGGACTGGAAGGCATGGGAGGGGCACCGCGTGGACCTCCCTGTTCTGCGCCGCGCACGTGAAGACGAAATCGAACCGAATCGATTTCCAACCCGTTCCCAACACCTGCCTACAGTCGCGGTAAATGCCCGCTGTCCAGGCACGGTTAAACAGGTGAATCGGGAGGACACGCGGACATGGCGAGCAAGGTCGAGGGGGGATCCGGGACGCCGGAGCGCGCGGAGATCGGCCGCGTGATCGACACCGACATCTCCGCGCGCCTGGACCGGCTGCCCTGGGGCCGCTTCCACGTCCTCGTGATCGTGGCGCTCGGCATCACCTGGGTGCTGGACGGCCTCGAGGTGACGCTCGCCGGCTCCCTGGTGGGCGCGCTGCGCCAGCCGCCGATGTCGTTCTCGGAGTTCGACGTCGGGCTCGCCGCCTCCTGCTACCTCGTGGGCGCCGTGACCGGCGCGATCGGCTTCGGCTGGCTCACCGACCGGATCGGCCGGAAGAAGCTGTTCTTCATCACGCTGGCCCTCTACCTCGTCGCCACGGCGGCCACCGGCCTGTCTTGGAACATCTGGAGCTTCTGCTTCTTCCGCTTTTTCACGGGCGCGGGGATCGGCGGCGAGTACACGGCGATCAACTCGACCATCCAGGAGCTGGTCCCGGCCCGGGTCCGCGGCTGGACCAACCTCGTCATCAACGGCTCGTTCTGGATCGGCGCGGCGCTCGGCTCGTTCATGTCGATCGTGCTCCTGAAGCCCGAGGTGATCGACCCGGCCTGGGGCTGGCGCGTCGCCTTCTTCACCGGCGGCGCCATCGGCCTCGTGATCCTGCTGCTGCGCACCTGGATCCCCGAGAGCCCGCGCTGGCTCGCGACCCACGGCTACGCGGCGGAGGCCGACCGCGTCGTCACCGGCATCGAGAAGCGCTTCACCGACGAGGGCGTGACCCTGCCGCCGGTGGACGAGAGCAAGCGCATGAAGGTCCGCACCCGCGACCACACCCCGCTCTCCGAGGTGTTCAAGGCGCTGTTCGTGACGAGCCGCAAGGAGACCATGGTCGGCCTCGCGCTGATGATCGCGCAGGCCTTCTTCTACAACGCGCTGTTCTTCACCTACGCGCTGGTGCTGGAGCGCTTCTATCAGGTGCCCGGCAACCATGTCGGCTGGTACCTGCTGCCCTTCGCGCTCGGCTCGTTCCTCGGCCCGCTGCTGCTCGGGCGGCTGTTCGACACGATCGGCCGGCGCAAGATGATCGCCTTCACGTACGGCATCTCGGCGCTGCTGCTCGCCGCGGTCGGACTGCTGTTCCGTCTCGAGATCCTCGGGCCGGTCGGCCAGACCGCGGCCTGGATGGTGGTGTTCTTCTTCGCCTCGGCGGCGGCGAGCTCGGCCTATCTCACGGTCTCCGAGACGTTCCCGCTGGAGATCCGGGCGCTCGCCATCGCGGCCTTCTACGCGGTCGGCACCGGCATCGGCGGCGTCTCGGGCCCGCTCCTGTTCGGCACGCTGGTCGAGACCGGCTCGCGCGACTGGGTGCTGTTCGGCTACGGCCTCGGCGCGGTGCTGATGCTCATCGCGGCGGTCGTCGGAGGCATCTGGGGCACCGCCGCGGAGGGCAAGTCCCTGGAGGAGGTCTCGAAGCCGCTGGCGGCGGCCTGAGGGCGGGCCCGGCGCGACAGCGGGACGCGCGCGGAGCGGAGCCGTCCGGCCTCGCTCCGCGCCCGGCCGACGCCGCCGCGGGCGCTCAGGCCCCCTTCCGCCACACCTGCCCGTGGTAGACGAACTTGGCGCCCTCGTTCGCCAGGGCCGCCAGGCCCCGGAAAGCGGGGTCGTGGACGGTGATCACGCTGGTCGGGATCTGGCGCATCATGGCGGCGAAGGGCGCCTTCTTCTCGAAGGCGTCGCGGAAGCCGCTCTCCTCCAGCACCTTGAGGATCCGGGGCGCGATCCCGCCGCCGATATAGACCCCGCTCGTCGCCAGGAAGGTCAGAGCGAGGTCGCCGCAGACGCGTCCGAGCACCCGGCCGAACAGCGCGAGCGTCTCCGCGGCGTGCGGATCGGTGGCGTTCAGACCGGCCTCGGTGACCGCGGCCGGCTCGATCTTCTCGTGCGGCTGCCCGGTCCGGACATGGGCGACGGCCGCGTGGAGCCGCGACAGGCCCGGTCCCGACAGCACCGTCTCCACGGTGATCCGGTCCTCGACCCGCTCCAGCGCGTGCCAGACCTTCTCCTCGAAGGCGTCGGCCGGGCCGATATCGGTGTGGCCGACCTCGGTGGAGACGATGGCGAGATGCGCCGCATAGGGGACCAGCGCGGCCGCGCCGAACCCGGTGCCGGGGCCCAGCACCACGCGGGCGCCGCCGGGCACGGGGGGACAGGGGCCGACCGGCGTGAGGTCGTGGGGCTCGATATCGGCGGCGCCGGCCGCCACCGGCACGTAGTCGTTGACCACCGTCGCCGAGGAGAGCCCGAAATCCTCGGCGATGCGCTGGCCCGCGATCTTCCAGTGCGCGTTCGTCAGCTGGATCTCCGGCCCGTCGACCCGGCCGGCGATCGCCAGGATCGCCGAGCGCGGTGCCGGGCCGCCGCCCTTGGCGAGCGACGCCTTGATGGCGCTGGACGGATCGGGATGGTCGGCGGTCGCCTCGTGCGCGAGGAGGCGGGGCTGGTCGCCGGACGTCTCGATCAGACCGAACCGCGCGTTCGTCCCGCCGATGTCGCCGACCAGAACCGGAAACTCGAACATCGCAACTTGCCCCTGCTCTCTGGCCCGCCGCGACGGGACTCCCGTCCAGCACGGCTCCGGCGATTCATCGGCCGCGCGACACCGCGCGGGCAAGTCCCAATCGGCGGCATCCGCCGCTCAGGATTGCGCGATCGTCTTGTCACGCGCCCGGCCGATCACGCCGAGATGGGTATCGCCGAAGCCGCTGCCGTATTTGAGACCGTAACCGAGGGCGCGGTCGAGGCCGATATGGGCCAGCCAGATGAGGACCGGCCCGACGGCCTCGGGGCGGCCCGAAGCGATCGCCAGGGACAGGCCGACGAGCGGCAGCGCGAGCGTGTGGGCCGCGTTGTAGAGCACCGCGCCGACCACGGGACCGGCCGCGTAGCCCAGCATGCTCAGATCGGGGACGAAGAGCAGCGCCGCGAAGAGCCACCACGACGGCCCGAGCCAACCATAGGCGAGCAGGGCGGCGACGAGGATGCAGCCCCCCTCCAGCCGCAGCAGCAGGCGCGGCCAACCCGTGACGGAACGCCCCGACATCGCGACCTCCCCTCGACAGCGCGGCGCGTCAGGCCGGCGGCAGCGCGTCCGGGTCGATCGCGCCACCGGCAGCCCAGTTGCTGAGCAGGGCACGGACGGCGGCGGGGTCGGGCAGGCGCCGCCGGGCGACGGTCTCGCCGTCACCGACGCGCACCGCGACGCCGCCGTCCTCGTTGATCGACGCGAAGGCGATCTCGTCGGTGCGGTCGTCGCCGAAGAAGACGGGGACCCGTCCGGCGTAGGGCGCCTGCGCCATGAAGGCGCGGATCGCGTGTGCCTTGGTGGCCTGCGCGGGGACGATCTCGCCGACCGCCTTGCCGAGCTGCAGGCGGTACTCGGCGCCGAGCGCCTCCGCCGCGCCCTTCACCAGCGTCTCGGCCCGCAGGGCATCGTCCGGGTTCGCGAGCCGCCAGTGGACCGCCACCGAGGCGCCCTTATCCTCGATCAGGACCTGCGCGAGCGCGGCGGTCTCGGCCTGCAGGCGCGCGACCTGCCGGCGCAGATCCGGATGGTCCTCCGCGCGGCCTCCCGTGAGCGCGCCGGCGACCCGGCGCTCGACGCCGTGGAGACCGGCCGCATCCAACCGGGACGGCGCCAGGAAGCCGTCGATCACCGTGACCGGCCGGCCGGTGACGATGGCGAGGGCGCCGTCGAGGCGCGCCCGGAGCCGCTCCAGATCCTCCACGAGGCCGGGCTCGACCTGCACGGCGTCCGGACGCGGCGCGATCTCGGCGAGCGTGCCGTCGAAGTCGAGGAAGAGGGCGATGTCCATCGCGGGCGATCCCGGGCTCGAGTGTCGGCGACGGGCTAGCACGGGCGCGCCGGACGACAAACGCCGGCAGCACTGCCCTATCAGAATCCGCACCGGCACAGCACGAGGTTCTCCATGCGCGGATCACCCTTTCGGCCCGTCCCCGATCCGGTCGGACCGGCGAGGAGAGCGTCTGGGACTATCCGCGGCCGCCCCGGCTCGAATCCGTCCCGGACCGGCTGCGGGTCGTGCTCGGCGGCCGCGTCATCGCCGAGACGGGCTCCGGGTTCCGGGTGCTCGAGACCTCGCACCCGCCGACCTACTACCTGCCGCCCGCCGACATCGCGGACGGGACGCTCGTGAACCGGCGGCGCGGCGGGATCTGCGAGTGGAAGGGACAGGCGGTCCTGTTCGACGTGCGCGGCGGCGACCGTCTCGTGCCCGGGGCGGCCTGGGCCTACCCGGATCCGACCCCGGATTTCCGCGCGATCGCCGGCTACGTCGCGTTCTACGCCGGCCCGATGGACGCCTGCTTCGTCGGGGCGGACCCGGTGACCCCGCAACCGGGAAACTTCTACGGTGGCTGGATCACGCCCGGCATCGTCGGCCCGTTCAAGGGCGGTCCCGGAACGATGGGCTGGTGATTTCGTCCCCCGCCCCTTCTACGTTCGCGGAAAGCCACCACGAGGAGACCGCATGAGCGCGCTGACCGAGACCGATCCGACCGGCGCCGGGTTCAGCCCGGAGGGGCTCGCCCGGATCGTGCCGTGGATGGACCGCCTCGTCGGCGACGGCCGGCTGGCCGGACTGTCGGTCACCGTGGCGCGGCGCGGGCGCATCGCCTTCGCGCGCGCCTGCGGGCAGGCCGACCTCGCCCGGGCAACGCCGTTCACCCTCGACACGGTCACCCGGATCTACTCGATGACCAAGCCGCTGACCTCGGTGGCGGTGATGCAGCTCTACGAGCAGGGCCTGTTCCAGCTCGACGATCCGATCTCCCGGGTCCTGCCCGAGTTCGCCGAGATGCGCGTCGCCGTGGGCGGCAACCGGGCGAAGCTCGAGACCGAACCGGCCCGCCGGGCGATCACCGTGCGGGACCTGCTGACCCACACGGCCGGGCTGACCTACGGCTTCATGGAGGCGACCCTGGTCGACGCGCAGTACCGCGAGCAGGGCGTCGACTTCCTGGCGCGCGAGGGCACCCTCGCCGAGATGACCGCGCGGGTCGCGAAGCTGCCGCTCCTCGCCCAACCGGGCAGCGCCTGGAACTACAGCGTCGCCACCGACGTGCTCGGCCAGTACGTGGCCGCGCTGACCGGCCGCCCGTTCGCCGACCATCTCCGCGACGTGGTGATCGGGCCTCTCGGCATGGTCGATACAGACTTCCACGTGCGGCCCGAGCTGATGCCGCGCTTCTGCGCCACCTACGCGTACGACCGCGCGCGGCAGCTGCGCCTGTTCGACGATTCCGTGGACACGGCCTTCGCGCGCCCGCCCGCCATCGCGTCGGGCGGCGGCGGCCTCGTCTCGACGGCCGCGGACTATCAGCGCTTCTGCCGGATGATCCTCAACCGGGGCACCCTCGACGGCGCGCGCCTGCTGGGCCGCAAGACGGTCGACTTGATGCTGGCGAACCACCTGCCGGGCGACCTCGCGGCGATGGGCACGCCGCGCTTCGCCGAGACCTCCTACACCGGCATCGGCTTCGGCCTGGGCTTCTCGGTGATGCTCGACCCCGCCCGGGCCCAGATCCTCGGCACGCCCGGCGAGGTCGCCTGGGGCGGCCTCGCCTCGACGGCGTTCTGGATCGACCCGGCCGAGGACCTGTCGGTGGTGCTCATGACGCAGCTCGTCCCGTCCTCGGCCCTGCCGATCCGGCGCGAGCTGCGCGTCCTGACCTACGCGGCCCTGGCCGAGTGAGGGCCGGCCACGCGCGGGTCCGCGCCGGTCACTCCTCCTTGGGCGCCTCGGCGGCCGGCTTCTGAGCCGGCTTCGCGCCGGCCTTGGCGGTCGGCTTCGGGGCGGCGGTGGCGTATTCGGGATCGCTGCGCGGACCGTTCGCACCGTTGGTCGGGCCGGGGAGCTGGCCCGGCGCGAGATCGGTCACCTTGGTCCAGGTCTGCGACTTGCACAGGAACGCGATCAGGCAGCCGCGCACCGTCAGCTCGCCGGCCGTCTCGGTCCAGATGGTGACGTCGTAGGACTTGCCGTCCTCGGAATTGTAGATCTTGCCCTCGTAATGGGCGTCGGCATTCGGCTTCAGGCCCAGGATCAGCTGGTGTCCGAGGGACGGCCGGGCCTGCTTCTTGGGATCTGGGTTCTTGAAGTCGATCCGCGGCTCGCCCTTGTCGTTCAGCGGGACCTTCAGCCAGACCACGTATCCGCACAGCCGGTCACCCGCGGTCCCGCACTTCTCGAGGCGCACGCGCGCGCGGCCGTCCTCGGTGAGATAGGTGCCGCTGGGATCGGTCGGCGTCTTGGCCTGGGCCGTGCCCGCCAGCGCCGAGAGCGCCAGGATCGCGAGCGGCGCAACCCGGCGACCGATCGATGTAAACCGCATACCCGAACTCCCATCCCTCGCGAGTCGTGATGGAACCTTGACCGCCCGTCCTCGCGTGTGCCGCTTCCCCGCAGGAAGGATCGCTCCCTCCGCGTCATCGCGCCCGCGCCGAGAACCGGACGGCGTGCGCGTCATGCCCGCCCTCTCCCGCGCGAAGTTGTCCGCATCATGACAACTCAGCCGGGGCTCTGGACGGGAATCGACCCGGCGATACTGGGATCGGTGCGCGTTGGACGGTCAGATCCGGGTCGGCGGAAGGCTGCGGCCGGGTCCGAGGCTGCGCTGCATGAGCGTCACGTCGAGCCAGCGCCCGTGCTTGTGGCCGACTCCCGCGAGCGTTCCGACGGGCGTGAAGCCGAGGCTCGCGTGCAGCGCGATCGAGGCGGGTGAGCCACTCTCGGCGATGATGGCGACCAGGGTCCGGCAGTCGATCTGCTCGCTCGCCGCGATCAGGGCGGCGAGCAGGCGCCGGCCGACTCCGCCGCCGCGGGCCGTCCGGGCGACGTAGATCGAGTCCTCGAGGGTCGAGCGATAGGCGGCGCGCTGGTGATAGGGGCCGGCATAGGCGTAGCCCGCGACCGCGCCGTCCCGTTCGGCCACGAGGTAGGGAAAGCCGCCCGCGCGCAGCACCTCGAAGCGGCGCGTCATCTCGGCCAGCGTCGGCGGCTCCGTCTCGAAGCTGGCCGTGCTGGAGGCGACGGCGTCGCCGTAGATCGCCGCGATGGCGGGAAGGTCGGCCTCCGTGGCCGGGCGTATCACGTCTGTCACGGCCGCAGGTTACGCGAGGCGGCGCGGCTCCGGCAATCTGCCCGCACGAGCCGGGCGCGGCTCGATCCCGCGGACGGTGGCGGAGCCTCGGCGGGACCGGCGCCTCGGCGCAGATCCCGCACGGCTCGAGGATGCGATGACTTACTCGGCGGCGGACATCTCGGCCGTGAAGTGGCCGCACCAGTCCTTCGAGGCCACGACCGGCCAGAGACCCTTCGACTCGGGGGCCGGCTGGCTGACCGGCGGATTGAAGCGGCAGAGGCCCTCGTCACCCTGCGCCTGGGCACCGTTGAGCTTGTGATCGTCGAAGAAGCGGCAGCTTTCGCAAGCGGCGTTCGCGGAACCGGCCATCGGGTCTCTCCATCGGGTATCTCGGAGGGAGGGGACCGCCTCGGCGGCGCGCCCTCCACAGTTCTTAATTAGAATAACTCGAAAGTAAGGTCAACGGCGGGCTTGCGCGGGGCTTGCGGGCGGAGGGCCGAGCGCGACGCGGTGCGAAAGGGAGGGAGCGAGGGCGACTGGAGACGTGGACGCGCGGGCGGTCCGGGTCGGCGGGCGCCGCGCCGACGGTCCCATCATCTGGGTGAGAAGGTCAGGTGCCGCGCGAACCGATCTCGCTGGCGCCATGGCCCAGAACGCAGCGAAGCCGGATTCCGCTGGGAATCCGGCTTCGGAGAAGCGGCGATGACTTGGTCATCACCCTTTGGCCGATCCGATCGCCGTCAAAGTAGACGGCGTCAGGACGCTCAGCCCTGCTTGGCCTTCTTGTTGGCGTTGTGGTGACCGATCGCGCAGCCCGCGGCCGCGCCCATCTTGCCGTGTCCGGCCATGTGCCCGGCGACGCCGCCGACCACGGCGCCCTTGAGGCAGCCCTTCGCCTGGGCGGGCGCGCCGGCCAGCAGGCCCGCGACGGCCAGGGCGGAAACAAGTGCGATACGATTCGTCATCGAGACATCTCCTGTCGTTCCTGCGGCAACCGGCGGCCGGCCCCACCCGTTCCGGCGCCGACGCGACAGGGCCGCGCGCCTCTCGGAACCGTGACCCCTCAGCGCGCGAGCCCGGCCACGAGCCGCACGAGATCCGACTGGCGCGTCGCTCCGGTCTTGGCGAAGATCGCCTTCAGCTGCGAGCGCGCGGTCGCCGCGGTGATCGCGAATCGCGAAGCGGCTTCGGCCAGCGAGATTCCGCTCGACAGCGCCTGGGCGAGGCGCGCCTCCGCCGGGGTCAGCCGATAGGCCGCCTGGAGGACCGCAGTCGCGGGCGCGGCCGGGGCCCCGGGCACGCTCCCGAGGAGCAGCGTGCTCGCCCCGGCGAACAGGCCGCGGCTCGGCCCGACCAGCGGCACGACGTGGATCACGAGCGGCGGCCCGTCCCGTCGCGCGGCGACGACCGCCGAGATCGGCGGGCGGCCGGAGGGCCGCGCCAGGGCTTCGAGCTGCCGCGCGGCGTCCGGATTCTCCGCGGTGAGGCGGCCGCCCGAGAGCTTCAGGTCGCGCCCGAGGAGGGCGCCGAACGCGTCGTTCCACCGGAGCGCCCGCCCGTCGGCGTCGAGGATCAGGGCGGCGCGGTCGATCAGCTCGAAGGCCTGCGTCAGCCCCGCGAGCCGGGCCCGCTCGACCATCGACGTCAGCAGGCCCGCGCGCTGCAGGAGCGGCGACAGGGTCGCGAGGCGCCGCTGCTCGTGCAGCTCGTACGGTCCCTGCTCCACGGTCCGCTGCAGGGAGAGGCACCACAGGCGTCCCTTCACGGAGAAGCCGATCCCGGCGAACCAGCGCAGGCCGCGGGAGGCCAGCAGGTCCTGGTAGAAGGGCAGGCGCGCGATCTCCTCCGGCGTGGTGAAGTCCTGATCGACCGCGATCCCGCGCGCCCGCATGAGCGGGATGCCGCGGAGGCGATGGTCGTCGCGGTGCCAGCCCTCGTCGAAGTAGCGGCGCGAGGCGTCGGCGAGGGAGGCGGTGCAGAGCGATTCGAGGCCGGTCCGGTCGGAGCGCAGAAGCAGGGCGCCCTCGCTGCCGGACGCCCGCACGACGCGCTCGGCCAAGTCAGGCCAGCGCGCGGGATCGATCACGGCCTCCTCGAGGTCCTCCCGGAAGCCCGACTCCAGGTCGTCGTGCAGGCGGGCGAAGAGATCCGGCCTCACGCCCGACATGTGACGCGCCTCCGCCGCGCCGGATACTGGCGCCCCGCGCCGGCTCGCCGAACTCTCGTCCTCGCTCGGTACGGCTCCATACCGTCGAACTATAGATCACGTTCTTAAATCCGGGCAAGCATCCCTCTAATTACAGGTTTAGATCGGCGGGAGCGTGCGCGGGACTTGTCGGGAGACGGCACCGCCGCGGCGGGATCCGCGCGTCGACCCGCCAGCGGCGGGAACGACGGCGCCCCGGCCGCGCACACGCGTTCGGCCTGCGCCGGAACCCGCCCCCCTCTCCGGGGCGGGCGGGGCTCAGCACTTTGCCACTGCTTGCCAGACACAACTTCTGATAGAGTTGCCGAGAGCCGGGTTCAAGCCTCGTTAACCAAGCTTGGCGATTGTATCGCGGTGCGCGGTTCGATCACGAGTTGTGATGGGACGAGCGCACTCGAGCAGGATGCGGCTGAAGGTCGATGGCGTTTAACCTGTCTGCGTTCCTCGGTGTCGCGCGACGGCGTCCCGGCCGGCCATCCGGTGCCGCGGCGGTCGCGCTCGCGCTCGTCGCCTGCGCGCCGCTGCTCGCCGGCTGCAGTTCCGGGCGCCCGCAGAGCGCGGCGCGCTCCGGCCTCGACGTGGCTCAGACCGGCTCGGTCACCGAGGGCCTCCCGGCCGCGCTGGTCGCGGCCGCCCAGGAGGAGGTCGGGCGGACCATGCGCCTCGGGCTGGCGAACTACCGGCTCAACGTCGGCGACAACCTGGAAGTCTCGTTCCTGATCGATTCCAGCGTCGTCCAGCCGACCTACCGCCTGAACCCGAACGACGAGTTCGACGTCGATTTCCGCACGCACCCGGAATACAACCGTACGGTGATCGTCCGGCCGGACGGCCGGATCTCACTGCCGGGCAAGAACGGCATCAAGGTCGCGGGCCTGTCGCCGGAGGCGGCCGCCGCGCTGATCAAGAGCACCTACGACGACGTGCTGATCGATCCGGTCGTCACCCTGATGCTGCGCCGGTTCCGCACCGTCACCGACGATTTCCGCGACCTCACCCAGCGGGCCGACATGGGCCGCGTGAAGGTCCTGGCGATCGAGCCGGACGGCAAGATCAACCTGCCGATGGTGCCCCCGGTGCAGGCGGCGGGCCGGACCGTCCACGAGGTCATGGGCAGCCTGAACGCCGCCTACAAGCACCAGCTGGCCTCGGTGACGACCAGCGTCCGGCTCGCGAGCCTCGTCCCGGCCAACACCATGGTGTTCGGCGAGGTCCGCGCGCCGGGTCCCGTCACCCTGCAGGGGCCGCGGACGCTGGCGCAGGTCCTGGGCTCGGCCGGCGGCGTCCTGCCGACCGCGGCCGGCGAGGCCGTGCGGATCATCCGCTTCGACGCCGAGGCGGCCGGCAGCGTGCGCATCGTCGACATCGGCCAGCCGGGCTTGGCGGACTCGATCGTGGTTCCGCCCAACGCCACCGTCTACGTGCCGCCCTCGCTGCTGGCCAAGACCGCCCGCGCGGTGGACCTCGTGGTGCGCCAGATCCTGCTCTTCAACGGCACCGGCTTCGGCGTGAACTACATCACCGGCCCGTCCGCCAGCACCTCCACCAGCGCCACCGTGAGGTCCGGCACGTGAGGCAGAGCGACCTGACCGCCGCCGACGCGGTCGAGGGCCCGGCCTTCGACCTCCGCGACGCCCTCGCGGCCCTGTTCCGGCACATCCGGCCGGCGCTGCTGATCCTCGCCGCGGCGATCCTCGGCGCCGGGATCTACCTCCTGCTGACGCCGGCCGAGTACACGGCCGACGCCAAGCTGATCATCCGTCTCGGCCGCGAGAAGGCCGGCGCCCCGCTCCAGGGCGGCGCGAACCAGAACTACATGTTCTCGGAGCGCGCGCAGAACGTGAACAACGAGATCGAGATCCTGCGCGATCCCAGCATCGTGCGCGACGAGTTCGCGACGCTGAAGGCGATCACCCCGACCGGCGACCTCGGGCCGCCCCCGGCGGACTGGACCGACTGGCTGATCTACCAGGGCCGTCAGGCCGTGCGGAGCGCGAAGGCGGTCAAGACCTGGATCGTCGATACGGTGCGGATCCCGTTCGAGGCGGTGGGCCTGCTGCGCCACCTGACCCCGGACGAGAAGCTCTACGAGGCGTACCTCGCGGCGTTCAAGGTCGTCTTCGTGAAGGAGACGGACGTGATCCTCACGGGCTTCACCTGGACGGACCCGCACTTCGCCGCCCAGGCGCTGAACCGGCTGCTCGACGCCTACAAGCGCCGCCACGTGGAGGTCTACGCCGACGAGACTCCCGCCTCGTTCTACCAGAGCAAGCTGGAGCGCGCCCGGGCCGACCTCGCCGCCATCGACGCGCAGCTCTCGACCTACCTCAAGGGCAACAACACCGCGAGCTTCGAGATCGAGCAGCAGAACGACCTCGGCACCCTCGCTGACCTCGCCAAGCAGAAATCGGCGGCGCAGATCGAGCGCGAGGTGGTCGAGACCCGGCTCAAGCGCACCCGCGAGGCCGGACCCGACCGCTGGCAGCCAACGCCGCCCGACGCGGACCCGACGGTCACGGCCTTCGACCAGCGCTGGGCGGACCTGCGGACGAAGCGCGCCGAGTTGGCGGTGCGGTTCCGGCCGACCGCCCCCGAGTTCGTGAGCCTCGATCGGGACCTCGCGGCCCTGGCCCGACAGAAGTATCAGGCGCTCCTCGCCGCCGACACGGCGAAGCTCGCCATCCTCGCCGAGAAGATCCAGAGCATCACGGGGATCGAGCAGACCCGCCGCCGGGCGGCCATCGGCCAGAGCGACGCCGCCCTGGCCTACGGCCGGCTGACCCAGCAGAAGGGCCTGCTCACCGACGAGATCACCGAGACCCAGAAGCGGATCGACGCTTTGAAGACCGGAACCGGTCTCGACGCGCAGGCCGTCACCTCCTCGGCCCTCGTGGCGCGCGCTGTGCCGCCGCGGCTGCCCTCCGGCCCGAACCGGCCGCTGATCCTCGGGCTCGCGGCCGGTCTCGGCCTGCTCGCCGCCCTGGCCTACGTCGCCCTCGCGGAGATCTTGGCCCAGACCTACCGCAGCGCGTCGGAGGTCGCCCGCTCGCTGCGGGTGCCGGTGCTGGCCGCGGTGCCGCTGCAGACGGGAGCCGCCGCATGATCGCCGCCGCCATCGCGCCGAAGATCGATCCGGCGATCCTGGAGCCGGCCCTCGTCCAGCTCACCCGGCACGAGGCGCGCGTGCGCCGGGTCGGCCTCACCGCGGTCCAGCCCGGCGAGGGCGTCAGCACCCTCGCGCGTGAACTCGCCGGCGCCTACGCCCGGCGGGGCCGCAGCGCCGTGCTGATCGAGGCGAACTGGTCCCGCCCGTCGCTGGCGGAGGCCTACGGCCTGACCGGCCAGCCGGGCTTCGCCGACATCGTCGCCGGCACGGTCGCCCCGAGCCGCGGCGTCCACCCGGTCGCCGACAACCTCAGCGTCGTGCCCGCGGGCAGCCCGTCGGCCATCCGCCAGGCGACCCTGGACGACGGCCGCGTGGAGGATTTCCTGGCGCTCGTCGACGACCGCTTCGAGCTCGCGATCGTGGATTGCGAGCCGATCACCGAGATCGGCGACGCCGCCGCGCTCTCCCCCTTCGTGGACGGCTTCATCGTGGTGATCGGCGCCGAGCGCACCCGTCGAGCCGTGGCGCAGCGCGCCCTGGCCGACCTCAAGGCCGCCGGCGGGGCGCCGCTCGGCGTCGTCCTGAACCGCACGCGGCGGCCGATCCCGCGATGGCTCTACCGGTGGCTCGGATGAGCGCGGCGCCCGTCTGCGCGCTGCGGGTCCTGCCGCTCGCCGGGATCGGCTTCGCGGCCGCGGCCGGGGCGATCGCCCTGAGCGCGGCGCCGCTCAAATTCGCCGTCGTCGGCCTCGCGGCGGCCTTCGGCGGGGTCGGCGCCCTGATCGTCGGGCGGCTCTATCGCCTCACGCCGCTCCTGCTCGTCGCCCTCGCGGTCGGGCTGACGGTCAAGCTCGACGTCAGCTTCCTCCAGCATTTCGAGGCCGTCGGGCAGTACCTGCCGAGCATCGGCGGCGGCGCCGGCCTGACGGTGAGCGTCGCCCTGCTGGTGGCCGTGGCGCTGATCGTCGCCAAGCTCACCGGACTCGGGGAGGACGCCCCGGGCCTGCGGCTCGACCGGCCCCTCGTGCTGACGCAGCTCGGCTTCCTGATGGCGGGGCTGCTCTCGCTCTCCAACGCCACCGACCCGGCCTATCTCTGGTTCGACACGTGGCGCTTCGCCGGCCTCCTCCTGGTCTCGGTCGCGGTCTCGAACCTGTCCGAGGGCGACATCCGGACCCTCGCGCTGGCGATCTGCGCCCTCTGCCTCGTCCAGACCGCGGTGGCGGGCCTGCAATACGTCTCGGGCTCGGAACTCGGCCTGTCGGTGCTGGGCGAGGAACAGATCGTCGAGGAGAACATCAACTTCTCGGCCCAGCGCCGCGCCGGCGGACTGAAGGTCCACCCGAACATCCTCGGCTACTATTACGAGTTCGTCTGGCCGCTCGCCCTGGCGCTGGCCCTGTCGCGCGGCCCGCTGCTCCTGCGCCTCGCGGGGGCGGCGGGCGCCGCCTCGGCCCTGGTCGGCGTGGTCCTGACCCTGTCGCGCGCGTCCTGGCTGACCTTCCCGATCTCGGCCGCCCTCCTGATCCTGCTGGTCTACCGCGACCGCCTGTTCTCCCGGACGAGCCTGATCGTCTTCGGCCTGCTGGCGGTCGTCGGCGCCGTCGCGGCGCTCTACGCCGGCCCGCTGATCTGGGAGCGGCTCACCGCCGACGACGGCGGCTCGGCCGCCCAGCGCGGCCCGCTGAACGCCGCGGCCCTCGCCCTGTTCGAGCAGTTCCCGATCTTCGGCGTCGGCCTGAACAACTTCGGCAACCAGTTCGCGGTCCTCGACAGGACCGGCCTGTCCCGGCTCGCCGGATTGTTCGACCGGTCGAACCACGTGGTGCACAACCTGCACATCCTGATCCTCACCGAGGTCGGGGTCGTCGGCTACGCGGCCTTCGCGCTGGTCTTCGGCATCGGCATCGCCCGGGGCTTCCGCGCCGCCCGCCGCGCGCCGGTGGGCGATCCGCTCGTGGCGATCGCGGCCGCCTGCGCGGTCGGCCTGATCGCGCACCTGCTGCACGGGCTGGTCGATCCGGGCTTCCGCCTGAACCTCGGCATCGCCGAGCTGCTCTACACCGGCCTCGGGCTGATCGCCGGGGTGCGGGCGGCGCAGCGGCGCAGGGCCGTCGCGGCGTCCCGGGCGGTCGCGTCGACGGGCCCGATCGGCGCGGCGCGCGCGCGACCGGAGCGGATCCCCGTGCCGTCCGGGCGTCGCCCCTCCCTCGCAGCGTACGGAGACCGTCCGTGAGCGCCGTCAGCCTCAGCGTCCTGATCGTCACCTACAATGCCGGCCGGGACATCGAGACCTGCCTGGACCTGCTGGCGGCGAGCCGGGTGAGACGCCCCTACGAGGTGATCCTGGTCGACAACGCCTCCACCGACGGGACGCCCGAGCGCGTCGCGCGGGCCTTTCCCTGGGTGCGGGTCATCGCCGAGCCGACCAATCACGGCTTCGCGGGCGGCAACGCGCGCGCGCTGGAGCACGCGCGCGGCACCGCGATCCTGCTCCTCAACCCCGACGCGTTCCTGCACGACCCGGACGCGCTCTCGGGCCTCCTGGACCATCTCGACGCGCATCCGGATGTCGGGGCGGTCGGCCCGCGCCTGACCTTCCCGGACGGGACGCATCAGGTCGGTGACGCCGGCTACGAGCCGCGCCCGCTCTCGATCCTGGTGCACGCCGCCGGCCTGTCGGGCCGCCTCGGGCTGCGCGGCCTCTACCTCGCGAGCCGCCAGGCCAGGGGGGCGCGGGCGCTCGACGTCGACTGGATCTGCGGGGCCTGCCTGCTCCTGCGCCGCTCGGCGATCGCCGCGATCGGCGGCCTGGAGAGCCCGATGTTCCTCTACGGCGAGGACGTGGACTGGGGCTGCCGCCTGCGCGATGCCGGCCTGCGCGTCGCCTACCGCCCGGACATCGCCGTCACCCACCTCCAGGGCGGCTCGGGAAGCGCCCGCTCGGCCCGCTGGCTCGACGGGCTGGCGGCCATCTACAGCCTGCGCAATGCCGGGCGGCTCCTGTCGTCGCCCGCCTTCTTCTCCGGCCCGCTCCGGCTCGGCTTCACCCTGCGGGCCGTGGCCTACGGTGTCGCGGCCCGGCTGCGCCGGCAGCCGGACCTCGCCCGCAAGGCCGAGGACATGCGCAGGTTCTCCGGGCACCTGCGCAGTCTTCGTCTCCGACCGCGATGAACCGTCACGGCCGTTTGCGGATGAACACCATGTGGTAGCCCTTGAAAGGACCCGGCGTGAGCCGGAACAGCAGCTCCCAGAACTTGCCCAGGACGATGTTCTCGCCATGATAGAACGGCTGCCCGTCGAAACTGTAGGTGAAGTGCTCGAACCGGTCAGTTGGGAAAAGCCGCTTCCGCGCCGCCTCCGTGTTCATCGTGTAGAGCGGCACGAACGAGTCGATCTCGACCCGCCGCGGCTCGACGAGGCGCAGCACCCGGGCGTGCAGCCGCTTCGGCACGAGCCGCGCCCCGATCCCGACATAGCCCCAGCGGTTCGGCGTCCAGGCGCAGAGCCAGCCGCCCGGCGCGAGCACCCGGCCGAGCTCCGCCGCGGTGACCTCGGGGTGCTCGATATGCTCGAGGACCGAGAAGGCCGAGATCAGGTCGAAGCTCCCGTCCGGAAATGGCAGCACCTCGTCGTGACCGATCAGCCGGACCTCGTCGGCCGACCGGTTGCCGAGGACCGCCTCGTCGACGTCGCAGGCGACGACCTGGGCGCAGCGCCCCCGGAAGTCGCCGAGGTGCCGCCGCAGTGGGACCGGGTCATCGCTCCACTTGCCGCGCCCCGCGCCGAACTCCATGACCCGCATATCGGAGCGGAGCAGCGCGTTGACGCGCACGATGTACTCCATCCGGTGGTCGTGCCGGGAATAGCCCCCGGCTCCCATCTCCCGGAACAGACGCTGTTCGACCGTGACCATGCCTCAGGCTCCTCTGAACGTGCTGCGCCGACGGCGCATATGAAATCCGGGGGATCGGGCGGGCGCCCGACGGTGGCGATCCTCGGCACCCGCGGGGTGCCGGCGGCGCACGGGGGGTTCGAGACGCTGGCGGAGCGCCTCGCGCTGGAGCTCGTGGCGCGCGGCTGGCGGGTCGAGGTCTATTGCCAAGTGCGCGAGCCGGCGCCGCCAATGGTCTGGCGCGGGATCCTGCTGATCCCGGTCGCGGTCCGGGGCGACGGCGCCGTCTCGACGATCGTGTTCGACCTGAAATGCACCCTGCGGGCGGCCTTCCGGCCGGCCCTGCCCCTCGTGCTCGGCTACAACACCGCGGTGTTCTCGCTGCTCTACCGGCTGACCGCCAAGCGCAGCGTGATGAACATGGACGGCATCGAGTGGAAGCGCGACCGCTGGTCGAAGCCCGCCAAGGCCTGGTTCTGGCTGAACGAGCGGCTCGGCAGCCTGTTCTCGACCCACCTCGTGGCGGACCACCCGGAGATCGCCCGGCACCTCGCCCGCAGGACCTCGGCCGCCCGGATCACCACCATCGCGTACGGCGCCGACCCGGTGCTGGAGGCCTCGACCGAGCCGCTGGCGACGTTCGGCCTGCGCCCGCGGGATTACGGCCTGCTGATCGCCCGGGTGGTGCCCGAGAACCTCGTGCTCCAGATCGTCCGGGCCTGGAGCGAGGTCCGGCCGGGCCTGCCGCTGCTCGTGCTGGGCAAGCTCGCGGAGTCCGACCCGTACCACCGCGCCGTCCGGGCGGCGGGCGGGCCGGACGTGATCTTCGCCGGCGCGATCTACGAGGCCGAGCGCGTGGCCGCGCTCCGCTTCCACGCCCGCTTCCACATCCACGGCCACACCGTAGGCGGGACCAACCCGTCGCTGGTCGAGGCGCTGGGGGCGGGCTCGCCGATCCTCGCCCACGACAACCCGTTCAACCGCTGGGTGGCAGGGCCGCAGGCGCTGTACTTCGGTGACGAGACCGAGCTGCGGCGGGGCATCCTCGGCCTGGTGCGGGCCGGGCCGCGCCGCCTCGAGGTCATGGGCGAGGCGTCCCGTCGCCGCCACGCCGAGGCGTTCACGTGGCGCGGCATCTTCGACGCCTACGAGCGCGTGCTGCGCCGCCAGCTGGCGCCCAGGCGCCAGGGCCGGGAGGCGCGGCCGGCCGTCCGCCGGGAGCACGGGCGCGCGTGAGGCGGGCACCGGCCCAGCGCCTCCGGATCTAGCGCCCACGGCCCGCCTCCGGGCCGCGCCCGCCGCTGCGGAGCTGCCGCTGGACCAGCATCGTCACGGTGCCGGCCGGGACGTCCCGGAGGCTGCAGACCCCGATCCCGATCGTCGCGCCCGCGCCGATGGCGACCGCCCCCTGCACGGCGGCGTGCGCGCCGACCACGGCGCCGTCTCCGAGATGGGGGCCGTCGGCGGGGAAAGGCTGGCTCGGGAAGACCCAGTCCCGCGGCCCGACCAGGGTGCCGGGCAGGAGCGTCAGGTCGGCGCCCCCGGTGCCGCAGAAGGCGACCCGCGCCGGGTGCGGCACGAACAGCCCGGGCCCGAGGCGCGAGCCCGGATGCAGGCAGGCGCCCGTGAGCCGCAGGGACAGGTCCGCCACCAGGGCGGCGCAGCGGCGCCAGCCCCGGCCGTGCAGCAGGTGCGCGGTCCGGTGGAGGATCGCCACCTGCATGGCCGGCAGCGTGAGGTGCATCGCGCGCCGCAGCCGCGAGGTCGGCTTGCCGCCCGTGGTCTGGCGCAGGACGCGGGCGAAGTCGGCCGCCAGGAGGCGCCGCAGGCCCGGCAGGGTGACGTGGTCGGTCATCGGGCCGCTCACGCCGCGACGCCCCGGCCGGGAAGCGGCCGCCAGGGCTGCGGCATGACCTCCTCGTCGGCCTGGACGGGCTTGAGGATGGTGGTCCGCGGGCCGATCCGGGCCCGGTCGCCGATCGGCACGGCGCCGAGCACGATGGCGCCGGCCTCCAGGACGACGTCGTCGCCCAGCACCGGCAGGCCGGGGCCGCCGCCGATGTCCTGGTCGGGCTCCTTCAGCAGGCCGCCGATGGAGGCCTGGATCCCGAAGGCGGCGTCGCGGCCCACGGCGCCGGCGATGACCGTCCCGTAGGGCTGCGGCAGGAACAGGCCGCCGGCGATGCGGCTGGAGGGCGGGATGTCGGCGCCCGTCCACCAGCCGTTCACCAGCCACAGCAGCCACGCCGCCATCCGCCAGCCGCGCTCGTGGGCGTAGCGGGACAGGCGGTAGAGCCAGACCGCGTGGTAGCCCCGGCGCAGGCGGGCCGGTCCGCCGCCGCGGCGGCGCCAGTGATCGCGGTCGGCGGACAGGGCAGCCCGCACTTCGGCCCACCGGAGACGCCCCGCCTCCGTGTCCACTCCGCGCGAGAGACGCAGATCCGGTCCAGCGGCGGTCTCGGACATACGCAGTCCTCCGGTTTTTCCCAACGCGACAACTCTGCAACCATAAATTGAGCTTGCGGTTGCAAGCCATACGCAGCCTGCCACGATGCAATCGTAGGTCGCAGTTTTCAGTCAGGCTTCACCGAGAGATGCTTCGCTTGGTAAACCGATTGTCGGGACGGAGGCGCGCCGGCGGGCTGCGCTACGGCGCGAACCTGCTCGGTCAGGCGGCGGGGCGCGGCGTCTACCTCGCGGCCGGCTTCGCGGCCTTCGTGATGGTCGGCCATTTCGCCGGCCCGGCGGCGCTGGGCCGCTACGGCCTCGCCCTGGCGATCCTCGCGGTCGCGCTGATCGCGGCGGATTTCGGCACCACGCTGACCTTCGGGGCGCGGCTCGGCGCGGTCGGGCCGGAGATGCGGGCGGCCGAATTCGGCCGGATGCTGTCGGCGCGCCTCGTCCTCGGTCTCGGAACCGGTGCCGTCCTCCTCTGCGTCCTGCCGATGCTGCCGGACGAGATCCGGCCCGCGCTGGCCCTGGCAGCCCTGCTGATGCCGCTCGCGGCCGCACGCTTCCTCGACGCCCTGTTCCAGGTCTGCGGGCGGCCGGCGTGGTCCGTCTGGCCGTCGCTCGCCAACGCGGCCCTGCTGATCGGCGGGACGGCACTCGCACTCTGGTTGCAGCTTCCGGAGGCGGCGCTCGGTCTCGTGACGGTCGCCGCCGGTATTGCGTACGGCGCCGTCGGCTTGGCGCTGGCGCTGCGCCTCGTGCCCGCGCGCCCCGCCTCACTGCCGCACGCCCTGGCGACGATCCGGGCCGCGGCGGGGGTGGGCGTCTCTAACGCCCTCGGCTCGCTCAACGGCCGGATTAGCCTGATGATGCTGGCCGCCTTCGTCGGCGCGGCCGAGCTCGGCCAGTTCACGGCCGGATTCCGGTTCTTCGAACTGGGGGCCGCGGTGGCGATCACCCTCTGCGCGCCGCTGGTGCCGGTCTTCGGGCGCGCGGTCGGCCCGACCGTCGAAGGACGGTCGCAGGCCGGCACGGCCGCCCTGCGCGCCCGGGTGCGCGGCGCCCTGGTGCCGATCCTGGCCGCGTCCTTCGCCGGAGCGGTGGCGGCCTGCGCCCTCGCGGACCCGCTCGTGCACCTCGCCTTCGGCCCGGATTTCGGCGGCGCCGTCCCGGTCCTGCGCATCGCCACCGGGATGAGCGTGCTGCTGATCGCCGCCACGATCCTGTTCGCGGGCCTCGTCCCACTGGGCCGGACCGGTTTCGCGGTGCGCGGGAGCGCGGCCGCCTGCGCCACCAACCTCATCGCCTGCACGCTGCTGATCCCCTGGGATCCGCTCCTCGGCGCGGGCCTCGCCGCGCTGCTCGCCGAGGCCGCGATGCTCGGCGTCCTGGCCCACGCCTTCTGGCGGGAGGCCGGACCGCCCCTCGCCCTGGCCGACGTGCCGATCCTCGCCGCACCGGCCCTCCTGACCGCCCTCGCCTGGGCCGCCGGTCCCGCCGCCCTGGCGCCCGCGGCGGTGCCCGCCGCCGCGGCCCTCTCGGCAGCCCTCGCGGGGTGGCTGTGCCTGCGCCGCGCCCCGACCGATCCCCTCGACCTCCCGCTCCCGGAAGCCTCCTCATGAGCGATCGACCCGTGCTCTCGGTCATCATCCCGACCTACAACCGCGCCGACACGCTGCGCCTGTGCCTGAGGGCCTTCGACCGGCAGGAGACGGACGCGCCCTTCGAGATCGTCGTCTGCGACGACGGCTCGACCGACCACACCGGGACGGTCGTCAGCCGCGCCGTCGCCACGGCCCGGATCCCCGTGGTGCACCTGCGCCAGGAGAATGCCGGGGCGAACGCCGCCCGCAACCGCGCCATCGCGGCGGCGCGGGGCGAGCGCCTCCTGATCGTCAACGACGACACGATCCCGGTCCCGAGCCTCGTCGAGGCGCACCGGCTCGCCCACGCCCGGCGGGGCGGTCGTGAGACAGCGATCCTCGGACGGATGACGATCGACCCCGCCCTGCCCTTCTCGCCCTTCTCGGCGCTCCACCACGACGCCTCCTACGACGCGCTGGCGGGCCGCGACGCGGTCGGCTGGGACGCGTTCCTGACCTGCAACGTCAGCGTCGACCGGCGCTTCCTGGAGGAGGCGGGCGGCTTCGACCCGAAGCTGTTCTGGCACGAGGACATCGAGCTCGGCGAGCGGCTGGCCCGGCGCGGCATGCGCCTGTTCTACGCGCCCGAGGCGCTGGGCTACCACCACCACCTCCTGGACGAGGCGGCCTACCTGCGGATCGCCGAGCGCGAGGGCGCGGCGCTGGTGCTGTGGTACCGCAAGCGCCCCGACCTCGTGGCGGATCTCGGCCGGCTCGGCCTCGTCGGGCCGCCGCCGCTGGGCGCGGCGGCGCGCCACCGGGTCGCCGACCTCGCCATGCCGCAGGCGCTCCTGCCCGGCTGGCAGATGGCGGCGCGCGCGCTGACGCGGATCAGCCCCGAGGCCGGCCGCAGCGTGTGGCGGCGGCTGTTCCAGCGGCGCAAGCGCCTCGCCATCGCCCGGGCGCTCGCGGCATGAGGTGGCCCCGCACGGTCCTCGGCGGCGCCCTGTCGGCCCTGCTCCTGCCGGTCCTGTCCGCCTGCGGGCCGGCCGACGCGCAGGTGCAGCAGAACATCCTGGTCGATCCCGCCGGCGGCGCGAAGCCCGGCTACACCACGGTGGCGCGGCTCGCCGACGTGCCCTTCGCCAGTCTCGGTCCCGGATCGAGCGTGCTGGTCCGGGGCGGCAGCTACGGCGACGTCGTGTTCGTCGGGTCCCGCGGGACCGCGGCGGCGCCCGTGACGGTGGCGGCAGAACCCGGCACGCAGCCGCGGCTGTCCAACTCCGTGGTGTTCGAGAACGCCGCCTACGTCACGGTCACGGGCCTGAGCGTCCAGGGCGCGGTCAATTCCGGCTTCATCATCCGCCGGGGATCGAGCCACGTCACGGTCGCGGGCTCGACCGTGTCCCGCTCCGGCCTGGGGATCTGGATCGGCGACGGTGCCGGGGCGGGTCACCGCATCACCGGCAACACCCTCGCCGACAACCAGACCCACGGCGTGGCCGTCGACGTGATCAACGCGCCCGCGGAGGATCCGAGCTACATCCTCGACAACACCGTGACCGGCAACGGCATCCACGGGATGGAGATCAACGGCTCCGGCTACGTCGTGGAGGGCAACCGCGTCTCGGGCAACGGCGTGGGGATGTCGGGCACCTCGGGCATCCACGTCTACGCCAAGGACGCCGCCCAGGACGCCGGGGACCGCAACATCATCCGGTACAACATCGTCACCGGCCAGAAGGAGACCACCGGCCAGGACGGCAACGGCATCCAGATCGACCAGTGGTGCGACGGCAACATCGTCGCGTTCAACGTCGCGGCCGACAACGACGGCGCCGGGATCAACCTGTTCGACGCCGGCTCCAACACGGTGGTCAACAACACGACCACCGGCAACATGCGCGATTCCGGCGGCAAGCACGTCTATCGCGGCGAGATCGTGCTGGCCTCCGACTACACCAAGCAGGTCGACCGCACGTCGAACAACCGGGTGCTCAACAACATCGCCTACGCGACCCGGCCGAACGTGGCCGCGATCGTGGTCGAGGCGACCACCACCGACAACAACAACGCGATCGGGCCGAACTTCCTCGGCAGCGCCGTCGGCGCCCCGCTCTACCGCTGGGGCACGCAGGCCACCGGCGACGGGGCGAGCCTGCCGCTCGACGGTCAGGGTCCCGACCTCACCGGCACGCCCGCCTTCCGCGATCCCGCGAACCCCATGGCCGGCGGGCTCGCCCTGACGGCGCCCCCGGCCCGCGCCGGCATCCCGCTCGGCGCCACCCGCGACATCGCCGGCCAAGCCTACGCCCCCGGCGAGGCCCCGACCTTCGGCGCCTACAGGAGCCCGTAACATGCTTCGCATCGGCATCGACGCGCACGTGCTCACCGGCAAGCCGCAGGGCAGCCGGACCTGGCTCGTGAACATCATCGGGCGCGCCGCCGCCCGCCACCCGGACGCCACCTACGTGGTGTATTCCGGCGACCCGGAGGCCTGCGCCCGCATCGTCTCAGGCGACAACATCGAGCACCAACGGCTGCCGCGCGTGCCCGCGACCGTGCGGCTGACCCTGGTCTGGCCGTGGCTGTTCCTGCGCGACCGTCTGGACACGCTGCTGACCACCTACATCGCCCCGCCGCTGGTGCCGGGCGACCGGCAGGTGGTGGTGGTCCACGACATCCTGTTCGAGACGCATCCCGAGTTCTTCCCCTGGTCGATGCGCTGGCGGAACAAGATCCTGACCCGGCTCTCGGCGCGGCGCGCCAAGCTGGTCCTGACCATCTCCGACTACAGCCGCGACTCCATCGCCAACGTCTACGGCATCGCGCGGGAGCGCATCGCCGAGGTGCGCTGCGGCTCCACGCCGCCGCAGGCGGTCACGGAGCGGACGCCGCTCGCCGACGGGCGCCCCTACCTGCTGATGGTCGGCCGGCTGGAGCCGCGGAAGAATCTCGGCCTCGTCCTCGACGCCTTCGCGCGGCTGCCGCAGGGCGCGGCCCGGCTGATCGTGGTCGGCAAGGGCGACGGCGAGCGGCCCGAGACCCTCGACCGCCTCGCCCGGACGCCGGACGCGGTGCACATCGCCGGCATCGACGACCGGGGCCTGTCCGACCTCTACGCCCGGGCCGCCGCCCTGGTCTTCCCGAGCCGCGGCGAGGGCTGGGGCATCCCGGTGCTCGACAGCCTCGCCCGGGGAACCCCCGTCATCGCCTCGAGCCTGACGGCCATCCCGGAAGCCGGCGGCAGCGCGGCGAGCTACTTCGACCCGGACGCGCCCGACCGGGTCGACCGTCTCGCGGAGCTGATGGGCGCGGCGGTCGAGGGGCGGCTGCCCTTCGACGCCTGCGCGGCGCGGGCCCACGCGGCGCGCCACGACTGGGACGGGCCGGCCGCCACCTTCGTCGACCTGATGCGCCGGAGCTTCACGGCCCGCACGCACCTGCGCGACCTGATCCTGGCCGCGCCGAACCTGCGGGGGTGACGCGAGAGGGTGACGCGAGAGGGCGCCGTCGGCCGGCCTAGCGCGCGGCCCCGAGCGCGCCGACGGCGGGGCTCTCCGGATCCGCGTCGGCGATGGGATCCTGGATCAGCGTCCAGTAGCCCAGGGCCGCCACCAGGGCGATCACGGCGCCGGTGATGAAGGCCATGGAGAAGTGGCCCGTGCCGCCGACGATGAAGCCCGTCACGGTCGGCGCCAGGGCGCCGCCGATGTAGCCGCCGAAATTCTGCATGGCGCCGAGCGACGCCGTGCAGCTGGCCGGCGCCGCCACGGAGGCCATCGCCCAGGCCGACGACGAGCTCATGTAGACCAGGAACAGCGAGGCCGAGATGCAGGCGATCGCGAGGGTGTCGCTCGGCGTCAGCGCCGCCACCACCGTGAACGCGGCGGTCGCCACCAGGGAGCCGACCATCGGGAGCTTGCGGCTGCGGATCGGGTCGACACCGCGGCGGACGAGGACATCGACGACGCGACCGCCCAGGATCCCGCCCAGCACGCCGAAGGCGAAGGGGATCGAGCCGACGAGGCCGGTCTTCTGCAGGGTGAAGTGCCGCTCGATCTCGAGGTAGCTCGGCAGCCACGCGGTGTAGAGCCACGTCATGTAGATGCAGCCGAAATAGCCGACGATCATCCCCCAGCTGGTGCGGAACCCGAAGAGCCGCCGCCACGCGCTCCACGTGACCGCGCGGCCGGCGTTCGGGGCATCGCCCTCCTCCAGGAAGGCGCGCTCCCCCGGCGTGAGGTTGGTCTCGCGCGGGTTGCGGAACACGAGGTAGACGATCGCCGCGAGGACGAGGCCGGCCGCGCCCATGATGACGAACATCGCCCGCCAGCCGAAGCTCACCATCAGGAAGGTCAGCAGCGGCAGGGCCAGGAAGGTCCCGAGCGAGGAGGCGCAGTTCCAGATTCCCGTGGCGGTGCCGCGCTGGCGGATGTTGAACCAGTCGCGGGAGACGCGGGCGCAGGTCGGGAAATGCGGCGCTTCGCCGATGCCGAGGACGATCCGGGCGCTCACGAACTGCCAGAACGACGTCACCGCGCCGCCGAGCATCTGGCCGAACGACCAGCAGGTCAGGCCGAGCGTCAGCGTCAGGCGCGGGCCGAGCCGGTCGGCGAGCGCCCCGGCCGGCAGCTGGGCGAAGGCGTAGGCCCAGAGGAAGGCCGAGAGCAGCAATCCCATGTCGGGGATCGAGAGGCCGAGATCCTCGCGGATCAGCGGGTTGGCCACCGCCAGGGTGGCCCGGTCGACGTAGTTGACGACGCCCGCCGTCACCAGCAGGGCGAGCGAGATCGTCTGGATGCGGCGCACGCGCGGCGTTGCGGCCAGGGCCATCGTGTCCTCCCGGAATGACGGGCCCCTTGGGGGTCTCCGCGGCCGGCCGGTCCTTCGCGACTCGTGGCGGCCTCGGAGCATTCTGCACCGAACGCCGCCGGACGGAAGGTCCGCCGCCCCTCGCCTCGCGGCGCCGGGCGTCGTAGACGGGCCGCTCCGTCACCCTTCGAGTCCGCCCGTTGCGCCTGATCCAGATCACCCACCACGACCTCGACGGCTACGGCGCCTCGACGGTCGCCGCCGCCTGCGCCCCGGTCGAGCGCGTCGTCCACGTGCCCCGCTACAGCGATGTCGGCCCGGTCTTCGAGGACGAGATCCGGCGCCTCGGCCGCGCGGCGGAGCGCGAGATCCTGCTGATGACCGATCTGGGCCTGGAGGAGCAGACCATCGCGGGCCTGAAGAAGTTCGCCGCGATGAACCGGCGCCGCGAGGACGGGCAGAAGCACCGCCTCGTGGTCCTCGACCACCACGCCTCGTCCCTCGACCAGCTGCGGCGCCTGGGCCTGGACGCGGTGCCCGACGCCGAGCGGCCGGCGCTGCACCGGATCGACCTGGGCGACCCCGAGATCGCCGTGCTGATCGAGGACGACATCTGCGCCACGCGGATGACCTTCGAGCACCGCGCCCTGTTCGCCGCGCACGAGCCCGCGACCGACCTGTCGAGCCTGCTCACCGCGGTCGACGCCCTCGACCTGTGGCGCAAGGAGAGCCCCGCCTTCCGGGGCGGCCTCGCCCTGGACGAGCTGTTCTGGGAGGTCGTGTCGAGCTACGTGCCGGTCGGGCATCCCTGGCACGACCGGTTCGTGTCCGAGATCCTGCTCGCGGCCGCCGCCGCCCTGCGGGACGGGGCGAGCCCGGCCGAGCTGGAGCGCCGCGCCTCGGCGATCCGCACCGGCGCGGTCGACACCCTGCTGCGCGACGCGCCGGACGACGACCCGGCGCTGACGACGCGCATGCGGCTCGCCCGGGCGCTCGCCCGCTCGGATTCCCTGTTCCGCCCGCTGAAGGACGGCACGCTCCTGTCCTTCGCCCTGGATTCCGGTACCTTCCAGCGGGTCTCCGACCTGATCATGGATGCGGGCCGGGCCAAGCGCGTGGTCAACGTCCAGCGGATGGGCACGCTGTCGTTCCGGTCCAACGACGGCACGGCCCTCGACGGCGCCCGCCTGTTCCGCGGCGGCGGCCACCGCGACGCGGCGGGCGGCCGGCTCCAGAGCGGCTCGGCCTTCTCGATGACGGACGCGATCGCCCAGGTGGAGCCGGTGCTGAACCCGGAGAAGCCGGCCGGCTCGGACAGCCCGTTCGCGGCGCTGAAGAACTGGAAAGGGTGAGCGAACGCCCGCCCTGCCCGTGCGGGCGCGGCGGCGGCCGGCCTAGAGCCGGAAATCCTCGCCCAGATAGAGCCGGCGCGCGTCCGGGTTCGCCACGATCTCCTCGGGCGTGCCCTCGGTGAGGATGCGGCCGGAATGGGCGATGTAGGCGCGGTCGATCAGACCCAGCGTCTCGCGGACGTTGTGGTCGGTGATCAGCACGCCGATGCCGCGCTGCTTCAGGTGCTTCACGAGGTCCTGGATGTCGCCGACCGCGATCGGGTCGATGCCCGCGAAGGGCTCGTCCAGCAGCATGAAGGTCGGCGACGAGGCGAGCGCCCGGGCGATCTCGCAGCGCCGCCGCTCGCCGCCCGAGAGCGCGATCGAGGGCGACTTGCGCAGGCGCGCGATGTCGAACTCCTCCAGCAGCGAGTCGAGCTTGCGCGCGCGCGCCTTGCGGTCCGGCTCGACCACTTCCAGCACCGCCCGGATGTTGTCCTCCACGGTGAGCCCGCGGAAGATCGAGGCTTCCTGCGGCAGGTAGCCGATCCCGAGCCGCGCCCGCTGGTACATGGGCAGGTGCGTGATCGGCAGGCCGTCCAGGGTGATGTGGCCGCGATCGGCCGCCACCAGCCCGGTGATCATGTAGAAGATCGTGGTCTTGCCGGCGCCGTTCGGCCCGAGCAGCCCGACGGCCTCGCCGGTGCGCACGGTGAGGCCGGCCTCGTGGACGACCGTGCGGGCGCCGTAGCTCTTGCGCAGGCCGCGCACGCTGAGGATGCCGAGACCGCCCTCCTCGGCCGCGGACCAGCCGTCGGCCTCGGCCGGCTGTTCGGCCTGCCGCGCGCGCCGGCCGAACAGCCGGCCGAGCCAACCCGGCCGAGCCGGCTCCTGCGGGCCCGCCTGGAACGCCACGGCGCCGCTCAATCGACCTGCGCCTTCGGCCTGGGCGGCGGCTGGCTGCAGCCCTTCGCCTTGCCGTCCTTGGCGTCGGACTTCTCGCCGGGCACGAACAGGGCCGAGACGCGGCCGCCCGCCACCGGGTCCATGTTCGCGCGTCCGGTGTTCATGTCGTAGACGAGCCGCTGCCCCCGGGTGACGTTCTGGCACTGACTCAGGACGACGTTGCCGGTCAGCACGATCCGCTTGGCGTCCTGGTCGAACACCGCGTGATCGCCCGTGGCGACCTGGTCCTTCTGCACCACCGTCACCGGCCCGGCGCAGTCGACCTTCTGGATCCCGTTCTCGGCGGGGTTCCGCGGCGCCGCGTCGGCGCCCTCGTCCCGCGCCTCAGGTTTGGCGTCACCCTTGGCGCCCTTGCCGGGCGCGTCCTTGCCGCGCTTGTAGGTCACCGTCATGGTCGAGCAGCGGATGGTGCTGTCGCCCTGCACGGCCACGACGTTGCCGGCGAAGACCGCCTTGTTCTCCCGGTCGAACACGTCGAGCCGGTCGGCGTCGATCTTGATCGGATCCTTGCCGCCGCCGCCGATATTGCCGAAGGGCGAATCCTTGCGCGCCGGCTTCTCGGCCAGCGCCGGGCCGGCGAGGACCAGCCCGGCCGCCAGGGCGGCGCAGAGGAGGCGGGCGGCGCTCATCGGGCACCGTCCGCGGCTTCGGCGTCCGAGGTCAGGATGCGGGCCTGGGGCTTCTCCCCCGGCGCGTCGCTGACGATGACCACGTGGACGTTGCCCACGAAGGAGATCCGCTTGCCGTTCTCGACGACGTCGAGGGTGTCGGCCTTCACGTTGGCCCGCGCGCTCGAGACGGTGACGGGCTCCTGCGAGCTGATGGAGCCGGTCTTGAACGCGACGGCGGCGGAGCGCAGGCGCGCCTCCTCGCCCTTGTCAGTCCAGATGCGGATGTCGTCCTTCAGGTCGAGCGCCTCGCGGGCGGTGTCGAACAGGCCCGACGTCGCCGAGAGGCGGGCGATGCCGCCCTGGTCGTCGGTGGCGATGTGGCCGCGCATCTGCTGCAGCTCGATCTGGCTCGGCTTGCGGACGTCCTGGAGGGCGGCGTCGGCCGTCACCTCGTAGCCGCGCGTGCCCTGGCGGAAGCCCGAGAGCCGCGGGTTCTCCATGCGGACCTTGGAGCCGGCCAGCGTCACCGGGCCGACCGAGACGCCCGGCAACTGCGCCGCGAAGGGATTGAACAGGTAGCCCAGCAGCAGCGCCACCGCGCCGCCGGCGACCACCGGAATCAGGCGACGCATGGTGCGCACGCGTCCGCTGTGGCGGTACGCCCGGGCGTGGGCCCGGGTCCGCGCCGCCGCGACCGCCTGTCCGTTGCCGGCTTCAGCCTCGACCGGGTTCATGCAGCGTCCGTGAGGCGCGCCCGAGGCGCGCGAGAGGGTTCGGCTCAGACGCCTGCGGCCCCCACCGCGCCCGCGCCTTCGGCCGGGCAATGATCCCGACCGGTGGCGAAGTTATGGCTCGACCATTTCCGAATGATCAACCGAACCCACAATCATCCCGAACGGATGTGTGTGGAGACACACGCCGCGCGCGGCGTCCCGGCAGCGCGCGGCGCGGGTCTCCGTAGTCCTACGCGCCCCGCGCGGCCGCGAGCGCCGCCGCCACCGTGCGGGCGAAGGCCGCCGGGTCGCGGGGGCTGTCGCCGTCCTGGATGCGGGCGAGGTCGAGGAGCGTGCCGGCGGCCTGCGGCACCTCCGATTCGGGCGCCGCGGCCAGCGCCCGAATCAGCGGGTGGCGCGGGTTGATCTCCAGGACCGGCTGCCCGGCACCGGCCCGCCCGGCCCGGCGCATGAGCCGCTGCATCTGCAGGTCGGGTCCGCCGGTGCCGGCCGAGAGGACCACGGCCGAATCGACGAGCCGGTCGGTGGTGCGCACGTCCGAGACCTCGGCGCCGAGGGCCGTCTTCACGGCGGCGACGAAGGCGTCGATGCCCTCAGGCGCCTCCGGCTGCTCGCCCTCCGGCGCGAACTTCGACAGGTCGAGGCCGCCCTTGGTGATCGAGCGGAGCGGCTTCTCGTCGAAGGTGCCGAGCTGATCGGGCCAGAAGGCGTCGACGTGGTCGGAGAGGAGCAGCACCTCGAGACCGCGGGCCCGGAAGCCCTCCAGCTGCGGCGACGACTTGAGCGCCTCGGCGTCGTCGGCGACGAGGTAGTAGATCGCCTCCTGGCCGTCCTTCATGCGGGACACGTAGTCGGGCAGCGAGGTCCAGCCCTCGACCGCCGAGGAGCGGAAGCGCAGGAGCGGCGCGATCTCGCCCCGGCGCTCGAAATCCTCGTAGATGCCCTCCTTGAGGACGGGGCCGAAATTCTCCCAGAAGGACTGGTAGCCCTCCGCGTCCTTGGCGCGGGTGGTGAGTTCGGAGACGACGCGCCCGGTGACCGCGCGGCGGATCCGGGCGAGCGCCGGGGTCGATTGCAGCATCTCGCGGGAGACGTTCAGCGGCAGGTCCTCGGTGTCGACGACGCCCTGGACGAAGCGCAGCCACGGCGGCAGCAGCTCGGCCTCGTCGGTGATGAACATCCGCCGGACATGCAGCCGGACCTCGCTCTGCCGCTCGTTCTCGAGGGCCTGGAACGGCTTCGAGCCGGGGATGAACAGAAGCGCGGAGAACTCGAGCTGCCCCTCGGCGCGCCAGTGGAGCGTCGCCCACGGCTTGTCGAAGTTCATGCCGATGGAGTGGTAGAATTCCTCGTACTGCTCCTCGGTGACCTCGGACTTCGCCTTGCGCCAGAGCGCGGTGCCCTGGTTGGCCGACTCGTCCTTGCCGTCGCGCACGACGGCGATCGGCACCGTGATGAAGTCGGCCCATTTCCGCACGAGATGATCGAGGCGGTAGGGCTCGAGGTACTCGTCGGCATCCGCCTTGAGGTGCAGCACGATGTCGGTGCCGGGCTCGGCCCGCGTCGCCGGCTCCAGCGTGTAGCTGCCCTGCCCCTCCGAGGCCCAGGTCCAGGCCTCGTCGCTGCCGGCGCGGCGCGACGTGACGGTGACGCGGTCGGCGACCATGAAGGCCGAGTAGAAGCCGACGCCGAACTGGCCGATCAGGCTCGGCCGGTCCTCGGCCTTGGCGGATTCGAGCGTCTGCGAGAAGGCCCGCGTGCCGGAGCGCGCGATGGTGCCGAGGTTGGTGGCGAGATCCTCCTTGGTCATGCCGATACCGGCGTCCGACACGGTCAGGGTCCGCGCCTCCTTGTCGGGCGCGATGCGGACCTTGGCGTCCGGCGGCAGCGCGCTCGCCGCCGAGGTCAGGGCCTCGAACCGCCGCCGGTCCATGGCGTCGGCCGCGTTGGCGACGAGTTCGCGCAGGAAGATCTCGCGGTCGGAGTAGAGCGCGTGCACGACGAGGTCGAGGAGGCGTCCCACCTCCGCCCCGAATTCGTGCCGCTCGATCGTCTCGCTCACGGGTGATGCCTCCGCTGTGGGGAAATTGCGGTGGCGATATGCTGGCGAACGGGGCCGTTTTCAATGCGAAAGACGGCCGGCCCCGGCCTCCGACGCGCGCCTCGGGCAGCGCCCCCGCGCGCCGCGGCCGGTCAGATCTCGATCTCGGTGCCCACCTCGACGATCTGCCGGGTCGGCAGGCCGAAATGGGCGCCGGTGCGCTCGGCGTTCCGCTTCATGAAGGCGAACAGGCCCTCCCGCCACGGCGCCATGCCGGGATGGGTCGGCGACGGGATCACCACCTCGTGGCCCACGAAATACGTCATGTCCTCCAGATATTCCGGCGGCAGCAGCCCGCTCGCCACCGCGCATTGCAGCCCCTCGGGGATCGAGGCGGTCTGCATGAAGCCGTAGCGCAGCACGACGCGCTCCATGCCGGGCGTGTACTTCGAGATCGCCTTGCGGATCCCCTGCGCCACCAGCGTGACCTGCGCCCGCTCGCTCGCCGGGATCACCGGCTCCTCCTCGTAGACGACGGTGATCAGCAGGATCCGCTCGTGCAGGCAGCGGCTGCGCTCCAGCAGGCGGCCGAGCGCCATCGGGATGCCCTCGGTGGCGGCGGTCAGGAAGGCCGCGGTGCCGGGCAGCGTCACCGGCGGGTGCGAGCCGAGGCTGGAGAGGAAGGAGGCCTCGGACATGCGCATGGTCTGGCGGACGGATTCGAGGACGTGGTTGCCCTTCATCCAGGTCAGCATCAGGAAGGCCACCACGCCGGCGAGCAGCAGCGGAAACCAGCCGCCCTCGAACAGCTTCACGCTGTTGGCGGAGAAGAACACGAGGTCGATGCCGAGGAAGAAGCCGTTGACCGCGAGGACCAGGATCGGGTTGTAGCCCCAGCGGAGCGCGATCAGCGCGGCGAGCAGCGTGGTGATGCCCATGAGCGCCGAGACCGCGATGCCGTAGGCGCCGGCCAGGGCGTCGGAGGAGCCGAACACCACCACGGCCGTCAGGGTCGCCACGGCGAGCAGCCAGTTCACCGCCGGCACGTAGATCTGGCCGCGCTCGTCCTCATCGGTGTGCACCACCCGCATCATCGGCATGAAGCCGAGCTGGATCGACTGCTGGGTGAGCGAGTAGACCCCCGAGATCACCGCCTGCGAGGCGATGACGGTCGCCATCGTGGCGAGCGCCACCAGCGGGTAATGCGCCCAGTCCGGCGCGAGCCGGTAGAACGGGTTCTCGATCGCGCTCGGGTCGGCGATGATCAGCGCGCCCTGGCCGCAATAGTGGATCAGCAGCGCCGGCAGCACGAGGCCGAACCACGCGATCCGGATCGCCGGGGCGCCGAAATGGCCGAGATCGGCGTACATCGCCTCGCCGCCGGTCACCGCCAGGAAGGCCGCGCCGAGCATCAGGAAGCTGACGTGCCAGCCGGCATGGATCAGGAAGTCCACCGCCCGGAACGGGTTGGCCGCCGCCAGGATCTCCGGCGCGTGCAGGATGCTCGGGACCGCGAGCAGGACCAGGACGACGAACCAGACGAGCATGACCGGCCCGAACACCCGCCCGATGGCGGCGACGCCCTTGTGCTGGACCAGGAACAGACCGACCAGGATGGCGAGGGTGATCGGCACGACGTACGGCCCGAGCGCCGGCGCGTCGATCTTCAGGCCCTCGATCGCCGACAGCACCGAGATCGCCGGCGTGATCGCGCCGTCGCCGTAGAGCAGCGCCGCGCCGACCAGCCCGACCACCCCCTCGCCGCGGTTGTCGGCGCGCAGGATCAGCACCGCGTATTTCAGCGACACGATCAGGATCAGCGACCACAGGATCAGCGACACCGCGCCGGTGGCCGCCGCCGGCACCGAGGCGCCGCCGCTGGTCGCGGCCTTCACGGCCTCCTTGAAGGCGTAGAGCGGGCTCGTGCCGATGTCGCCGTACACGACGCCCAGCGCGCCCAGCATCAGCGCGCCGCCGGGCCCTTGCCGGACCGCGCCGGGCTTGCGCGCCACCGGCGCCGCCGGACGATCGACCGCCGGGGCAGCCGCGGAAGGCAGGGCTTGGCTCACGGTCGGGTCCGGTCGATGGCGTCGCGGTTGGCCGAAATCTTAGCGCGTCGGTCGCGCGGCGATAGACTCGGCAGATCTCCCGAGCGACCGCGGCGAAGACTTGTCACCCGAACGTGATGACAGTCGAGCGACCGCTTCGGCCCCGCCGCGCCGGCGGCGCGCGGGGCCCGCCGATCAGGCGGCGTCGAGCCCCAGGTCGATGATCGCCGCCGAATGGGTGATCCAGCCGCAGGAGATCAGGTCGACCCCCGAGGCCGCGACGGCCCCGACCGTCTCGCGGGTGATCCGGCCCGACGCCTCGGACAGGGCGCGCCCGTCGATCATCGCCACGGCGCGGCGGAGCAGGTCGGGCCCCATATTGTCGAGGAGCACCGCGTCGATCCCGACCGACAGGGCCTCCTCCAGCTGCTCCAGGCTGTCGACCTCGCACTCGATCTTCACCAAGTGGCCGGCCCGGGACCGGGCGCGCTCGATCGCCGGGACGATGCCGCCGGCCACCGCCACGTGGTTGTCCTTGATCAGCACCGCGTCGTCGAGGCCGAAGCGGTGGTTCGAGCCGCCGCCGGCCCGGACCGCGTGCTTCTCCAGGGCGCGCAGGCCCGGCGTGGTCTTGCGGGTGCAGACGATCGACGCCTTCCCGTGCGGGCGCGCCGCTTCGACGAGGCCGTGGGTGGCGGTGGCCACGCCCGACATCCGGCAGAGCAGGTTCAGCGCCACGCGCTCGGCCGTCAGGATCGCCCGCGCCGGCCCCTCGAGGCGCAGCACCACGTCGCCCGGCGCCACGCGGGCGCCGTCGCCGCGCTCGACCGTCACGCTGACGGCCGGGTCCACCAGCGCGAAGGCGATGGCGGCGGCGTCGGTGCCCGAGATGACGCCGTCCTGCCGGGAGGCGATCACGCCGCGCATCCGCTCGCCCGGGGGGACGATGGCGTCGGTGGTGATGTCGCCGGCCCGGCCGAGATCCTCCAGCAGGGCGGCGCGCACCACGGGCTCCACGAGGAGCCGCGGCAGGGGGAGGATCTCATCGGAGAGAACCGACTGGGTCATGGCGTCAGCGCCTCCTCGGCGGACGGGGTCGCGGCGATCGGGTCGGCCAGCGCGGCCTCGGTGTGCGCGGCCGCGGCGAGATGGGGGAAGTCGCTGCGCCAGTGAGCGCCGCGGCTCTCCCGGCGGGCGAGCGCGCCGCGGGCGATGAGCAGCGCCACGAGGGCGGCGTCGCAGGTCTCAGCCCCCGCCTCGAGGACGGCGACGGCTTCCTCGAGGCCGGCGGCGTCGCGCACGACGCCGACCCTGCGCTCCATCAGCGCGCGGATCGCCGGCAGGTCGCCGGCGGCACGGACAGACACGGCCTCGGGCACGATCGCGGCGGGCGCCGGCGCGTCGAGCCCGTCGGCGATGAAGCGCGCGTAGGCGAGGCCCTCGAGCAGGGAGTTGCTGGCGAGCCGGTTGGCGCCGTGCAGCCCCGTGGAGGAGACCTCGCCGCAGGCGTAGAGGCCCGGCACCGAGGTGGCGCCGTACGCGTCCACCTTCACGCCGCCCATGTGGTAGTGCGCCGCCGGGCGGACCGGGATCGGCTGCACGGCGGGGTCGATGCCGGCGGCGGCGCAGAGCCCCGCCACGGTCGGGAAGCGCGTCGGCATCGCAGCGCCGAGCGCGCCGCGGGCGTCGAGATAGACTGTGCGGCCCCGCTGCAGCGCCTGGAAGATGCCGCGGGCGACCACGTCGCGGGGCGCGAGGTCGCCGCCCGCGATGCCGGCCATCACGGCGGCGCCGGTCTCGTCGATGAGGCAGGCGCCCTCGCCGCGCAGGGCCTCGGTGGCGAGCGGCATCGGGTCGGCGCCGGCAGCGATGGCGGTCGGGTGGAACTGCACGAACTCCATGTCGCGCATCACCGCGCCGGCCCGGGCGGCGAGCGCCAGCCCGCGGCCGACGGCGCCCGGCGGGTTGGTGGTCGCCGCGTAGAGGGCGCCGACACCGCCGGTGGCGAGCACCACCGCGCGGGCCGGGATGCGGAACAGCGCGCCGTCGCGCTCGGCGACGATGCCGGCCACCGCCCCGCGCGTGTCCCGGAGCAGGTCGCAGGCCCGCGCCGTGACGACCTCCACGGACGGCGCCGACAGCACGGCCCGGACGAGCCCTTCGAGGACGCGGGCGCCGGTGGCGTCGCCGCCGGAGCGGACGATGCGGCGGCGGCCGTGGGCCGCCTCGAGCCCGAGGGCCAGCGCGCCGTCGTCGGTGCGGTCGAACGGGACGCCGATCCGCACGAGCCAGTCGATCAGCGCGGGGCCCTCCTCGGCGACCCGGAGCGCCACGTCGGGCTCGGTGAGCCCGGCGCCGGCGGCCTCCGTGTCGGCGGCGTGGAGCGCCGCCGCGTCGTCGGCGCCGACCGCGGCCGCGATGCCGCCCTGGGCCCAGCCGGTGGCGGTGCCGAGGCCGAGGGCCGAGGCCGTGACCAGCGTCACCGGGCGGGGCGCGAGGCGCAGCGCGACGCTGAGGCCCGCGACGCCGCTGCCGACCACGACGACGCGGTCGGCGCTGTTCGGGGAGATCGCGTTCATCGTGTGCGCACCTCGAGCATGCGCTCGACCGAGGCCCGGGCGCGGTCGGCGAGCGCCGGGTCGACCGTAACCTCGTGGGTCATCGTCTCGAGCGACCGCCGGATGTTGCGCAGGCTCATCCGCTTCATGTGCGGGCACATGTTGCAGGGCTTGATGAACTCGATGTCCGGGTTCTGCGCCGCGATGTTGTCCGCCATGGAGCACTCGGTGACGAGCACCACCTGCTTCGGCCGCTTCTCGACGACGAAGTCCATCATCATCGCGGTGGAGCCCGAGAAGTCCGATTCGGCCACCACGTCCGGCGGGCATTCCGGATGCGCGATCACGGTCACCCCGGGATAGCTGTCGCGGACGTCGCGGATGTCGGCCGGGGTGAAGCGCTCGTGCACCTCGCAGTGGCCGGCCCAGGTCAGGATCTCGACCTCCGGGATCTCGGCCTGGACGTTCTGCGCGAGGAACTCGTCGGGGATCATGAGGACGCGGGGGGCGTTCAGCGACCTGACCACCGCGACGGCGTTGCCGGAGGTGCAGCACAGGTCGGACTCGGCTTTCACGGCCGCCGAGGTGTTCACGTAGGTCACGATCGGCACGCCCGGGTACTTGGCGCGCAGGCCGCGCACGTCTGCGGCGGTGATCGAATCGGCCAGCGAGCAGCCGGCGCCCATGTCGGGGATGAGCACGGTCTTGCTCGGGTTCAGGAGCTTGGCCGTCTCGGCCATGAAGTGGACGCCCGCCAGCACGATCACGTCGGCGTTCACGTTCACTGCCTCGCGGGCCAGCGCGAGGCTGTCGCCCACGATGTCGGCCACCGTGTGGAAGATCTCGGGCGCCTGGTAGTTGTGCGCCAGGATCACGGCGTTGCGCTCCCGCTTCAGGCGCAGGATCGCCTCGATGTCGGGTGCGAGCGCCGGCCACTCGATCGCGGGGACGTGCCGGCTGACGCGTGCGTACAGATCCGGAAGGGGCAGGCCCGGGATCGTCGTGCGGGAGACGGGTGCAACGGTCGCCGTCATGGCGTCCTCCATTATGCTCAGTTTGAGCATTGTGCCGTCTAACTTATGGGGGCCGGACGCGCCTGTCCAGATATGCTAGCTGTGAGCATAAATCTTTTGCAGTGCGATGTTACGCTGCGCCGCCGAAGGCTCGAGCGCTCAGCAGAAGGTCGCCGGGTCAGGTCCGATCCGGCCGTCGGCCCGGTCGAGGCCGGCGATCCGCGCCATCTCGTCCGCGCCGAGCTCAAAATCGAACAGCGCGATGTTCTCGGCGATGCGCCGCGGGGTGGCGGTCTTGGGGATCGCTACGCATCCGATCTGGATCTGCCAGCGGAGCACCACCTGGGCGGGCGTCTTCCCGTGCGCTTCCGCGATTGCGAGGATGACCGGGTCGTTCAGCTCCTTGCCCCGGCCCAGCGGGCTCCACGACTCGGTCACGATCCCGTGACGGGCGTCCTCCGCGCGCGGTTCTTTGCGCTGGAAATAGGGGTGCAGCTCGATTTGGTTGACGACCGGGGCCACGTCGGTCTCGCCGATCAGCGTGGCGAGATGCTCGGGCGAGAAGTTCGACACGCCGATGGACTTCGCGCGGCCCTCCTTCCGGAGCTCGATCAGCGTCTTCCAGGTCTCGACGAACAGGCGACGCTGCGGGCACGGCCAGTGGATCAGGTACAGGTCGACATAGGGGAGACCGAGTTGCCGCAGGCTCTCGTCGAAGGCGCGCCGCGCCTCGTCGCGGCCCTGGCGGTCGTTCCAGAGCTTCGTGGTGAGGAAGATCTCCTCGCGGGGGATCCCCGCGTCCCGGATGCCGCGCCCGACGCCCGCCTCGTTGCCGTACGCCGCGGCCGTGTCGATCAGACGATAGCCGGCGCGGAGGGCCTGTCCGACGAGATCCGGAGCCTGGGCGTCCGAGAGCTGCCAGCAGCCGTAGCCGATCTGCGGGATGTGTCGGCCATCGTTGAGCGGCAGGGTCGGGATAGCCATGAGGCGAGACTCCGGTGTCGTGGTCCGATCAACCCAAACGCTCGCAGCGGGACGCGTTCCAAGGTGTCCCCGTTCTCGCGAGCGCTGCGAAGCAGGACGGAGCGATCGGGTCACGACCTGGGTCCAGCGCCCGTAGCGGCGGAGCCGCGCTGAACGGGCGCAGTCTGGACAGGATCTAATCCAGCCGGCCGGACGTTGGCGCACCAGATTCCAAGCTGCGCGCGGCGTCCCACGCGCGGCGCACGGGCTGGATGGCAGCATGACAGACGCGACTCCGACGAAGCCGCTCGCGCTGACGCGGCGGGCCGTGGTGGAGGGCTGTGCGGTGGCCGGGGCACTCGGCGCCCTCGGGTTCCGGACCAGTCCCGCCATGTCCGCGGCGGCGCCGGGCGATCCGGCTCCGCAGACCATGCCGGTGCGGCTCACCATCAATGGCCAACCGCACGATCTCGTCCTCGACACCCGCACGACGCTCCTCGACGCCCTGCGCGAGCACCTCGCGCTCACCGGCACCAAGAAGGGCTGCGATCACGGCCAGTGCGGGGCCTGCACGGTCCTGGTCGACGGCCGGCGGATCAATTCCTGCCTGACGCTCGCGGCGATGCACGAGGGCGACCCGATCACCACGATCGAGGGCTTGGCGGACGGGGACAAGCTCCACCCGATGCAGGCGGCGTTCCTGGAGCATGACGGCTTCCAGTGCGGCTACTGTACGCCGGGCCAGATCTGCTCGTCGGTCGGCATGCTGAGCGAGGCCAAGGCCGGCTGGCCGAGCCACGTTACCGAGGACGTCGCGGCGACTCCGACACTCAGCGACGCCGAGATTCGCGAGCGGATGAGCGGCAACATCTGCCGCTGCAGCGCCTACCCGAACATCGTCGCGGCGATTCGCGACGCCGCCGCCACCAAACTCTGAGGAGGCGCAGATGAAGGCCTTTGCCTACGAGCGCCCCGCCACCGTGCAGGACGCCGCGAAGCTCGCGGCCGAGCGGCCGAACGCCAAGTTCATCGCTGGCGGCACCAACCTCCTTGACCTGATGAAGCTCCAGATCGAGACCCCGGCCACGTTGATCGACGTCAACCGGCTGCCGCTCGACACGGTCGAGGCCACGCAGGATGGCGGCCTGCGCATCGGCGCGCTCGTCCGCAACGCCGACCTCGCCGCCGACCCGCGGGTCCGGAAGGACTACGCCGTGCTGGCGAAGGCGCTGCTCGCCGGCGCCTCGGGCCAGTTGCGCAACAAGGCGACGACGGCCGGCAACCTGCTCCAGCGGACGCGGTGCTACTATTTCTACGACACGGCCATGCCCTGCAATAAGCGTGAGCCCGGCTCGGGCTGCTCGGCGATCGGCGGGTTCAATCGCATCATGGCAGTGGTCGGCGCGAGCGAGGCCTGCATTGCCACCAACCCGTCCGACATGAACGTCGCCATGCGGGCCCTCGACGCGACGGTGGAGACCGTCAACCCGGACGGGCAGGCGCGCAGCATCCCGATCGCCGACTTCCACCGGCTGCCCGGCGACACGCCGCAGGTCGAGACTGAGCTGCGCAAAGGCGAGATCATCACGGCCGTGACGCTGCCGAGGCCGGTGGCCGGCACCCACATCTACCGGAAGGTCCGCGACCGGGCGTCCTACGCCTTCGCGACCGTGTCGGTGGCCGCCGTGATCGCTGGCGCCGAAGGCGGCAAGCCTCAGGCCGCGCGGCTCGCCTTCGGCGGCCTGGCGCACAAGCCCTGGCGGGTGGCCGAGGCCGAGACGGCGCTGGTGCAGACCGGCTCAGCCGACGCTGCCGCCGACGCGGTGCTCAAGGGCGCCCGCGGCTACGGCAGCAACGACTTCAAGATCCCGCTGACGCGCCGGACCCTTCGGGCCGTCGTGGCGCAGGCGACCCGCGCGTAGATCCTGGCAAGGACCGTTCCCATGGAGATGAACCAGCCGATCGGCCGGACGCCCCTCGACGACCGGCCCGACGGGCTCGTCGGCAAGCCGCTGAACCGGGTCGAAGGCAAGCTCAAGGTCACGGGTCACGCGCCCTACGCGTACGAGACCCGGGCCCTCGAGAACCCCGCCTACGGCTTCATCGTGCCGGCGGCGATCGCTTCCGGCACGATCCGGTCGATCGACGCGGAGGCCGCCCGCAGGGCGCCCGGCGCGATCCTGGTGATGACCCACGAGAACGTGCCCGAGCAGGGCGAGAAGAAGGAGCAGGTCTGGCCACAGCTCCAGGGGACGGAGGTCCGGTTCTACGGGCAGCCGGTCGCCTTCGTGGTCGCCGAGACCTTCGAGCAGGCGCGCGCCGCCGCGATGCTGGTCAAGGTCCGGTACGACGCGGCCAAGCCCAAGGGGCTGCTCAAGGACAGCCTGGCGGCGGCCTACGAGCCGAAGCCGGTCAACTCGCCGCCGGATTCCAAGCTCGGCGACTTCGACGCCGCCTTCGCGGCCGCACCGGTCAAGCTCGACGTGGAGTATGTCACACCGAACCAGATCCACGCGCAGATGGAGCCGCACGCCACCATCGCGTCCTGGGAGGGCGACGGGGTCGTGCTCTACACGGCCAACCAGATGCCGAACCGGGGCCAGAAATCCCTCGGCTCGGTGCTCAAGCTCCCCCCCGAGAAGGTGCGCATCGTCAGCCCCTATATCGGCGGCGGATTCGGCGCGAAGCTGCAGGTCCAGCCGGAGGCGACGCTCGCGATCCTGGCCTCGAAGGTGATCCAGCGTCCCGTGAAGGTCGCGCTCACCCGGCAGCAGGAGTTCCACGTCGCGACCCACCGGACTGACACGATCCAGCGGATCCGCCTCGGCGCCGACCGCGACGGCCGTCTCTCCGCGATCAGCCACGAATCCTGGTCCGACACCGCCGAGGGCGACGGGTTCTTTGAGACCTCGGCCAACGTCACCCGGTCGCTCTACGCCGCGCAGAACCGCGTGACGCGCCACCGGCTGGTCAACCTCAACATGCCGATCGCCTCGGCGATGCGCGCCCCCGGGGAGGCCGTGGGCCAGCTCGCCTTCGAGTGCGCCATGGACGAGCTCGCCGAGCAGCTGAAGATCGACCCGATCGAGCTCCGGGTGCGCAACGAGCCGGCCGAGGATCCCGAGAAGAAAGTCCCGTTCTCGACCCGCAAGCTGGTGCCCTGCATGCGCGAGGGCGCGCGCCTGTTCGGCTGGGACAAGCGGCAGGCCGCGGGCTCCCGGCGTGAGGGCAACTGGCTCGTCGGCATGGGCATGTCGGCGGCCGCGCGCCTCAACCCGCTGATGCCGTCCGCCGCGAAGGTCCGCCTCGGGCCGGACGGCGTGCTGGTGGTGCGGATGGCGATGACCGATCCCGGCACCGGCACCTACACGATCCTCACCCAGATCGCCGGCGAGATGCTGGGGCTGCCGCCCGAGCGCGTACGGGTCGAGATGGGCGACACCGACTTCCCGTTCGCGGCCGGCTCGGGGGGATCCTTCGGCGCAGGCTCGGCGGGCTCGGCGCTCTACGTCGCCTGCGACAACCTCCGGCAGGCCCTGCTCAAGGCCGGCGACCTCAACCCCGACGGCGCCACCTTCCGCGACGGCGCGGTCACGTCCGGCAACCGCACCGAGTCGCTCACCGATATCGCCAAGTCCGGGCTGGAGGCCTCCGGCGAGATCAAGCCCGGGGAGATGAAGCAGAAATTCTCGCAGTACTCGTACGGGGCGCACTTCGCCGAGGTCGGCGTGGACGTCGATACCGGGGAGATCCGGCTGCGGCGGATGCTCGGCGTCTTCACCGGCGGCCGCATCCTCAACGCCAAGACCGCGCGCAGCCAAGCGATCGGCGGCATGACCTTCGGCGTCGGCGCGGCGCTGATGGAGGATGCCGTGGTCGATCCGCGCTACAGCTACTTCGTCAACCACGACATGGCCGAGTACCACGTGCCGGTGCACGCCGACCTCCCGGAGATCGACGCGGTGTTCCTGCCGGAGCTCGACGACAAGGCGAACCCGCTGAAGAGCAAGGGGCTCGGCGAGCTCGGCATCTGCGGCGCCGGCGCCTCGCTCGCCAACGCGATCTACAACGCCACCGGGATCCGGGTCCGCGACTACCCGATGACCCTCGACAAGATGCTCAAGGGCTTCGAGGAGCAGGAGGGCCAGGCGCAGCGGCGGACCTGAGGGCCAGACTGCCCGGAGGCCGCGCTCGCCGGCGGGGCGACGGCCCCAGTTGACGCAGGCGCGCCCAGGCGGGACACCCGGCGAAAAGCCGCCCGCGGGGAGCGCCCGGTGTCCGACAGCCAGCACGATGACCGCCGTCCGCCGGCCCGCTTCAACGCGGCGCGGTACTGCCTCGCCGAGAACGCGCGCCTGCGTCCCGACAAGACCGCCCTGGTGATGGTCGGCGACGGCACCGCGGACCGCCTCAGCTTCGGCGAAGTCGAGCGGGCGGTGCGCGGCATCGCGGCGGGTCTCCTCGGCCTCGGCCTGAGGCCCGGCGACCGGGTGATGATCCGGATGGGCAACGAGGCCGACTACGTCCTCGTCTACTTCGGCGCCCTGGCGGCCGGCCTCGTGGCGCTGCCGTCCTCGCCGCAGCTCACCGAGAGCGAGGCGGCGTTCCTCATGGACAATTCCGGGGCCGCCGCCGTGGTGATCGGAAGCGGCTGCACGGTCGCGCCCGAGGGCCTGGGCGGGCGCCTCCTGCTCGACGCCGCCGCGGTCTCTGCCCTGAAGGCTGGCCCGCCCCTGCCCGACTACGCCGACACCGCCGCCGACGACCCGGCGATGCTGATCTACACGTCCGGCACGACCAGCCGGCCGAAGGGCGTGCTGCACGCGCACCGCGCCGCCTACGGGCGCCGCCCGATGCTCGACCACTGGCTCGGGCTCACCGAATCCGACGTGATGCTCCACGCCGGCACCATGAACTGGACCTACACGCTCGGCGTCGGCCTGAGCGATCCCTGGTCGGTGGGCGCGACCGCGGTGCTCTACAACGGCCCGCGCGATCCCGGGGTCTGGCCGCGCCTGATCGCGGCGTACGGCGCGACCCTGTTCGCCGCCGTCCCGACGCTCTACCGCCAGATCCTCAAGTACGGCGACCTCGGCGCCCACGACCTGTCGAGCCTCCGCCACGGCTGCACGGCCGGCGAGCCCCTCGCGGTGGAGCTGCTGGAGGCTTGGCGGCAGGCCACCGGCAAGCCCCTCTACGAGGCGCTGGGGATGAGCGAGATCTCGACCTACATCTCCAGCGGCCCGACCATCCCGGTGCGCCCCGGCTCGCCCGGCAAGCCGCAGCCGGGCCGGCGGGTGGCGATCCTGCCCGTGGCGGGCGAGCCCGTGCCGCTCCCGGCCGGAGAGAGCGGGCTCCTCGCCGTCCACCGGACCGAGCCGGCGCTGATGCTCGGCTACTGGAACCGGCCGGAGGAAGAGGCGGAGGTCATGCGCGGCGACTGGTTCGTCGGCGGCGATCTCGCCCGCCTCGACGCCGACGGCTACCTCTGGTTCGAGGGCCGCAACAACGACCTGATGAAGGCGATGGGCTACCGGGTCTCGCCGAACGAGGTGGAGGCGGTGCTGTCGACCCACCCGTCCGTGGCGGAAGTGGGCGTCGCCGAGCTGCCGGTGCGGGCGGACGTCTCGGTCATCTGCGGCTTCGTGGTGCTGCAGGCGGGCGCCGAGCCCGACGCGGAGGCCCTGCTCGCGTGGTGCGCCGAGCGGCTCGCCGCCTACAAGCGCCCGCGGGAGATCCGCTTCCTCGACGCCCTGCCGCGTACGGCGAACGGCAAGGTCCAGAGGAAGCGGCTGGCCGAGGCGGTTACGGGATGATGCGCGGAGGCCTTCCTACAGCAGCGTCCCGCGCAGGATGAGCAGCGCCACCGAGAAGTAGATGACGAGGCCGGTGACATCGACCAGCGTCGCCACGAAGGGCGCCGAGGCGGTGGCCGGATCGAAGCCGATCCGCTGGAGCAGGAACGGCAGCATCGAGCCGGCGAGCGATCCGAAGGTCACGATCCCGACCAGCGCCGCGCCGACCGTGGCGGCGACCAGCGGCCAGTGCGCGCCGTAATCGTAGAGGCCGAGCTTCTGCCACGCGACGATCCGGATCACCGCGATCACGCCGAGGATCGCGCCGAGGAAGATCCCGGTCGGCAATTCGCGCAGCGCCACCCGCCACCAGTCGCGCAGGCGGATCTGGTGGAGCGCCAACGCCCGGATCAGCAGCGAGGTCGCCTGCGAGCCGGAATTGCCGCCGGAGCTCATGATGAGCGGGATGAACAGGGTCAGGACGATCGCCTTCTCCAGTTCGCCCTCGAAGCCCTGCATGGCCGAGGCGGTGAGCATCTCCGACAGGAACAGCGCGCACAGCCAGCCGGCCCGCTTCCGGATCATCGTAAAGAAGCCGATATCCATGTAGGGCTCGGGCAGCGCCTCCATGCCGCCGAAGCGCTGCACGTCCTGCGTCTGCTTCTCGATCATCGCGTCGATCATGTCGTCGACGGTGACGATGCCGATCACGTGGCCGACCGCGTCGACGACCGGCAGCGCCAGGAGGTCGTACTTGGAGATGAGCCGGGCCGCCTCCTCGCGGCTCGCCGTGGGCGAGACCGCGAGCGGCCGGCGTCCCGGCGCGACGCTGAGCACGTTGTCGCCCGGGTCCCCCGAGATCAGGCGCCGCAGGGGCACCGCCTTGGTGAGCGCGCGGGTGCGCGGGTCGAGCACGAAGATCGCGTAGATCGTCTCCCGGGTCTTCTCGACGTGGCGGATGTGCTCCAGCGTCTGGCCCACCGTCCAGGTCCCCGGCACGGTGACGAACTCGGTGGTCATCAGCGAGCCCACGGTCTCCTCGCCGTAGGCCGACAGGCGATCGACAGCGCCGCGGGTCTCCGCGTCGAGGCGGGCACGCAGGTCGGAGCGGCCCGGCTCCTCGATCTCGCGGAACACGTCCGTGACCCGGTCGGCCGACATGCCCGACAGGTAGCCCGCGACCCGGTCCCGCGGCAGCATCTCGATGATGTCGGCGGCGCAGTCGAGTTCCGGCTGGTCCAGCACCTCGATCGCCCGCTCCAGCGGCAGGCCGAGCAGGATGGCGGCGGCGACCTCGGGTGCCTCGTCGTTCAGGGCCTCGACGATGTCGGGCGCCCGCTCGTCCGACAGGCGGGCGGCCAGCACGGAGGGATCGACGCGCGTATCGAAGGGGGCGATCTCGTTCATGGCCTCGCCTCGTGGGTTACGAGGCGACGCGGCGCCGGTCATCCTGGGTCTGGGCCGTGGCCGGCCGCCGCGTCGGTCGCCCCGCGGCCGGGCCTCTCAGCGGCTCAGGCGGAACGACGGCACGGGGCCGGGCACGGCAGGCACGATCGGTCGGGCACGTCGCTTCGCGGGTCGCTGCTGGAATGGGAGCGCGACACCGTCGAGGACACCATCGCGCGGGTGCGTCGTGCGCCCGGGCGCGGGGCCCGTCAAGCCGAAACCGCGCCCATCCGCAGCCGATGCCGAACAGGGCTCCGGCGGGTGGCCGCGCGGCCACGGAACGACCCCGCGCCGCCCACGGCCAGGCTCCCTATGAGAAATATAAGTGTTGTGCTCGCTTGTATTGCGTCCAAGATATTGCCTATATGGATCGCAGCAACAGCGAGGAGAAACGCCATGGCTTGGTCTGCCCCGATCGTGTCCGAGATTTGCGTCGGCATGGAAGTCACCAGCTACGAGTCCGCCGAGATCGACACGTTCAACTAAGTCGCGCGCGGTCCGGAGCGCGGTTCGCTCCGGCCTTCGTGGCCTCTGTATCCATCGCATCAATTTACCTGGAGGAAATCATGGCTTGGTCCGCCCCCGTCGTCTCCGAGATCTGCGTCGGCATGGAAGTCACCAGCTACGAGTCCGCTGAGATCGACACCTTCCACTAAGACGTCGTTCTGACGTTTCCGGGCGCTGCTTCATCCGAAGCGGCGCCTTTTTCTTTGCGCGCTCGACACGAACCGCGCCTCGGCTTGACGGGCCGCACCAAACCTGTGCCGCTGCGGCGCCCCGGACCAGCCGGGCCTGCGGAGCGAGCGAGGACCAGTTTGGCGGACAGCGCGCACACGGCCGATCGGTCGATCCCCCCCTGCCCGATCACCGGTGCCCCCGCTCTGCGCTGCGTCGAGCGCCTGGACGCCGGCTTCCTGACGCTCCTCTGGCACTATTCCGGCCGCGTCGATGTGGGGCCGCTGCTCCGCCCCGCCGGCACGTTCCGGCTCTGGGAATCTCCTACGGGACTGATCTTCTTCGATCCGCCGGTGGCCGGCGACGCGGCCTTCTATCGGGCGTTTTACGGCCGGATCGCCGCGCACGATAAGCTCGCCGGCCCAGAGACGGAGCGCCTGGAATTCCGCCAGGCCGCCGCGCACGTCCCGTCCGGAGCCCGGGTGCTCGATGTCGGCTGCGGCCACGGCGGGTTCCGCGCCTACGTGCCGGACGCCACCTATACCGGGCTCGATCCGAACTTCTCCGCCGAGGACCCGACCGGCGCGATCCTCGACGAGACCGTGGAGGCGCACGCGGCGCGCGTCGGGCCGGTCTACGACGTCGCCTGCGCGTTCCAGGTGATCGAGCACGTGGCGGACCCGCTGGGTTTCGCCCGGGCGCTCGCGGCCTGCGTCAAGCCGGGCGGCGTGGTCCTGATCGGCACGCCGCTCTGGCCCTCGCCCAACACCACGGTCCCGAATTTCGTCATCAACGCGCCGCCCCACCACCTGACGTGGTGGACGCCCAGAGCCCTGGAGGCGCTGGCCGGGACGCTCGGCTGCACGCCCGAGGCCGTCCACGCCATCGGCATGGACCGGCACGATTCGCTGATCCACTGGATGGCCAAGGTCAGCCCCGTCCGCTGCCGCGACCGCTTCTTCCGGCGGACGTGGTCCTGGGCGGCGGCGCTCGCCTTCGCGTACGGCGTCGGCGCCGTCCTCGACCGCGTCCTGCCGGTGCCGAAGCGGACCCGCCCGAACGCGCTGCTGCTCGCGGCGCGCAAGGCGGCCTGACCCGTCACGCCACGAACAGCCCCGCGATCGCCGCGCTCGTGAGGTTCGACAGCGTCCCCGCGAGGATGGCCCGCAGGCCGTACCGGGCGACCTCCGAGCGCCGCTCCGGGACGAGGCTGGAGAAGCTCGCGAGCTGGATCGCGATCGACGCGAGATTCGCGAAGCCGCACAGGGCGAAGCAGACGATGGCCTGCGCCCGCGGCTCGAGGGTTCCGGCTTTCAGGACCGGCGACAGGTTGGCGTAGGCCAGGAACTCGTTGAAGGCGAGCTTCTGGCCGATCGCCCCGCCGACCAGGGTCGCCTGGTCCCAGGGCACGCCGAGCAGCCACGCCAGCGGGGCGAGCGCCCAGCCGAGCACGCCCTCGAACGAGGCGGACGGGTAGCCGATCCAGCCGCCGAGGGTGCCGAACAGGCCGTCCGCCAGCGCGATCAGCCCGACGAAGGCGATCAGCATGGCCCCCACCGAGACCGCCACCGCGAGCCCCTTCTGAGTGCCGTCGGCCGCCGCCTCGATGATGTTGGCCGCCCGTGTCTCGCCGAACTCCACCCGGGTGGTGGCGATCCGGGTCGGCTCCGTCGAGGGCATCAGGATCTTGGCGTAGACGAGGCCCCCCGGGATCGCCATCACGGAGGCCGCGAGCAGGTAGGTCATGGGCACGCCGAGCGCCGCGTAGCCGGCCAGGATCGAGCCCGCCGTCGACGCGGCGCCGCTCGACATGACGGCGAACAGCTCGGCGCCGGTCAGCAGGGCGAGGAACGGGCGCAGGGCGACGGCGATCTCGCTCTGGCCGATGGCGATCGTGATCACCGCCGAGAACGACTCGATCGGCGAGGTGCCGAGGATCCGCCGGAGCACGGCGCCGAGCCCGCGGGCGAGCACCTGCATCACGCCGAGGTGGTAGAGCACGCCGATCAGCGCGGAGACGTAGAGGATCTGCGGCAGGACCCGCAGCGCCAGGATGAAGCCTGAGCCGCCGAACAGCTCGAACATCTTCGGCTCGACGAGGCCGCCGAACAGGAAGGCCGTGCCGCGGTCGCCGTAGGACAGCACGGTCACGACCGCGTCGGCGGCGGCGCGCAGCGCGGCCTGCCCGGCGGGCAGGAACAGGACCAGCGCGCCGAGGCCGACCTGCAAAGCCAGTCCCGTGAGGACCACGCGGGGACTGATCGCCCGCCGGTTGGTCGAGAACAGGAACGCGACCGCGAGCAGCACGAGCAGGCTGAGGCCGGCATGGGTCAGGCGGTCGAGCATCGCGTCCTTCGGGTCCGAGCTTGGCCGGAGCGCATGGAAGGATCGGGCCAGTGGCCGTCAAGTAGGGCTCTCGGGCGCGAGATAGGGCGCGAAGAGGTCGCGGACCTGCGCGAAGCCCCAGTCCCGATCCGCTTCCGTCAGGGCGGTGCCGCCCTGGAGACGGTGGCTCATCCAGTGGCTCGACACGATCCAGGCGTTGTCGATGAGTCGCCCGAGCGCGTCCGGGGAAACGCGCAGCCGCCCCGCCCGCACGGCCGCCTCGAACACGGCGCGGGCCAGCGCCTGGGTCTCGGCCCGCAGCGCGTGCACCCGGGCGCGCAGGGCCGGCGCGATCTCCACCATGGCGATACCGTCGCGGTAGACGCAGCGGTAGCGCCACATCAGGTCGAACCACGCCCTCTGGTAGGCGAGCAGCGCCTCCGGCGCCGCGGGATCGGCGGGCATCCGGCCCGCCACCGCCACGGCCTCGGTCTCGAAGGCCGCGAACAGGGCTTCGACGAGGCCGCGCTTGCGCGGGAAATGGTACTGCAGATTGCCCTCGCGGATCCCCGCCGCGGCCGCGATCTCCGCCGTCGTGACGTGGCCGAGGCCGCGGGCATTGAACAGCGCGAGGCTCACGGCGAGGATCCGGGTGCGCGTGTCGGGCGACGCGGCCGCAGGACCGGGCTCAGGGCCGACCTCCCACTCGCGCTCGACCCTCCGACCCTCGCCCCGCGACATGATCCCGTCCCCGTCTAGGGTGTTCACCCTAGACAATCCGGCCGGCGGGGCCTATCCCCCGTCGACGATCCGATCCAGATCGGCGGCACGGGGGGCGCGGTTTGGCACAGCGGTTCCAACTCGCGGGCGCGGTGGCCCTGATCACCGGGGCGGCGAGCGGCATCGGCGCGGCGCTGGCCGAGGGCCTCGCCGCGAAGGGCTGCACCCTTCTCCTGGTGGACCGAGACGAGACCGGCCTCGCGGCCGTCGCCGCGAAGATCCGCGGCGTCACGGTGGAGACGCGCGTCCTCGACCTCACGGATGCCGAGGGGATCCGCGCGCTGCCCGCCTGGGTCGCGGAGCGGTCCGGGCATCTCGACCTCCTCATCAACAATGCCGGCGTCGCCCTCGGCGGCCGGTTCGACGAGACGCATCTCGACGATTTCGAGTGGCTTCTCGACATCAACCTGCGCGCCGTCGTGCGGATGTGCCACGCCTTCCTGCCGATGCTCCGCGCCCGGCCGGCGGCGCAGATCGTCAACCTATCGAGCCTGTTCGGTCTGATCGCGCCGCCGGGCCAAGTCGCCTACTGCACCAGCAAGTTCGGCGTGCGCGGCTTCTCGGAGGCGCTGCGGCACGAGTACGCCGGCACCGGCCTCGGGGTGACGGTGGTCCACCCGGGCGGCGTCGCCACCGCCATCTCCCGCAACGCCCGCGGCCGGCGGCCGCCGAGTGATCCGGAGGCTGCGAAGCGCGCGGCCGTAGAGGACGAGGAGGCGCGGGAGGCGTTCGGCAAGCTCCTGACCCTGGCGCCCGCCGACGCGGCCGCCGCCATCATCCGCGGCATCGAGGCCCGGGCGCCCCGGATCGTCATCGGCAAGGACGCGAAGAACGCCGCGCTGATCCAGCGGCTGATGCCGGTGGGCTACTGGAAGACGATCGTGCGCCTGTCCGGCGGGACGCTCTGAGATGGCGAGCCTGCGCGCGTATCTCGGGGCCTACATGGTCCGCAGCCGGGTCCGCGGCCCCCTGTCCCGGGCGCGGGACGCGGCCGCGTTCCGCCGGATCTTCGAGGCACCGACCTTCCCCGACCCCAAGGGCGTCACCTACGAGCCGGGCATCGTCGGTGGCGTGAAGGGCGAGTGGGTTCGGCCGAAAGCGGGCCCCGGCCGGCGGATGCTCTACATTCACGGCGGCGGCTTCATCGCCTGCTCGCCGCGGACGCACCGTCCCGTCACCGGCGCGCTGGCGAACCGGGGCTTCACGATCTTCGCGCCCGAGTACCGCCTCGCCCCCGAGCACCCGTTCCCCGCGGCGGTCGACGACGTGACCGCCGTCTGGGCGGCGTTCAGCGCCGAGGGGGCCGCCTGCGTGGCGGGCGAGTCGGCCGGCGGCAATCTCGCCCTCGTGCTGATGGGCGAGGCCCGCGCCCGCGGCCTGCCGATGCCCTGGGCGGCGGCCCTGTTCTCGCCGGCCACGGACTTCATGTCCGAGGACGGATCGCGGGTGACCAATGCGTGGCGCGACGCCATGTTCGACCCGCAGGCGCTCGCGGCGATCCGGCCGATGTATCTGGGCGCCGCCGATCCGGCCGATCCGCGGGTCTCACCGCTCTACGGCGACCCGACCGGCTTCCCGCCGCTGCTGTTCCATGTCGGCGCCCGCGAGGTCCTGCGTGACGATTCCGTGCGCATGGCGGAGCGGGCCCGCAGGGCCGGCGTCGAGACGGAGCTCAAGCTGTTCCCGGTCGTGTCCCACGCCTGGCAGTTCGCCGCCAGCATGCTGCCGGAGGCGCGGACCTCCCTCGACGAGGCCGCGGCCTTCCTGACGGCGCACGCGCCGCACACCCCGTCCGGGAGCACCCTGCGATGACCGAGCCCGCGGACGAGACCCTGGCCGTCCTGATCGTCGGCGCCGGATTCTCGGGGCTCGCGATGGCGATCCGCTGCCGGCAGGCGGGAATCGGCCCGCTGCGGGTGATCGAGAAGGCCGACGGCATCGGCGGCACGTGGCACGACAACACCTACCCGGGGGCGGCCTGCGACGTCCCCTCGCACCTCTACTCGCTGTCCTTCGCGCCGAAGGCCGACTGGAGCCGGATGTACGCGCCGCAGCCGGAGATCCTGGCCTATCTCCGGGACACCGCCGAGCGGAACGGCCTGACGCCCCTGATCCAGCTCGGGACGACCTTTACCGGGGCCGCCTGGGACGCGGCGCGCGCCCTGTGGCACGTGGAGACCGACCGGGGACCGATCACGGCGCGCGCGATCGTCGCGGGCATGGGCGGGCTCCACCATCCGGCCTACCCGGACATCCCCGGCCGCGACGCGTTCGCCGGCCCCGCCTTCCACACGGCGGCCTGGGACCACTCCGCGGTGCTGGCCGGCAAGCGGGTCGGGGTGATCGGCACCGGCGCCAGCGCGATCCAGGTGGTGCCGGAACTCGCCGCCGTCGCGTCGCACCTGACGCTGTTCCAGCGCACCCCGCCCTGGATCATGCCCAAGAACGACCACGCCATCACGGAGCGGGCCCGGGAGCGCTACCGGCGCCTGCCGCTCAGCCGGCGGCTCGAGCGGGCGCGGCTGTTCTGGCTGCACGAGGTGCGGGCGCTGCTCGGCTTCACCAAGGTCTCGAAGCTCACCGGCCAAGCCGAGTCCCTGGCGCGGCACCATCTCGCCAAGGCGGTCCCCGACAAGGCCCTGCGGGCGAAGCTGACGCCGAATTACCGCCTCGGCTGCAAGCGGGTGCTGATCTCCGACGAGTACTACCCCGCGCTCCAGCGTCCGAACGTCACCCTGGAGACGGACGGCATCGCCCGGATCACCGAGACCGGCGTGACCACCGAGGCCGGGCAGCATCACGACCTCGACGTGATCGTCTACGCCACGGGCTTCGACGTGGCCGCGACTTTCGCGCGGATGCACCTCGTCGGCCGCGACGGCCGGAGCCTGACCGAGGCCTGGTCCGGCGGCGTGGGCGCCTACCAGGGCATCACGGTCGCGGGATTCCCCAATTTCTTCATGCTGCTCGGGCCCAATACCGGGCTGGGCCACAACTCGGTCATCTCGATGATCGAGATCCAGGTGCAGCACGTCCTCGACTGCCTGAAGGCGCTGCGCCGCGGGAGGCAGACCATCGAGGTCCGGCCGGAGGCCCAGGCCCGGTTCGTGGACCGGATCCACAGCCGCATGGCCGACAGCATCTGGCAGGCCGGCGGTTGCCGCAGCTGGTACCTCGACGCGACCGGGCGCAACAACACCCTCTGGCCCGACTCGGTGATGGCCTATCGCCGGAGCGCCCGCCGGGCCCGGCTGGGCGATTACAGGCTCGGCTGATCGGGGCCTGCCGCGCCGTCACGGATCTGCCCGCGCCCACGGGGGCGGACGCGATCCGGCGCGCGCTGTCAGAACGCGAAGCCCGCCTCCGCCGCGAAGGCCTCGAGACCGGGCAGCGACGCGTCGAACAGCGGCCGAGCGCCGAACGCGTCGCCGGCGCGCACGAAGAGCGTGACCTTGGCGTTGCGGTGCGGACCGAACACGCAGACCAGGCGACCGTCGTCCTTGAGCTGGTTCAGCAGCGCCTGCGGGCGGACCTCGACCCGGCCGTTGATCAGGATGACGTCGAAGGGGCCCTGCTTGGGCGCACCGTCGGCGATCGGGCCTTCGATCACCTGGGCGGAGGCGCCGAGCCGGGTGCGCGCCGCCGCGGCGAGATCGGGCACCGATTCCAGCGCCGTCACCTGCGCGCCGAGTTCCGCCATGACGGCGGCGGCGTAGCCGTAGCCGGTGGCGACGTCGAGGGCGGCGACGCCCGGCCGGACCCGCAGGGCCTGGATCATCCGGGCTACGACCATCGGGGCCGGCATGCAGCGGGTCTCGCCGCCGGCCTCGCCCAGGTTCAGGGTCTGGTCGATATACGCGAAGGGCTCGCGGCCCTTCGGCACGAAGGCCTCGCGCGGCACGGTGTCGAACGCGTCGAGCACCGTGTTGTCGTTCACGTCGAAGGTCCGCAACTGGCAGTCGACCATCATCCGCCGCGCCTGCGCGTAATCGATCATCGATACGTGTCCTCGAACCGGATCGGAACGCCGCGTCGGCCGGGCTCCAGCAGACGGCCGGCAGCCCCGGCCAAGCCTAAGCTTCCCGGACGGGGGGCGTTTTCGGAGATCATTGCCCAAAACGCAAGGTGAGCCGACGCGACAGCCGAAGATGGCCCCGGAGGACGCGGCGGCGTGCCTGATCCCGGCCAACGTTACGGCGGCCGCGGAGTGTCGCCTCCCTGCCGCCCGGGCCGGTCGCACTCCCCGGCGGACCGTTGAATAAAGAGTGCAGAGCGAGCGGGCGGTCCGCGAGGCCGCCGCCACCGGGAGACATCATGACGCCGATCAGCCAGCCGATCCTGACCCGCAGCCTCGCAGCCGCCCTCGCCGGACTGGGTTTCGGCCTGATGGGATCCGGCCCGGTCGCTGCGCAGGAGACGCCCGCGACCGCCGCCCCGCCGCCCAGCGTCCAGGTCGATCGCGGCTCGGCCCTCTACGGCCGCCCCGAGAGCGGCGCCGCGGCCAAGCTCGCGCCGGTGGCGGGGCCGCCGCTGGCGACCGCGGCCGCCAAGCTGCCGCTCGACAAGCTGACGGTTCCGGAGGGCTTCAAGGTCGAGGTCTACGCCAGCGGTCTTGCCAACGCCCGCGAGATGACCCAGGCGCCGGACGGCACGCTGTACGTGGGCACCCGGACGGTGGGGAAGGTCTACGCGGTGCTGCCGAAGGCGGACGGCGACGGGAAGCGCGCGGTGAAGACCATCGCGACGGGCCTGCACCGGCCGAACGGCGTCGCGTACCATGACGACGCGCTCTACGTCGCCGAACTCTCGAAGATCTGGCGCTACGACGACATCGCCAACCATCTCGACGGCGCGGCGAAGCCGACTCTGGTCTACGACGACCTGCCGAAGGACGAGGCCCACGGCTGGAAGTTCATCGCCATCGGCCCGGACAACAAGCTCTACGTCCCGGTCGGCGCGCCGGGCAACATCGTGATGCCGCCGGACACGCACGCGCAGATCCGGCGCATGGACCTCGACGGCAAGAACGCCGAGGTGATCGCCCGCGGTGTGCGCAACACCGTCGGGTTCGACTGGAACCCGAAGACCAAGCAGCTCTGGTTCACCGATAACGGCCGCGACTGGGTTTCGGAGGATATCCCGAACGACGAGCTGAACGTGCTCACGGAGCCGGGCAAGCAGCATTTCGGCTATCCGTACTGCCACCAGGGCACGTTCACGGATCCGGAATACGGCTGGGGCCATACCTGCTCGGAATTCACCGCGCCGGCGGCGCTGCTCGGCGCGCACACGGCCTCCCTGGGCCTGCGCTTCTACACCGGCACGCAGTTCCCGGAGGCCTACCGCGACGCGATGTTCGTCGCCCGGCACGGGTCGTGGAACCGCACCACCAAGCTCGGCGGCGACGTGGTCGTGGCCAGGCCCGGAGCGGACGGCAAGACCGCCGCGGTGGAGCCGTTCCTGACCGGCTTCCTCCAGGACAACAAGTATGTCGGCCGGCCTGTCGACGTGCTGGTCGCCAAGGACGGATCGCTGCTCGTCTCCGACGACTACAACGGCGCGATCTACCGCGTCAGCTACGGCCGGTGATGCGCCGCCCCACCCGGGCAGCCCGCGGGCTGGTCCCCGCCCTCGGCGGGCTGCTGCTGGCGGGCGCGGCGCTCGCCGCCCCGGACGCGGCGATGCAGGAGCGCCTCGCCCCCTGCATCGGCTGCCACGGGGCCGGCACGTCGGCGACGGAGGGCGTGCCCTCGCTCGGCGGGCAGCTCCCGGACTACGTGGTCACGCAGCTCTTCCAGTTCCGGGAGAAACAGCGGGAGGCGCCGCCGATGAACGAGGTCGCTGCCGGATTCTCCGACGACGACCTGCGCGCCTACGCCGACGCAGTGGCGACGCTGCCGCCGCCCGCCCGGTCCGGGCCGCCGGCCGACGCGGCCCTGGCGGCGCGCGCGCAGGCGCTGGTGGCGAAGCACCAGTGCAATTCCTGCCACGGGCCGGATCTCGCGGGCCGGGACGCGATCCCGCGGATCCGCGCGCAGCGGGAGGAGTATCTCGCTAAGGCGCTCGCCGGCTACAAGTCGAACGCCCGGCCCGGCTACGACCCCGCCATGAACGAGGTCGCGCAGGGCCTGAGCGACGCGGACATCAAGGATCTCGCGGCCTACGTGTCGCGGCTCTGAGACGACATCCGTTGGACCGCGTCCACCCGTCATCACGAGCGCAGCGAAGTGACCCAGGGCGGCGCGCGGCGTGTCAGCGTGGCGCTGCCTGGCTCTCTTCGCTGCTCTCGCAACAACGGCAGCGCTGGGATCACCCGTCGCGCGTCACCCCACCACGCGCAGCGCGTCGCCCCGCGCCAGCGGCCCGCCGGCGATCACCTCCGCGTAGACGCCGAGGTCGCGGTGCCCGAGGCGCGCGTCGAGGGTCCAGGGGATGTCGCAGTCGCGCACGCCACTGACCGGGTCGACGTTGGTGGCGGCGGAGCGCACGGTCCGCTTGGTGATCTTGAGCCGCAACCCGCTCGGCGCCTCGACCACCTGCCCGACCATCTCCAGCTCGGCGAAGGGTTCGAGCCCCTCGACCAGCAGGTTGCCGCGGAAGCGCAGCGGGTCCACGGGCGCGCCGAGGTAATCCTCGACCGCGGCCACGCTCGCCCGGTTGATGAGCGACACGTAGCCGGTCGGGGAGTCGGTGAACCGGTACTGCGGCGGCGCGGCCAGCACCTTCGGCTCGCCCCGGAGGCTCTCAGGGACGTAGCGCCGCATCAGCTCCGCGAGCCCCTCGCGGCCGGACTCGGTGTCGAGCCGGAAGGCCTGCGGTTCGCCGTACCCCTCCACGGTCAGCGTCGCCGTGGCATCGTCGTAGCGGGTGCGCAGGCGGGCGAGCGCCTCGTCGCGCATGAGCATCAGGTACTTGGTCTTGGGCTGGTGGCGGGGCGCGACCGCGTTGAAGCCCGACGGACCGTTCTCGATGGCGTAGAGCCGGTCGCCCGGGAAGTGGCCGCTGGTCTCGAGCGCCGCTCGCTCGACGGGTTCGGGGCTCAGGCCCTTCACCGGGTAGCGATACAGGGCGCTGACATGAATCAATGCGGTCATGCGCGGAGCGTGGCCCTGAAATGATCCGGCGCGCAAGAGCTTCGCGGCCCCTTGTGGTGCTCAATTGCAACACCACATCGGGTCTACCGGCGGCCACCACGGCGCCGGGGCCCTCGCGCGGCGGATAGCCGGAGGGCGACGTTTCGGTGGCGCCGCGCCTCTCATCGGGCGGCGGATGCCGGTACGGGAGGGTTGTGCATGAACTTCGAGAAGTACACCGAGCGCGCCCGCGGCTTCGTGCAGGCGGCTCAGAACCTCGCGATGCGCGAGGGACATCCCCAGCTTCAGCCGGGCCACCTGCTCAAGGTGCTGCTCGACGATCCGGAGGGCCTCTGCGCCGGCCTGATCGACCGCGCGGGCGGCCAGTCGCGCGTGGCGCTGGCCCAGACCGAACAGTGGCTCGCCAAGCAGCCGAAGGTCTCCGGCAACGCGGCCGCCCCGCAGGCGACGCGCGAGCTGATGCGCCTGTTCGACACCGCCGAGAAGGCCGCCGAGAAGGCGGGCGACTCCTACGTGACGGTGGAGCGGCTGCTCCTCGCTCTGGCGGTGGAGAAGGATTCCGAGGCCGGCCGCGCGCTCCAGGCGGCGGGCGTCACCCCGGCCTCGCTCAACGCCGCGATCAACGCCCTGCGCAAGGGCCGCACCGCCGACAACGCCTCGGCCGAGAACGCCTATGACGCGCTGAAGAAGTACGCCCGCGACCTCACCGAGGCCGCTCGGGACGGCAAGCTCGACCCGGTGATCGGCCGCGACGAGGAGATCCGGCGGACCATCCAGGTCCTGTCCCGGCGCACCAAGAACAATCCCGTCCTGATCGGCGAGCCCGGCGTCGGCAAGACCGCGATCGTCGAGGGTCTGGCCCTGCGCATCGTCAACGGCGACGTGCCGGAGTCCCTGCGGGACAAGAGCCTCCTCGCCCTCGACATGGGCGCGCTGATCGCCGGCGCGAAGTACCGCGGCGAGTTCGAGGAGCGGCTGAAGGGCGTGCTCTCCGAGGTCACGGCGGCCGAGGGCGGCATCATCCTGTTCATCGACGAGATGCACACGCTGGTCGGCGCCGGGAAGGCGGACGGCGCCATGGACGCCTCGAATCTCCTGAAGCCCGCGCTCGCCCGCGGCGAGTTGCACTGCGTCGGCGCGACCACGCTCGACGAGTACCGCAAGCACGTCGAGAAGGACGCGGCGCTCGCCCGGCGCTTCCAGCCGGTCTTCGTGTCGGAGCCGACCGTGGAGGACACGGTCTCGATCCTGCGCGGCCTGAAGGAGAAGTACGAGCAGCACCACGGCGTGCGCATCCAGGATTCGGCCCTGGTCGCGGCCGCGACGCTGTCGAACCGCTACATCACTGATCGGTTCCTGCCCGACAAGGCGATCGACCTCGTGGACGAGGCCGGCTCGCGCCTGCGCATGCAGGTCGATTCGAAGCCCGAGGAGCTCGATAACATCGACCGCGAGATCGTCCGGCTGAAGATCGAGGGCGAGGCGCTGAAGAAGGAGACCGATTCCGCCTCCCGCGACCGGCTGGTTCGGCTGGAGAAGGAACTCGGCGACCTGGAGGAGCGCTCGGCGGCGATCACCGCCCGCTGGAAGGCCGAGAAGGACAAGCTCGGGACGGCGGCTGGCCTCAAGAAGAAGCTCGACGAGGCCCGCAACGACCTCGCCGCGGCGCAGCGCCAGGGCCAGTACCAGCGCGCGGGCGAGCTCGCCTACGGGGTCATCCCGGGCCTGGAGAAGCAGCTCGCCGAGATCGAGGCGAAGGCGGAGAACGGCCGCGACGCGATGATGGAGGAGGCCGTCACGCCCGCCCACGTCGCCGGGGTCGTCTCCCGCTGGACCGGCGTGCCGGTGGACAAGATGCTGGAGGGCGAGCGGGAGAAGCTCCTGGCCATGGAGGAGGCGCTGTCCAAGCGCGTCGTCGGCCAGCGCGAGGCGGTGGAGGCGGTCTCGACCGCGGTCCGGCGCGCCCGCGCCGGGCTTCAGGATCCGAACCGGCCGATCGGCTCGTTCATGTTCCTGGGCCCGACCGGCGTCGGCAAGACCGAGCTGACCAAGGCGCTCGCCGGCTTCCTGTTCGACGACGACACGGCGCTCGTGCGCATCGACATGTCCGAGTACATGGAGAAGCACGCGGTCGCCCGGCTGATCGGCGCGCCTCCGGGCTACGTCGGCTACGAGGAGGGCGGCGCCCTCACCGAGGCCGTGCGGCGCCGGCCTTACCAGGTCGTGCTGTTCGACGAGGTCGAGAAGGCGCACCCGGACGTGTTCAACGTCCTGCTGCAGGTTCTCGACGACGGGCGGCTCACCGACGGCCAGGGGCGGACGGTCGACTTCCGCAACACGCTGCTGATCATGACCTCGAATCTCGGGGCCGAGTATCTGGTGAACCAGCCCGCGGGCCAGGACACCGACGCGGTCCGCGAGGAGGTGATGGGCGTGGTGCGGGGGCACTTCCGGCCGGAATTCCTGAACCGGGTCGACGAGATCATCCTGTTCCACCGCCTCGCGCGGTCGGAGATGGGTGCGATCGTCGAGATCCAGCTCGGGCGCCTGCAGAAGCTCTTGGACGATCGCAAGATCACCCTGGAGGTCGACGAGGAGGCCAAGAACTGGCTCGCCGACAAGGGCTACGACCCGGCCTACGGGGCGCGGCCGCTGAAGCGGGTGATCCAGAAGAACGTCCAGGATCCGCTGGCCGAGCTGGTGCTCTCCGGCAAGGTCCACGACGGCGAGACGGTGCCGGTCCGCCTCGGGCCGATGGGCCTGATGATCGGCGACGTGACGGTCGGGGCCGAGCGCCGCCCGGTCAACGCGACGCTGAACTGATCGGCCGGACGGGCGAGGGGCGGCGCGCCGGCACTCATGTGCGCCGCCCGGTCCGTCGCGCCTCTCGGACACGGGCCCTCACGAGGCGGCCCCCGCGGGATGACGGCCGCGCGGCATCGACCGCCGATGCCGCGATGAGCTAGTGCGCTGGACAGGGCGGACGGGTGCCCGAATCCTGGCGCCATGCGCCCTGCCGTCGCCGCCCTTCTCGTCGCCGTGCCGCTCGCCGCAGCGGCGGACGATCTCCCGCCGCCGGTGGCCGCGGCCATCGCCGAGGTCGAGGCCGCCTGCGGATCCGCGCCGGCGAGGATCGATCCGTTCGTCATCGACCGGCAGGACGTGAACGGTGACGGGGTGCCGGACTTCATCCTCTACGTCGGCGGCCTCCCATGCGGCGACGAAGAAGTCTCCCAGTGCGGCCTCATGGGATGCCCGAAGATCGTCCTCGCATCCTCGAAGAACGGGTTCGTCGTGGTGCTGGACATCTACGCGCACGACCTCTGGTTTCGCGCGCTGAATGGCCGGCCGGCCGCTTCGGCGAACGACGAGGGATGGAATTGCGGCTCGGTCCGGAGGGGGCCGGGCCGCACGACCTTCCTGTGGGACGGGACGCGCTTCGCCTGCGCCGAGTAGAGGTTGTCTGGCTCTCCGGCGCCGCAGGCAGGCGGTCGCTCCCCGGGTCGACGCTCCGGGGAAGCGCCGGGAGAGCACAGGACCGGTCGCCCACCTTCGCTGGACGCGCGGATGTCCGATACGGCTTCGGCGCCCTCGCCGGTGACGTCGCCCTGTCGAGCGGCGCCCTCATTCCCGCTGTCGACCGTGCCCCCAGCGTCGCGGTCACCATCCGTCCGGACGGCGCGAACGCGCTGCGCGCCTGGGTCGGAGGAAGGCCCGCAGCGTAGCCTCCATCGGGGCCGCGATGAGCTAGTGCGCTGGACAGGGCGGACGGGCCTGAGGATCCTGGCCGCATGCGTCGCGCCCTCGCCGCCCTGGCTCTCGCCCTCCCGCCCGCCGTCCCGCTCACCGCCGCGGCGGACGATCTCCCGCCGCCGGTCGCGGCGGCGGCCGCGCGGGCCGAGGCGTCCTGCGGGTCCGAGCCGACCACGCTCGAGCCGGGCTTCATCACCCGCCAGGACGTGAACGGCGACGCTGTACCGGACTTCATCCTGGATTTCGCGGCCGTCCAATGCGGCGATGACGAGTCCGCCGCGTGCGGCACCGCGGGCTGCGAGATGCAGGTCTTCGCCTCGACGACGGACGGGTTCGTGGACGCCTTCGACGCCGTCGCCCACGACCTCCGATTCCGCACGGTGGGAGGCCGCCCGGCGGTCATCGTCGATATGACCGGGGCGGCGTGCGGACGATCCGGGCAGGATCCGTGCGGCGCGATCGCCGTCTGGAACGGCAGGACATTCGGCCGGACACGGTAGGGTGCATCCGCGGACCGCAGCCTTCCCCCATCGCGCCGCCGTTCCCGTCCCGCCGCAACGGCGCCGCGACCCGGCGCGCCCCGGCGCGGACAGCACGGGAGGGCCCCCGGCGATCGGTTCACGCCCGCGCGCGTCACGAAGCCTTTGCCGGACGGCGCGCGGTCGGCCAGGGTGGGACCGCGTGCGGCGGGCGCGCCCTGACTGGAGCCAGACGAATTGATCCGATCGCATCTGACCTTAGCCGGAGTCCTCGTGTCCATGATTGCAGCCGCACCGCCCCTGATGGCAGCGCCCGACGGCATCCGCGCGGTGACCTTGTCGAGCGGCGGCCTGGCCGAAGTGACCCTGGTCCATGCCGTCGACGGCGACGGGACGATCGGGCTTAGCGTCCGGCCCGAGCAGGTCGACGACATTCTCAAGAGCCTCGTCGTGCGCGATCCCGTCGGAACCGTCGGCGCCCTGCGCCTGGACGGGGTGGATCAGGCCGACGAGACCCTGCGGACGATGCCGTTCACCGCGGACGACCTGTCCGCGCCGACCCGCCTCGTGGGCAAGCTGCAGGGCGTCCCGATCCGGGTCCAGAGCGGCGGGCGCACGCTCGAAGGGCGGGTGCTCGGCGTCTCCGAGCGGAATGCCGGGACTGAGACCGGCGACGTCTCGATCCTGACCGTCCTGACCGCGACCGGCACGCTCGAATCCGTGCCGATCGAGGACGGCGCCTCCGTGACGATCCTCGACCCGGCCATGGCGGCCAAGATCGCCGAGGCGATCGCGGCGGCCGGGAAGACCAAGGTCGGCGACGCCCACCGGGTCGAGATCGCCGTCTCCGGGCAGGGCCAGCGCGAGGTCCGGTTGACCTACGTCGTCGCCGCGCCCGTCTGGAAGACGAGCTACCGCATCGTCGATGGCGGCGGCGGCCGCGCGAACCTGCAGGCCTGGGCCATCATCGAGAACGCCCTCGGCGCCGACTGGACGGGCGTCGACGTCACCCTCTCGTCCGGGTCGCCGGTGGCGCTCCTCCAGCGCCTGCACAAGCGCTACTGGCGCAAGAGACCGGAGGCGCCGGTGATGGTCGAGGATGTCGGTATGCCGGACCTCGACCCGGGCACGGTCGCGTCGAAGTCGGTCGCGCGCCTGCGCGCCCCGGCCCCCGCCGCCGCGCCCCTTCCGGCCCCGATGGCGCGGATGGACACCCGCGACAGCCGCATGGAGGCCGCGGAACCGAGCTACGACGCCGCGGCCGCCACCGCGGGCGCCGCCGCCAGCGAGGGGGATGTCGCGGCGAACTTCACGCTGCCGCATCCGGTCGATCTGCGCGCCGGCGGCACGCTGTCGGTGCCGTTCCTCGATACCGAGATCGAGGCCGAGCGGGTCGCCCTCTGGAAGCCAGGCCAGGGGGTTCACCCGATCGCGGCCCTCCGGATCCGCAACAGCGCCGGCGCGACCCTGCCGGCGGGCCTCATCACCCTCTACGACCGCAAGGCCGGCTACCTGGGGGACGCCCGCCTGCCCGCGACGCCCGTCGGCGAGCAGCGGCTCGCCAGCTTCGCCCTCGACCGCAAGGTCGCCGTCCAGGCGGAGACCGCGCCGAGCGACGCCCTGACCAAGATCACCGTGGTCGACGGCGTGGCGCGCGCGACGGTGATCGCCCGGGAGGTCACGACCTACACGATCAAGGGTGCGCCGGACGCCGCCCGCTCCGTGATCATCGAGCATCCCCGACGGGATGGCTGGACCCTCACCGCGTCCGCTCGCGACAGCGAGACCCCCACGGCCTATCGCCTCAAGGTCGCGGTTCCCGCCGGCGGGACGGCCGAGACCCGGGCCGTGCTCGAGCGCGTCCGGATCGACGCCTACGACCTCGTCGACGCCGACGAGGCGCTGCTCGTCCGGTGGGCCTCCCTGGCGACCGACCCGGAGCTCGGCGGCAAGCTCAAGACCCTCTCCCAGGCCCGCGCCGAGGTCGCCGCGGCGACCCGGACCGTCGAGGAGATCGGCGAGCGCGCGGCGAAGGTGCAGGCGGAGCAGGAGCGCATCCGCAGCAATCTCGGCGCCGTTCCGAAGGACAGCGAGCTGGCGCGCCGCTATCTCAGCCGCATGGGTGCCCAGGAGGACGAGCTGGCGAAGCTCGATGCCGCCCGGACCCAGGCCGAGGACGGGCTCAGGGCGTCGCAGGCGCGGATCCGGTCGCTGATCGCGGCGCTCTGAGAGCGGTCCCGGATCCCCGCGCGATCCGGGACCGCCCGATCGACGGCCATCCCGGCCCGGACGCGACCCGGACGCGGCCCGGCAGGGCCCTGTCCTAGGCGGGGCGGATGGCCGTCGCCAGATCGGCGGCCTGCGCGCGATCCCGGCACACCAGCCAGAGGTCGTCGTGGGCCGACAGCTCGGCGTCGAACAGGTCGACGAAGTCCGCCGGCGGATCCCCGAGATCGGGCCAGTGGAACAGGCGGAAGCCCAGCGCCTCGAACAGCGGGAGGATCGGGCCCAGGTCCCACAATCGGTTGTTGCTCAGGGTCGCGTCGAGGCGCCCGGTGGCCAGGAGCGCGGCGTCCGAGATCGCCCCGCCCTCGCTCCAGGGGAACCAGCCGCGGCCGTAATCCAGGGTGTAGCGCTGCGCCGTGACCGACAGCCAGCCGACATGGCCGGTCCGGCGCTCCGGGCGCTTGAGCGGGCGCAGCGCCGTCGTCGTGCGGCCGCCGCGGGTCGGGGCCCAGTAGGCGCGGCCCTCGCTCGCCGCCAGCAGGAGACCCTCCGTGGCTTCCGCCGGTACGCCCCCGGCCGGTGCGGAGCGGTCCTCGTTCCAGGCCGGCAGGCTCATGACGCAGGCCCGGGGCCAGCCACCGCGGCAGGCCGCCACCATCACGCCCCAGCCCGACAGGCCGCCCGCGAAGGGCCGGGTCCCGTCGATCGGGTCGCCCACGAAGGTCCAGGCGTCGCGGGCGAGCAGCGCCCGGGCCGCCGCCTGTCCGAGATCCTCGGCGGTCTCCTCCTCGATCAGGTCGGGGCCGAACCGCGCGTGCATCAACCGGCTGACGGCGAGGTCGGCCTCGGTCAGCGCCTGGCCGAGATCCGGACCCTTGTTGCTCATCGCGAGGCCTCCCGCCCGCATGGCGAGGGCCAGCGGGGCCGCCTCCTCGGCGAAGGCGAGCATCGCCGCGAGGACATCCGGCGCGGGTGCGGTGGGCGAGAGGGTCATGCGGCGAACAGTTCGGGGCTTCGGAGCATCAGGGCCTGGACGAGAACCAGGGTCTTGAGATCGGGCAGGCGGCCGGCCCGGGCCTGTTCCGCCAGCGCGGCCAGCGGCATCTCCACGGCCACCACCTGCTCGCCCTCCGCGTGCAGGCCCCCGCCGGGGCCGACCCGATCGGCCGCGGCGTAGGGCGCCAGGTAGAGCCAGAGGCGCTCCGAGGACACGCTCGGCATGCTGTAGGCGTGGGCGACCGGCTCCAGCCGGGTCAGTCGGACGCCCGCCTCCTCCATCGCCTCCCGGATCGCCGTCGCCTCGGGGGCGCCCCCGTCGAGGCCGCCCGCCGGGGCTTCGTCGAACTCGGCCGACTCACCCCAGAAGGCGGGCCCGACCCGCGCCTGACGGACGAGCAGCGCCACGCGCCGCTCGGGATCGTAGGGCAGCACGCAGGCCGCCTGCCCGTGGTCCTCCAGCGCCCGCCGCACGGTGCTGCCGTCCTGCAGCGTCAGCGTGGCGATGCCGAAGGTGTTCCAGCCGCGGTGGATCACCTGCAGCGGCAGGGCGGGCGGGATCTCGACCATGATCCGGTCAGCGCATGGTGCTGGCGGCGGTCTGGCCGAACATCACCTTCTTGGCATCCTCGCTCATGGTCTTGCCGAAATCGGGATTGACCTCCGGGGCGCGGGCATAGGCCGCCTTGGTGGCGGGCCGCTCGGCGATCGCCGTGAACCAGCGCTTGAGGTTCGGGTGCTCGTCGAGGTTCTGCCCCTGCTTCTCCCACGGCACGATCCAGGGATAGCAGGCCATGTCGGCGATGGAGTAGTCCGGCCCGGCGACGAAGGCGCGGTCGGCCAGCCGCCGGTCGAGGACGCCGTAGAGCCGGTTGGTCTCGTTGACGTAGCGCTTGATCGCGTAGTCGATCTTCTCGGGCGCATACTGCGAGAAGTGGTGGTTCTGGCCGAGCATCGGGCCGAGGCCGCCCATCTGCCAGAACAGCCATTGCAGCACCTCGGCCCGGCCGCGCGGGTCACCCGGGATGAAGCGCCCGGTCTTCTCGGCGAGGTAGAGCAGGATCGCCCCCGACTCGAACAGCGTGACCGGCGCGCCGCCGCCCGCCGGCTCGTCGTCGACGATCGCCGGCATCCTATTGTTGGGCGCGATCTTGAGGAAATCCGGGTTGAACTGCTCACCCTTGCCAATATTGACGGGATGAATGCGGTAAGGAACGCCCGCTTCTTCGAGAAACATCGTGATCTTATGGCCGTTCGGCGTCGGCCAGTAATGGAGTTCGATCATCGGCTGGTGTCCCGCTATGCCCCCGGCGGACGGGAAGTGGGTCGGCGCGCCGCTCCGGTCAAGCATGGTGCCGGCGACGACGCCGGCGGCGCACGCAGGGCTGGGCATCCGGGCCTCACCCGCCGGCGCAGCCCTGGACGTCGACGTGGACGGCGTAGAGCGACTGGCTCGCCGCCATGAACAGGCGGTTGCGGTGCCGGCCGCCGAAGCAGAGGTTGGCGCAGCGCTCCGGCAGCCGGATGCGGCCGATCGGCCGGCCGTCGGGGTTGAACACCATGACGCCGTCCAGGGCGTCGTCGCCCATGCCCCACCCGCACCAGAGATTGCCGTCGACGTCGCAGCGCAGCCCGTCCGGCGTGCCCGGCCCGGCATCGATCAGGACCCGCCGGTCGCGGAGCGTGCGGCCGGCGACCACGTCGTAGGCGACGATCCGCCGGGTCGGCTGCCCGCGCGATTCCACGAGGTAGAGCACGCGGCCGTCGGGGGAAAAGCACAGGCCGTTGGGACCGGCGAGGTCGGTGGCCACGGCCTCCAGCGCACCGGTGACCGGGTCGAGCCGGTAGACGTTCTGCGGCAGTTCGGGCTCGGCGCGCACGCCTTCGTAGAACCCGCCGATCCCGAAGGGTGGATCGGTGAACCAGACCGCGCCGTCGGCCGCGGTCACCACGTCGTTGGGCGAGTTGAGCCGGCGGCCCTCGAACGCGTCCGCCAGGACGGTGATCGCGCCGTCATGCTCGGTCCGGGTGACCCGACGGCCGCCGTGCTCGCAGGTGACGAGCCGCCCCTGCCGGTCGCGGGTGTTGCCGTTGGCGAAGCCCGACGGCCGCCGGTAGAGGCCGACCGCCCCGCTCTCCTCGTCCCAGCGCAGGATGCGGTCATTGGGGATGTCGCTCCAGAGCAGGTAGCGTCCGTCGCCGAACCAGACCGGCCCCTCGCACCAGCGGAAGCCGGTCGCGAGGCGCTCGACCGCCGCGTTGAACACCCGGTAGCGGGCGAAGGCGGCGTCGAGAATCTCGACCGCCGGGTCCGGGTAGCGCGGGCTCGGTGTCCACACGGGCAGGTCCCTGTCACTCGCGGCGATCGTCACCGTTCCGGCGCGGGCCGGCAAGGCCCGCCGCGCGGACGCGGGCGCAGCACCGCGGCGACGCTGCGGCGACGAGGGCCGGAACCGCCCGGCACGGCGATCCGGGCGCACCATCCTCCACCCCCCAGTGATGGCAGGCGCCGGTTCGACGGCGGGGCGGCCCGGCCCTCGTCCCGGCCCGAACGCTACCGCGCCCCGATTTGTCTGACAAGTGGCACGCGACGGCCAGGCCGCCGCGAAGGGCCGATCCCGGAAGCGTCGGCGCGCACCGCGCCGCGCCTTGCGGGGGAACGGCGGAACCGCTACGGCATTGAGGCCGTGTGGCAGTCGGGGTGTGGCGCAGTCTGGTAGCGCACCTGGTTTGGGACCAGGGGGTCGTAGGTTCGAATCCTATCGCCCCGACCATTCGATCAGGAGCTTGTCGAGTCAGATGCCGAGCGCCCGCATCTTCCGTCCGTCTCGGGACGCCACGCAGTCGGGCCTCGCCCGGACCAAGCAGTGGATCCTGGAGTTCGACCGGACCAGCCCGCGCGAGATCGATCCGCTGATGGGGTGGAACGGGTCCTCGGACATGCTCCAGCAGGTGCGCCTGGAATTCGACACCGAGGAGGAGGCCGTGGCCTACGCGAAGCGCGAGGGGATCGCCTACCGCGTCGAGCAGCCGGCCAAGCCCGTCCAGCGCAAGGGCCTGTCCTACTCGGACAATTTCAAGTTCAACCGCACGGCGCCCTGGACCCATTGAGGCCGTCGCCGCCGCGTCAGGCCTCGCGGCGCGCCTTCCACGCCGGGTAGGGCGAATCGCCCGTCGGACGCAGCTGGGTGACGCGCATCGGCTGCGCGTCGAGGGGCTGGCAGAGCTCGGCGTAGATCGACGCACTGCCGGCGCCGTAGGTCTCGGCCTCCTCGGCCGAGAAGGCGAAGTAGCCCTCCTTGAAGCCGGCCAGGCGCATCGCGGCGTGGCACATCGGACACGGGCGGCCGCTCGCGTACATCACGCAGTCGCCGAGGTCGCGGCGGCCGAGGAGGCGGCTGGCCTCGCGCAGCGCCACCATCTCGGCATGGGCGCTGGGGTCGTTGGTCGCGTGCACGGTGTTGGCCGCGCGGACCAGCACGGTCCCCTCCCGCACGATGACCGCGCCGTAGGGCGCACCGCCCGCCTCGACATTGGCGGCGGCGAGGGCCACCGCCTCGCCGATATGGTCCTCGTGCGTCGACATGGATGGGCTCGACATGGACGGGCTCGGCATGGCTGAGCTTTCCTCCGCTGGCGCGCCAACGCCGCGCGCGGCCGGAAGTTCAGCGCTCCGCGCTCAGAACGCGTAGCGCACCGTGCAGTAGGGCATCGTCTCGGCGAGCAGGGCCTTGAAGCGGGCGAGCCAGCGGCCCTTCCAGCCGGCCCGGTAGCGCAGGTTGGTGCCCCCGCCCTCCGAGACCTTCGCCTCCTGGATGTCCGGCCGCCAGAGCAGGTCCTCGGCCTTCGGGTGCCAGCCGAGATTGACCGCGTGCAGATCCGCGTTGTGGGTCAGCATGATGATCTCGCACTTGAGCTGCGCCTTGGCGGCGTCGGACAGCGTCGCGTCGATCTCGGCGAACAGCGCCCGCCAGTCGGCCTCCCAGCCCTCGTAGAGGATCACGGGCGAGAAATTGGCGTGGACCTCGTAGCCGGCGGCCACGAACTCGTCGATGGCGGCGATCCGCTCGGCGATCGGGGCGGTGCGCACGTCCACGATCCGGGCGATCCGCGCCGGCATGAGCGAGAAGCGGACGCGCGTCTTGCCCTGCGGATCGTAGGCGAGGAGGTCGCGGTTGACGGCCTTGGTGGCGAAGGAGGCCTTGGCGTTGGGCAGGGTGCGGAACAGCGCGACCAGGGCGCGCACGCCGTCGCTGACCGCCGCGTCGACCGAGAGGTCGCCGTTCTCGCCGATATCGTAGACCCAGTGCTCCGGATCGATCGGGTCCGGCTCCGGCAGGCGCCCCTGGCGGCCGGCGTGGCGGGCGATCGCCGCGCAGGCCTGCTCGAGGTTCACGAACAGCGAGATCGGGTTGGAGAAGCCCTTGCGGCGCGGCACGTAGCAGTAGGCGCAGGCCATGGCGCAGCCGTTGGAGGTCGAGGGCGCGATGAAGTGGGCGCTGCGGCCGTTGGGGCGCATCGCCAGCCCTTTCTTCACGCCGAGGACCAGCGTCGAGCGCTTGATCCGCACCCAATCCTCCACCGAGCCGGCGTTGCCGTGGAGTTCCGGGATGTTCCAGTGCGACGGCACGACGATGCGCGCGGCGTCGGGAAAACGCGCCAGGATGTCCCGGCCCAGCGGGAAGTCGCCGACAGTGGGCTCGTGATAGATCGTCTGGATATCGAGCAGGTCGCGGGTCAGGGCCATGGACGATCCGGGGCCCGGAAGCGGCCCGCGACCCGATATGGTGCGCGGCGACGCGGCCGGAATGCCTTGCGACCCGGAGTCTCTCCTCGAGCGGCGCGCGAAAAGCTCGGGATCGGGCGCGGCGCGCGTTGATCGTTCAACGATATCTTACGATTCGGTGCCATGAGTCCCTCATCTTCGAGTGGACGTGCGATGATCGTTCGGGACCAGGAGAGATCCGAGCCGGGCTCACCCGGCTCCGGTGAATCTCTCGACCCTGCAGATCCGAGGTGGGGCGCGCTGATCCGGCGGGATCAGCTGGAGGCCATGCGCGGGAGCGTGCTGGCGGCCATCCCGGTCAACATGCTGCTCGGCGTGGCGAGCATGCTCGTCGCCTACAGGAGCGGGCACGGCACCGTGGGGGCCATCTGGTTCGCGGCGTCGACCAGCGTCAACCTCCTGCGAATCGCCCTCTGCCGGATCCCCTGCCTCGGCCTGGCGCTGACCGCCGACATGACGCCGAACCTCGCCGCGGCCGCCGCGCGCTCCGTCGACCGGCACCTGCGCGTCTTCACGGTCGCGGCGTTCCTCTCCGGACTGGTCTGGGCCTGTCAGCCTCTCTTGTGCGACGGCTACACGACCGCCGAGACCCTGTTCTACCTGACCATCACCTGCGGCGTGACCGCGGGGGCGGTGACGCACGGGATCGCGTACGCGCGCATCCCCCTCGCCTTCATCGCCCTGCCGCTGCTGTCCGTCGTGGCCTGCCTCGCCTATGCCGGCGACTTCGACCGGAACTGCCTCGCGGCCTGCGTGCTGCTCTACTTCCTCGCCCTGACGCACACGGCGTTCCGCAGCGAGTCCGTGTTTCGCGAGGCGAGCCGGCTCAAGAACGAGGCTCACGCCCTCGCTCGGTCCCGTGCCGAGGCCCATGCCAGCGCCAGCGCCCTCGTGGACGAGATGCGGTGGCGCGCCACGCACGACGATCTCACCGGCCTGCTGAACCGCGCGGGCTTCCTCCAGGCGACGGAGAACCGGCTCCGCACCGGGACCCTCAGCCTGCTGATGCTCGACCTCGACGGGTTCAAGTTCGTCAACGACGTCTACGGCCACAAGGCGGGCGATCGGGTGCTCGTCGAGGTGGCGCGCCGGCTGAAGGACGCGCTGCCGGAGAACGGTCTCGCGGCCCGGCTGGGCGGCGACGAGTTCGCGGTGCTGTACGATCCCGTGACGTCGGGCGTGCCCGACGACGTCATGGCGGCGAACCTCATCGCCGCGGTGTCCCAGCCGTTCGACGGCTTCGACGCGGGCCGCCTCGGTGTCAGCATCGGCGTCCACGCGAGCGCGGAGCCGAGCTTCACCGAGATGCTGAGCTGCGCCGACGAGGCGCTCTACGCCGCGAAGGCCGCCGGGCGGAACCGCTACCGGGTGTTCGATTCGGGCCTGCGCGAGGGGCTGCAGATGCGGCGGGACCTGGAGCGCGACCTGTCGCAGGCCCTGGTCGAGAACGCCCCGAAGGTCTGGTTCCAGCCGATCTACGCGGCCGATGGCCGGACCCTGGTCGGGCTGGAGGCCCTGATCCGCTGGGAGCATCCGCGGCTCGGCTGGATCGCGCCCCCGGACCTGATCGCCGCCGCCGCGATGGCCGGCCTGACCGAATCGCTGCTCCGCTACATCCTCGAGCAGGTCTGCGCGATGCTGGAGATCCTGCATCGCCGCGGCCTGAGCGGCGTGCGCGTGGCGATGAACGTCTCACCCCGGGAGATGGCGCAGGTCCCCGTGGACGAGATCGTCATCGGGCGCCTGAACCTCCTCGGCCTGCCGCCCACCATGCTGGAGATCGAGATCACCGAGGAGACGGCCCTCGACATCGGCGCGGTGCAGGGCAAGCTGCAGGCGCTGTCCCGCGCCGGCATCCGGGTTGCCCTGGACGATTTCGGCATCGGCTACTCGTCGCTCTCCTCGCTGCGCCAGCTCAAGGCGGACCGGATCAAGATCGACCGGAGCTTCGTGACCGGCCTCGGGGCGAGCGACGACAAGCGCGGGCTCGTCCTCGCCGTCCTCGGCCTCGGCCGGCTGCTCGGGCTCGACGTGGTGGCGGAAGGCGTCGAGTCGGCCGAGGACCTGAACATCCTGCAGGCGATGGGCTGCCCGTTCCTGCAGGGCTACCATCTCGGCCGCCCGATGCCGGTGGAAGATCTGGAAGCCACCCTGCTCAGCACGCGCATCGCCGCGGCCTGAGCCGGTGCCGGCGCGCGCGGCTCAGAACCGCCCGGCATCCGCCGGATCGCGGCGCATCAGCCGGCGCGCCGCCGCGTGCCACAGGCGGTCCGGAATCCCGTAGAGCCACACGAGCGCCGCGCACCCGGCGATCGCCAGCAGGAACAGCCAAGCCAGCGCCTCGAGGATGGGCCCCGGCGGCGTTCCGGACTCGGTCCGGTCGTACCAGAGCGGGTCCGTGTCCCAGGGCGGATCGTCGTTGTCCACGGCAGAACCCTCCACCGCGGGTCCGAATGCGGCCCGGGGCGCTCGCGCGGCGGTGACCGGTGAATCGGTCCGCGTCACTCCTCTGCCGGCCCGGTCCGCACACGCCTGACCGGGTCCAGCGCGGTCACGCTACAGGCCCCGCCGCGCGCCCTTCGAATACCCATTTCGGACTACGGCCTTCGACCGGCCGCGCTTTTCCACATCCAACTTTCTCCGCAATTTATTGCTTAGTTTGCGGGCTATGGCATTCTGACCGTCTAAAAGACTGCGTGACCTGCCATGAGATCTGCCAAACGCCTGTGGCGCGAGCGCTGGGCGCTGTGTTCGATGCTGGCCCTATCGGCCGCCTGCGGGCTGCCGGCGCGGGCGGCGGACATGCGCATCGAGGCCGCCAAGATCACCGGCGGTGATCTCTGGATCATCGGTTACGCCGACGATCCGGGGGTGGAGATCACGCTCGACGGCCAGTTCCCCCACCGGACCGACAGCCGCGGCTATTTCGAGTTTCGCGTCGTCTATCATCCGGCCACCTGCATCGCGACGCTGCGGACGCCGAAACAGACCCGCAGCATCGTGGTCGGCGAGTGCGGCCAGCAGGGGCCGCAGGCGCCCGGGCTCGCCGGCCCGCGCGGCGAGACGGGTCCGCGGGGCGAGGCCGGGCCTCCCGGCGAGCGGGGCGCGATGGGACCGCCCGGGCCGCCCGGACCCCAGGGGCCAGCCGGCGCGGAGGGCGTCGCCGGACCGCCGGGCCCGCCGGGCGAGCGCGGCCCCATCGGCATGGCCGGCGCACCGGGGCTGATGGGTGCCATGGGCCCGCCCGGCCCGCCCGGGCCGCCCGGCGGCACCCGCGGGCAGCCGGCTTCCCCGAGCGCCGCGCCGAAACCGAACCCGTCGGCCGCGCTGGCAGGGCCGGCGCCGAAACCGCGGCCGCCGGCGCGGGCGCGCCGCGCACCCGAGCCGGAATCCGCGCCCGAGGGACCGCTGGATCTGGAGCCCGACGCCGGCGGCGGCGGGATGGACCGCTACTAGGCGCGGACCGGTGTCGACCGCAGGGCCAGCCGCGGAACGGGCCACCCTGCCCGGCCGGGGGCGACGCGTCGGCTCCCAAGTCTCGCGTGGCTGCACGCCGGCAATAGTCTTTGGAAGAGCGTATTTATGCGACTTAACAACTCAATTCGCTCGTGTGCCGCGCTGTCCGCGCCGGGTGTGTCACCTTAATGCCCCAACGCCGCACATTCCGCCGCCAGACCCGCACCGAGGCGAGCCAAAGCGCCCGGTTTGCGCTAAGCGTGACGGTGGGGCGGGCTTGATCGGAGACGAGCGAAACGCCGTACCTTGGCCGTTTTCGTCTCGGACTTCCGGACCGAAAGAGACCGCAAGGGCTTGTTCATCGTGACACGACGTCCACCAGCGAGTTGCCCGACGTTCCGCCTGGCCGGGATGGTGTCCGGACTCGCGATGCTGGCTGCCATGCCGGCATCGGCCGAGACTCTGGAGAGCGCTCTCGCGAAGGCCTATCAGGGCAATCCGAGCCTGAACGCCAGCCGTGCGGGCGTGCGCGCTATCGACGAGAACGTGGCGATCGCGCAGTCGGGCTACCGGCCGACCGTCAACGTCAACGCCGCGATCGGCGTCCAGTACCTTCAGACGCGCTCGTCCAGCACGGTCGCGACGGCGGCCACCGGCGGCACGGCCGCGACCACCGCCGGATCGGCCCTCGGGACGACGGGCGGCGGCCTGGGCGGAACGGCGGGCGCCGGGACGACCGGGACCGGAACGACCACGGGGATCGGGTCCACGGGGATCGGGACCGCGGGCGGTACCACCGGCATCGGAACCTCAGGTGCCGGGGCGGCGGGATCCGCGACCGGCGGCGAGGGCCTGTCCGGCGGCGCGACCTCCGACATCGCGAGCCAGGTCATCACCTCCCGGCGGACGACGCGCACCACCTACCTGCCGAGCTCCGCCAGCCTCAACGTCACGCAGACGATCTTCAACGGCTTCCAGACCGACAACACGGTCCGGCGCGCGGAGTCGCAGGTCTACAGCCAGCGCGAGAGCCTGCGCTTCACCGAGCTGTCGGTTCTGTACAGCGCCGTCCAGGCGTACATGAACGTGCTCAGCAACACGGCAACGCTGGAGCTGAACCGGAACAACGTCGAGGTTCTGGAAGAGCAGCTCCGCCAGACCCGGGACCGCTTCAACGTCGGCGAGGTGACCCGGACCGACGTCGCGCAGGCAGAGGCCCGACTGGCCGGCGCGCGATCGCAGGTCGCCCAGGCCGAATCGACCCTCCGCACGAGCATCGGCGTCTACCGGCAGAACATCGGCGTCGAGCCGCGCCAGCTCGCGCCGGGTCGGCCGCTGGACCGGTTCGTGCCGCGCAGCCTCGATCAGGCGATCGCCGTCGGCCTGCGCGAGCACCCGCAGGTCGTCTCGGCCATCCACAACGTCGACGCGAGCGAGGCCCAGGTGAAAGTCCTGGAAGGCCAGCTCGCCCCGCAGCTCAGCCTGCAGGGCTCGCTCAGCCAGCTCTACGACCAGAACGGACCGAACCAGAGCTTCTTCGTCGGCTTCGTCGGCGGACGGCTCTCGATCCCGATCTACGAGGGCGGCCAGACCTACGCGCAGATCCGGCAGGCCAAGGAGTCGGTCGGCCAGGCCCGCATCCAGGTCGACCAGATCCGCGATCAGGTCCGCGCCCAGATCGTCGATTTCTGGGGCCGGCTCGAGGCCGCCAAGGCGCAGGTCATCGCCGCCCAGGCCCAGGTCCAGGCCAACGAGGTGGCGCTGAACGGCGTGCGCGAGGAAGCGCGCGTCGGCCAGCGCACGACCCTCGACGTGCTCAACGCGCAGCAGGAACTGCTGAACTCCCGGGTGAACCTCATCGTCGCCCAGCGTGACCGGGTCATCTTCTCCTACGGGGTGGTCCAGGCGATCGGACAGTTGACCGCGCGCTTCACGGCGCTCCCGGTCGAATACTACAGCGCCAAGGTTCACTACGATCAGGTCAAGGATCTCTGGTTCGGCCTGCGTACCCCGGACGGCCGCTGACGGCTTTTCCACGGGGAGTGTGTTGTGGGCGCGCTTGCCGTCACGAAACAGCATGGAATACTGATTGAACATCGATCCATTCGGGTCGCTTTCCAGTCTCCCATGCCCGAGTGCGCCTGCCGATGAGTGCAGCAAGCCCCAAGATCCCGGACCCGAAATTCCAGGACAAGGCTGCCGATAAGGCGCACGAGCCTTCGATGGAAGAGATCCTCGCGTCGATCCGGAGGATCATCGCCGACGATCAGGCCGCCAAGCCGGCCGAGGTCGCGGCGCCCGCTCCGGAGCCCGACGACGTGCTCGACCTCGCGGAGGTCGCCGAGCCGGTGATGCGCCCGCGCGTCGTCGAGCCGGAGCCGGAACCCGAGCCGGCCCCGGACCTGCTCGACTTCGACGCGATCGACTTCGAGGACCCGGTGACCGCCGCGCCCGAACCGGAGCCCGAGCCCGAGCCGGCCCCGGAGCCGCCGCCCCCACCGCCTCCGCCCCCGCAGCCCGTGCTCCAGGCCGCCCGCGCGCCCGAGCCGGAGCCCGAGGCCCTGGTCTCTCCGGCCACGGATGCCAGCGTCAGCGGCGCGTTCAACCTGCTGGCCCACACCGTGCTGACGCAGAACGCCCGGACCCTGGAGGATCTCGTCAAGGAGATGCTCCGGCCGATGCTGAAATCCTGGCTCGACGACAACCTCCCGGCCGTGGTCGAGCGACTCGTGCGCGCCGAGATCGAGCGGGTGTCGCGCGGCCGCTGAGCCGGCGGCCTGGGTACGGCGGCCGCGGGCCGCCGTCCGCGTGTTGACGGGAGCGGCGTGACGGTCGAAAGCGGGGCCACCCCCGTTTGGACAAGCGCCGGCCCGTACCCGCGATGATGGACAAGACCTTCGAGCCCACCTCCGTCGAGGCGCGGATCTCCGCCGCCTGGGCCGAGGCGGACGCCTTCCGTGCCGGCCGGCCCGAGCGCGCCGGGGCCCCGCCGTACTGCATCGTGATCCCGCCGCCGAACGTGACGGGCTCCCTGCACATGGGCCACGCCCTCAACAACACGCTGCAGGACATCCTCTGCCGCTTCGAGCGCATGCGCGGCAAGGACGTGCTCTGGCAGCCGGGGACGGACCATGCCGGCATCGCCACCCAGATGGTGGTCGAGCGGCGGATGATGGAGCGTCAGGAGCCCGGCCGCCGCGAGATCGGCCGCGCGGCCTTCGTCGAGAAGGTCTGGGCCTGGAAGGCGGAATCCGGCGGCGCGATCGTCAACCAGCTGAAGCGGCTCGGCGCCTCCTGCGACTGGTCCCGCGAGCGTTTCACCATGGACGAGGGGCTGAGCCGGGCCGTGCTCAAGACCTTCGTCGACCTGCACCGGCAGGGCCTGATCTATCGCGACAAGCGGCTGGTGAACTGGGACCCGAAATTTCAGACGGCGATCTCGGACTTGGAGGTCCAGCAGGTCGAGACCAGGGGCCATCTCTGGCACTTCGACTACCCGGTGGTGGACGAGGCCGGCAACGAGACCGGCGCCGTCATCACGGTGGCCACCACCCGCCCCGAGACGATGCTGGGCGACACCGGCATCGCGGTCCATCCCGAGGACGCGCGCTACACCGCGCTCGTCGGCCAGCGCGTGCGCCTGCCGCTGGTCGGGCGGCTGATCCCGATCGTGGCCGACACCTACTCGGATCCCGAGAAGGGCACGGGCGCGGTCAAGATCACGCCCGCCCACGACTTCAACGACTTCGACGTCGGCCGCCGCCACGGACTCGGCCTGATCAACGTCCTCGATCCCGAGGGCCGGATGCTGCTCGACGGCAACGCCGAGTTCCTCGACGGCGTCGCGCCCGAGCCGGAGGCCCTGGCGCTCCACGGCCTCGACCGGGCGCAGGCCCGCAAGGAGGTGGTGGCGCTGATGGAGGCGCGCGGTCGGCTGCGCGCGATCGAGCCGAACACCTACGCGGTCCCGCACGGCGACCGCTCGGGCGTGGTCATCGAGCCCTACCTGACCGACCAGTGGTACGTGAACGTCAAGCCGCTCGCGGAGCGCGCCCTCCAGGCGGTGCGCGACGGGCAGACCAAGTTCGTGCCCGAGAACTACGAGAAGATCTTCTTCCAGTGGCTCACCAACATCGAGCCGTGGTGCATCTCGCGCCAGCTCTGGTGGGGCCACCAGATCCCGGTCTGGTACGACGACGCCGGCGGCATCTTCGTCGCCGAGAGCGAGGCCGAGGCGCAGGCGGCGGCCGACGCGCAGCACGGCCGGCCGGTCGCGCTCACCCGCGACGCGGACGTCCTCGACACGTGGTTCTCCTCGGCGCTCTGGCCGTTCTCGACGCTGGGCTGGCCGGACACGACCCCGGAACTCGCGCGCTTCTACCCGACCAACACCCTGGTGACCGGCAAGGACATCCTGTTCTTCTGGGTCGCCCGGATGATGATGATGGGCCTGCACCTCACCGACCGGGCGCCCTTCGACACGGTCTACCTGCACACGCTGGTGCGGGACGCGTCGGGCGCGAAGATGTCGAAGTCGAAGGGGAACGTCGTCGATCCGCTGGAACTGATCGATCAGGTCGGCGCCGACGTCCTGCGCTTCACCCTCTGCGCGCTGGCCGTCCAGGGCCGCGACATCAAGCTGTCCACCGACCGGGTCCAGGGCTACCGCAACTTCGCGACCAAGCTCTGGAACGCCGCCCGCTTCGCCGAGCTGAACGGCTGCCGCCTCGACCCGGCCTTCGACCCGCGCTCCGCCACCGGCGCGATCAACCGCTGGGCGCTCACCGAGGCGGCCCGCGCGGTCGACGAGGTCGCGGGCGCCCTCGAGGCCTTCCGCTTCAACGACGCGGCGGCGGTGGCCTACCGCTTCGTCTGGAACATCTTCTGCGACTGGTATCTCGAGCTCGCCAAGCCGGTGCTCCAGGGCGAGGGCGTCGATCCGGCGATCCGGGCCGAGACGCAGGCGAGCGTGGCGTTCCTGATCGATCAGGTCGCCAAGCTGCTGCACCCGTTCATGCCGTTCCTCACGGAGGAGCTGTGGGCGATCAAGGGCGCCGACCTGCCGGAGCGCGGCCTGCTGACCCTGGCCGCCTGGCCGGACCTCGGCGGCCTCGCCGACGCGGCCGCGGAGGCCGAGGTCGGGTTCGTGGTCGATCTCGTCAGCCAGATCCGCTCGGCGCGGTCCGAGACCAATGTCCCAGCCGGCGCGCAGATCCCGCTGGTGATGGTCGGCGCCGCCCCGGAGGTGAGAGCGCGGGTTGAGGCGTGGCGCGACACGCTCCTGCGCCTCGCCCGACTGTCGGAGATCACCTTCGCGGAGACGCCGCCGAGGAACTCGGTCCAGCTCCTGGTGCGCGGCAGCGTCGCCGCGCTACCGCTGGAAGGCGTGGTCGACCTCGCGGCCGAGGTCGCACGCCTGAAGAAGGAGCAGGGCAAGGCGCAGGGCGAGATCAAGAAGATCGACGCCAAGCTCGGCAACGCCGACTTCGTGGCCCGGGCGCCCGAGGAGATCATCGAGGAGAACCGGGAGCGCCGCGAGAGCGAGTCGGCGCGGCTGGCGAAGATCGAGGAAGCTCTGGTCCGGCTCAGCGGCGACTGAGCGCCCGTCCGGGACGCACCCCGAACCGTCAGGCCGCGTCCCGGACGGTCCTCGGCGCCCTGCGCCGGCGCGTCAGCGGCGGGTGCCGAGCGTGCCGGTGAACGCCCGCGGCCCGCCCCAACTGGCGGCGGACGCGTCGTTCGGGGTCCAGAAGCCGTCCTGCGACGCGCCTCGCGGATGCAGGGAATAGTCCGGTGGAACGTAGCCGCCCGACTGGTTCCAGTAGCCGGGCCGGAAGTTGGCCGCCGATTTCGCAACGCGCTCATCTCCGGGGCGGCGCGTATCGACGCTGTACGTTCTCTCGGAAACGCTTCGCAGCGCGCGACTTGCGACGACGGGCTTCGCGTCGAAGTAATCACGGTAATCCGCGTACGACTCGACCGCCAGCGCGCCGACAGTCGACCCGAAGAACATGGCGGCCGCCAACAGCACCTTCATTGCCAATTCCTCTGCCTACACATTCAAATCTGGCGGCACCGAGATTGCGCCGGCCCGCCGAACTGAGCGGTATTTAAGATCGACTCCCGGAAACGGCGGTGCCGGACAGCACGAGCCTGGATCCGGCTTAACCCGCGCCGGGTCGTCGGACCTCCGGTCTCGGTCACGCGCCGCGATCGCGCTGGGGCTCCGCGCGCGCTCGGCTACCTGTCCAAACGGTAATTTGATCGCCACGCCCGGGTCAGGCGCCGCCCCTTAGACAGATCCCATCGACGGCCGCGACCGCCGGCGTCGTCCCGATCAGTCCCGAGAGGTTGAGACCCCCCATGACCGAGACCCGTCCCACTGGCCGCACCTCGCGCCGCGCCCTCGCCTCCGTGGCGGCCGCAGCGCTGATCGCCGGCGGTGCCATCGGCAGCGGCTATCTGCCGGCTGCGACCCCGGCCTACGCGCAGGCTCTGCCCAAGTCGCCGATCGAGGCGCCCGAGCACCCGCCGGGCTCGTTCGCCGGCATCGTCAACAAGGTGAAGCCGGGCGTGGTCTCGGTGAAGGTGAAGCTCGACGACTCGGCGAGCAGCGACGACGACGATGGCCCGAGCCAGGGGCGCAACCTCCAGAACGTGCCGCCGCAGCTGCGCGAGTTCTTCAAGCGATTCGGCCAGAACGGTCCCGGCGGCATGCAGCCCCAGCATCAGGGCCCGCGCGGCGCGGTGGGATCCGGCTTCATCATCTCGGCCGACGGCTACGTGGTCACCAACAACCACGTGGTCGACCATGCCAAGACCGTGCAGGTGACGCTGGACGACGGGCGCACTCTCGACGCCAAGGTCATCGGCAAGGATTCCAAGACGGACGTCGCCCTGCTGAAGATCACCGAGGGCTCGAACTTCCCGTACGTTCAGTTCGGCAAGTCGGCCCCCCAGGTCGGCGACTGGGTGGTGGCGATCGGCAACCCGTTCGGCCTCGGCGGCACCGTGACCGCCGGCATCGTCTCGGCCCGCGGCCGCGATATCGGCGCCGGCCCGTACGACGACTTCCTGCAAATCGACGCCCCGATCAACAAGGGCAACTCGGGCGGCCCGACCTTCAACGTCAACGGCGAGGTGGTCGGCATGAACACCGCCATCGCGTCCCCGTCGGGCGGCAGCGTCGGCCTCGCCTTCGCGATCCCCGCCGAGACCGTTCAGGCGGTGGTCGACCAGCTCCGGACCGACGGCAAGGTCGCCCGCGGCTACCTGGGCGTCCAGATCCAGCCCGTGACGCAGGACATCGCCGAGGGTCTGGGCCTCGACAAGGCCAAGGGCGCCCTGGTCGACCACGCCGAGAACGGTACCCCGGCGGCCAAGGCCGGCCTGAAGGCGGGCGACGTGATCGAGAAGGTCAACGGCGACACGGTGGACAGCGCCCGCGAGCTGTCGCGCAAGATCGCCGGTCTGAAGCCGGGCGCCAAGGTCGAGCTGAGCTACCTGCGCGGCGGCAAGACCGACACCGCCACGGTGACGCTGGGCACGATGCCGACCGACGGCACCAAGATGGCGAGCCGCGACGACGATTCGGGCAACGGCCAGCCGCGGCTCGGCCTGCAGCTCGCCCCGGCCGGCGATGTCGGCCTGTCGGATCAGGGCGTCGCGGTGGTCCAGGTCGATCCCGACGGCCCGGCGGCCGCCAAGGGTATCGAGGCGGGCGACGTGATCCTCGACGTCGGCGGCCAGAGCGTGGCCCGTCCGTCGGACGTGGCGACGCAGATCCGGGCGGCCGAGTCGAGCGGGCGCAAGGCCGTGCTGATGCGGGTGAAGAGCGGCAAGGGCCAGACCCGGTTCGTGGCGGTCTCGCTCAACAAGAAGGCCGGCTGAGGCCGGATTCTCCCGGCGCGGGGTCCGCCCCGCGCCGTCTCGTGGTGACCTCCGACTCGCGCCGGCCGTACAGGCCGGCGCTTTTTCGTGGCTCGCCTGACCGCGTTCGCGGGTCTCAGCGACCCGGGACCGGTATGCCCAGTCCCGGCCCGAGCCGCGTCCGGCACCGTCCCAGCGCCGCGAAGGCGGCGTTCGAGTCCCGGGCGAGGCGCATGAGGTCTCCCAGGCGTGCCCGGCCGCGCGCGAAGGCGAAGAACACCGCGGCGATGTCGGGCTCGCCGTCCGGCGTGAGGGCCGAGGCCGCGAAGGCCGGCAAGGCCTGATCGGCCGGATCGCAGATCACGCGGACGGCCGCGAAGGGCAGGCCGTGCCGGCCCGCGAAGGACGCGGCCACGTGCGATTCCATGTCGACGGCCGCGGCGCCGGTGGTGGTCCGCAGGTCCGTCTTGCCGTCGACCGCGAGCACCGCCGTGTCGACGCCCGCCAGATCCGCCGGGATCACCCGCGGCCCGACGCCGGACAGGAGGTTGAGCAGCGTGGCCGACAGGTCGAGATCGGCGGCGCGCCGCCCCTCCTCGCTCACCACGCCGGTGCCGACCACGACGTCGCCGGGCCGGAGCGAGGGATCGAGGCCGCCCGCGATGCCGAAGCTGACAACCGCCCGGCAGCCGGGCTGGCCGCGGGCCTCTAGGAGTTGGCGGAGCCGCTGGGGATTGCCGCCGGCACCCACGGCCTCGACCCCCTCCCCCGCCGCCATGCGGCGCTCGCGGGCGAGGCCGGTGACGGCCAGGACGGGTGCGGCGGGATCGATCATGGCGCGCTCGTGGACGAGTCCGGCGAGGTCCGCAAGAAGGCGCGAGCGCCGAGGCGGTGTCCGGGCCGGATCCGGCGCGGGGGGCGGTTCGTCCGGTCCCGCGGGATCGCTGTCTGAGGAGGCCACGTGTCTCGTACCGGGGCTCGCGGATCGGCTGTCGGGACGGTCGAGCGCGCTGCGATCCGGCGGAGCGGAGCCGGCCCGCCGGGCCGGCCCCAGGACGTCGGCGGACGTCACATGCCGAACTGGACGCGCCGGCTGTTGCCACGCTTGAGGTTGCGGAAGCGAGCCATCGCCCAGAGCGGGAAGAACTTCGGGTAACCATGGTACCGCAGGTAGAAGACCCGCGGGAAGCCCGTGGCGGTGTAGCGCTCCTCCTTCCAGAACCCGTCCGCGCCCTGCGTGCGGGTCAGGAAGTTGATGCCCCGGGTCACGGCCGGGTCGTCGACCGCGCCGGCCGCCATCAGGGCGAGGAGCGCCCAGGCGGTCTGCGAGGCGGTGGACGAGCCGGGCTCGAAGGCCGGGTCGATCTTGTACGAGGAGGCGTCCTCGCCCCAGCCGCCATCCGGGTTCTGGATCCGGATCAGCCAGGACACGGCCTTCTGGATGCGCGGATCGGCGGAGTCGACCCCGGCGGCGTTGAGGGCGCAGAGCACCGACCACGTGCCGTAGATGAAGTTCATGCCCCAGCGGCCGTACCACGAGCCGTCCTCCTCCTGATCATTCAGGAGGTAGTTCACGCCGCGGTCGAGGGCGCGGGAGGTCTCCCGGGTCTCGCCGAGCTGGGACAGCATCCCGACCACGCGCGCGGTCACGTCCGCGGTCGGCGGGTCGAGCAGCGCGCCGTGATCCGAGAACGGGATGTGGTTGAGATACATGTGGTTGTTGTCGGCGTCGAACGCCGCCCAGCCACCGTCCTCGGATTGCAGCCCCTCGACCCATTCCCGGGCGCGGGCGATCGACGCCTTGTAGTCCGGCATGCCGGCGACGAGGCCGTGCTGGTGCATGGCCCGGTCCATCGCCATCACCACAACGGCGGTGTCGTCGAGGTCGGGATAATGCGCGTTGGCGTACTGGAAGGCCCAGCCGCCCGGCCGGACCTTTGGCTTGCGCGCCGCCCAGTCGCCGACGATGTCGAGCACCTGCCGAGGCTTCAGCCAGTCCAGACCGGCGCGGGCCTGGGCCTCGGCCTCGGGGCCGCCGGCCTCGAGCAGCGCGTGGCTCGCGAGCGCCGTGTCCCAGACCGGCGAGACGCAGGGCTGGACGTAGGCCTCGTCGGCCTTCTCGACGACGAGCTTCTCGATGGCGTCGCAGGCGACGCGGACCTGCGGGTGATCGGGCCGGTAGCCCATCACCTCGTACATCAGCACCGAGTTGACCATGGCGGGGAAGATGGCGCCCAGGCCGTCCTCGCCGTTGAGGCGCTCGCTCACCCAGGCGCGGGCCATCTCCATGGCGCGCTGCCGGCTCTTGCGCGGCAGGTGGTTCTCGACCCGCTGCAGCACCCGGTCGATGAAGCCGAAGATCGGCGTCCAGGGCCACGTGGCGTGGGGCGAGCCCGGCCAGGAGCGGACGCTCTCCGGCGGGGTGACGAACAGCTCCTGCACGCTGATGCCGCGGGGATTGCGCGCCCGGGGCTTGGTCGCCTGCAGCACGAACAGCGGCACCACGGTGGTGCGGGCCCAGTAGCTGATCTTGTCGAGGTGGAACGGGAACCACTTCGGCAGGAACATCACCTCGACGGGCATCACCGGCACGGCGCGCCACGGCACCTCGCCGTAGAGGGCCAGCATGAAGCGGGTGAACACGTTGGCGTTGGCCGCGCCGCCGCGGGACAGGATGCCCTCGCGCGCCCGGCGCATGTGCGGCGCCTCGATGTCGTCGCCGATCATCTTGAGGGCGAAATACGCCTTGACCGTGCAGCTCATGTCGAACGGCCCCTCGTGGACGAGGGCCCATCCGCCGTGCCGCCCCTGGGTGCGGCGGAGGTAGCTGCCGATCTTGGCCTCAAGGTCGCCGGGGACTCGCGTGCCGCGGAAATGGTGGAACAGGATGTACTCGGACGGGATCGTGGCATCCGCCTCGAGCTCGAAGCAGATGTGCCCGTCGTCGTGCGCCAGGGCGGTCAGCGCGCGCGTCGCCTGCGCCACGCCGCGCTCGACGTCCTCGAGCGAGATCCCCTGAGTCTTCGAGCGCTGCAGCGCCTCGACTTTGCTAACGGCCTCTCTCATAGTCCTCGCCTCGAACGACCGCCTCGCGGCGGACGCCATGCCTCAAGCTGCGCCGCGCACCTGGGTTCCAGCACGCGCGGCAGATCCCGCACGCAAGGAACGTGCGGCCGTCTGGCCAGAGCGGATCGCTCCCTCGATCGTCGACGGCAGGCCGGTGGCGGTCCAATCGCCTGCCAGGACGAGATTGTCGTAGGCGGTTTCGGCCTTCGGGCGCCGCGCGGCTTCCGCCGGCGTCGCCGCAAAGGTCGCACGCTTCTCCTTTACGATCTGCCAGCTGGGCAGGTCGGGTGCAAGGTTGCACAGCTGTGCGATCTCGGCCCAGATCTGCCGCGCGAGGTCTTCGCGGGGCACGTCGAGGAGCCGGTCGGCACCGCTGATCGTGACCGAATACCGGTCGGGATAGGCGAAAAGCCACTCCGTGAGGCTGTTGACCACGCCGAGGACGAGCGGGCTGCCGGGCTTCGGCACCAGCGCGAAATGCGCGTTCACGATGGAGCGGAATTCCACCGGTGCGAGGAGACCGGGCAACACCTCCCGGGCGACCCACGGCGGCAGCGCCAGCACGACGCCGTCCTCCGGACCGAGGGTCTCGGCACCGTCCGAGAACACGAGCTGCCCGACCCGGCCGTCCGCGATCTCCAGCGCGCGCAGGCGCCGGCCGAGGCGGATCTCGCAGCCGCGGCTCGTGAGGTAGCGGATCGCCGGATCCACGAAGGCGTAGGACAGCCCTTCGACGGCCACCAGCGGGCGGCAGGCCTTGCCGCCCGCCCCCAGGGTCTCGCGCAGGATCCGCGCCGCCAGCCCGACGTCGCTGTCGCGGGGCTCGGTGTTGAGGGCCGCGAGCAGCACCGGGTGCCAGAGGCGCCGGTAGAGCGTGCCCTCGCAGGCCATGTGCGCGCCGATGGTCCCGCCCGCGCCCTCCGCCTTGCCGGAGGCCGCGCGCAGGATCCCGAGGGGCGCGAGGTAGTCCCGGGCTCGGGTGCCGGGGACGCGGCGGGCCGGGCTCATCACCCACCAGGGCAGCCGCCCGGCGTTGGGCCGCAGCCGCCAGCGCTCGCCGGTCTTCAGGTCGGCGAAGTCGAACTCCGCCACGTCCGGCCCCACCAGGGCGTCGGCCGGCGCGCCGATCGTCCGGAGGAACCCGAGGGAATCGGCGTTGCCGGACAGGAGCAGGTGGTTGCCGTTGTCGATGGTCAGGCCGAGGGCCGGGTCGTAGTACGAGCGGCAGCGGCCGCCGGCCTGCTTGGCGGCCTCGTGCAGGACCACCCGGGCGCCGGATTCGGCGAGCGTGACGGAAGCGGCGAGGCCGGCGAGGCCGGCGCCGACGACGTGGACGGTGCCCATCAGATCAGGCCGTGCCGGACGACGACGCCCAGCAGCGCGAGCTTGCCGGGCTTCACCCGGGCGCGGGGCATCGCCCAGCCGCGCGCGAGGACCGCCTTGAGGTAGAGGTGATAGGCGGCGGCCATCAGCCGGGCGGCCTTGGTCGCCTTGCGGGGGCTGCGCCGGATGATCTCCCAGGTCGCCTGGTAATGGTCCTCGGCCTCGCGGGCGAGGGAGATGCAGACCTCGCCGATGCGGGGATGGCCGATCGCCTCTGCCGGCGTCGGGTCGGTGAGGCCGATCGCCCGGAGCTTCTCGCGCGGCAGGTAGAGGCGGCCGCGCTCGGCATCCTCGTCGATGTCGCGCAGGATGTTGGTGAGCTGGAGCGCGCGGCCTTGGTGCCACGCCAGCCGGATGCCGTCCGCCTCCGGCATGCCGAAGATCCGCACCGACAGCCGGCCGACCGCGCTGGCGACCCGGTCGCAGTAGAGGTCGAGGGTCTCGGCGTCGGGGGCGACGATGTCCGCGACGGCGTCCATCGCCATGCCGTCGATGACCGCCTGGAAATCCTCGCGCTTCAGGCCGAATCGGCGCACGGGCTCCACGAGGTCGCGCACCCGCGGGGCCGGGCGGCCGGCGTAGAGCGCGTCGATATCGGCCCGCCAGCGGTCGAGCTCGACTTGCCGGACGGCCCGGGTGCCGCCGTCGTCGGCGACGTCGTCGACGGCGCGGCAGAAGGCGTAGACGGCGTACATCGCCTCCCGCCGCTCCTTCGGCAGCAGGCGCATCGCCGTGTAGAAGGAGGAGCCGGCGGCGGGCAGCGCCGGGGCGGCGCTCGCGTGGTCCTGGGCGGGCGTGGCGGTGGCGGTCACGAGCGGATTCCCTGAGCCGCGGCCCGGACGGTCCGGCCGCGGAAGGGCCGGCGCGCCAGGGTGGCGGCGACGCCGCCCAGCGCCGTCAGCGCGAAGGCGGCCTTGCCGTGATGGACTTTCTCCGAGAGCGGGTCGCGCTCCAGCAGGCCCCGGCTCAGCACGACGGCGAGCCGGTGGATGGCGGCGATCTCCAGAGACAGGCGCAGGTCGTCGATCAGGTCCGGCAGGACCGCGCCCTCGTCGAGGAGGTCGAGGCAGCGCTGCGCCAGCTCGCGGATCGCGGCCCGGAGCTGCGGCGGCGCCTCGGCCTCGCCGAGCATCGCCACGGTGGCGCCGTGGCGGTCGAGGCAATCCTGCGGGAGGTAGACCCGGTCGAGCGCCGCGAAGTCCTTGCCGCAATCCTGGAGGTGGTTGATCACCTGGAGCGCCGCGCAGATGGCGTCGGACGCCCGGTAGACCCGGGCCGGGTCTTCGCCGTGCACGTCGAGGACGTAGCGGCCCACCGGCATCGCCGAGTAGCGGCAGTAGTGGATCAGCTCGTCCCAGTCCGCGTAGCGGTTCTTGCGCGCGTCCATGCGGAACGCGTCGAGGAGTTCCAGGGCGTGCCGGGGCGGCAGGCCGCGGGCCGCGAGCTCGCGCTTCAGCGGCTCGGCCTCGGGATCGGACGGCCCGGCGCCGGTGAGCGCGTCGGCGAGGCGATCGAGCAACTCGATCTTGCGCTCGGGCGACAGGGCGGCGTGATCGGCCACGTCGTCGCCGGCGCGGACGAAGTTGTAGAACGCCAGGATCGCGCCCCGGTGGCGGGGATGGATCAGGTGCGAGGCGACGGGGAAGTTCTCGTCGCGGTGCCCCTTGCCGGAGCGCGTCGCGGTGGCGGAATCGAGGGTGCTCATGCGAGGTAGCCCGCCTCCCGGAACCACGTGATCGCGTCCGACAGGCCCTCGCGGTACGGCCGGGCCGTGTAGCCGAGTTCGGCGCGCGCCTTCCTGTCCGAGAAGAACATCCGGTAGCGCGACATGCGGATCCCGTCGATCGTCGCGAAGGGCTGCCTGCCGGTGACCCGCGCGGCGAGCTGCGCGAAGAACGCCACCGGGTAGACGGCGGCCCGGGGCAGATTCACGGTCGGCGGCTTGCGCCCGACCATGCCGGCGATGTCGGCGAGCATCTGCGAGAGGAACACGTCCTCGCCGCCGAGGATGTAGCGCTCGCCGATGCGGCCTTTGCGCAGCGCCAGGAGGTGCCCCTGGGCCACGTCGTCCACGTGGGCGAGGTTGAGCCCGGTATCGACGAAGGCCGGCATCTTGCCGAGCGCCGCCTCCTGGATGATCCGGCCGGTCGGCGTCGGCTTGACGTCGCGGGGGCCGATCGGCGTCGACGGGTTGACGATCACCGCCCGCAGGCCGTCCCGGGCGACCATCTCCTCGACCACCCGCTCGGCCACGACCTTGCTGCGCTTGTAGGCGCCGATCGCGGTCTCGGGCGTCAGCGGCATGGTCTCGTCGGAGGGCGTGACGCCGTCGGCCGGCGGTTTGATCGTCGCGACGCTCGACGTGTAGACGACACGCTCCACGCCGGCCTCGAGCGCCGCGCGCATCATCAGGCGCGTGCCGTCGCGGTTGGTGCGGACGATCTCCTCCATGTCCGGCGCCCAGAGCCGGTAATCGGCCGCGGCGTGGATCAGGTAGCGCTGGCCGCGCATCGCCGCCGCCACGGCGGCCGGGTCGCGCATGTCGCCCTCGGCGATCTCCACGTCGGTCCAGGTGAGGTTGCGGCGGGGGCTCGACGCGCGCACGAGGATGCGCACCGGGAAGCCGGCCCGGCGGAACACGTCGACCAGGGCTGAGCCGAGGAAGCCGCTCGCGCCGGTGATCAGCACGGGACCGACCTCGGACGGGCCGGAAGCTGGGGCCTCTGCCATCGCGGATCTGGAGGATTACCGAAAACCAGTGCGGCCGGGGATCCCCAGCCGCGCCGCGCTTGTGTCATCGAACCGCCCGAGCGGCAAGCTTGAGCGGTGCCGGACAGGGTCGCGCCGCGGCGCGGCACGCGCCCGTGGGCGTGTTACGCACAACAGGCGGGGCCGTCCCGGCAGGGCCCGGCACGGGACGCGCGGCCCGATCCCCGCGGCCGCGGGGAGTTCGGGCCCGCCACCCAAGCCGCGACCCACGACGCGACCTTGCCACGACCTTGCCAGGTCGCGAAAAACCGACTATGCGCCGCCCCTCGCGTTCGCTCCGGCCGGGGGCTGAACGGACGGTGCCGCTCGCGGCACAGGGCTCTCCCAGATCCCGTCGTCCGGTGTCTCCGCCTTCGATCAACCGCTCGGGCCTGAAAATCGGCTCGAAGGGCTTGGCGCCGAGCGTAGCGCGAGATGAACCGGCCCGAATCAGCCGCCTTCCGGCGGCCGGGCTCCTTTTGACGATGAAAGGCCCGACAATGCCTCTCTACGAGCATGTGCTCTTGGCCCGCCAGGACGTGACGTCCCAGCAGGTCGAGACGATGATCGACACCTACAAGGGTGTGATCGAGCAGAACGGTGGCCGTCTCGAGAAGATCGAGATGTGGGGCGTGAAGTCCCTCGCCTACCGGATCAAGAAGAACCGCAAGGCGCACTTCGCCCTCCTCAACATCGACGCCCCGCCGGCCGCCATCGCCGAGATGGAGCGCCAGATGCAGATCTCCGAGGACGTGCTGCGCTTCATGACCATCCGGGTCGAGGAACTCGATTCCGAGCCGTCCGCCATGATGCAGAAGCGCGACCGCGACGACCGCAAGGATCGCGAGCGCGGCCGTCGTCGCGATGACGAGGGCTTCGGCGGTGGCGGCTTCGGCGGCGACCGTGGTGACCGCGGCGATCGCGGTGACCGCGGCGAGCGCAGCTTCGGCGGGGAGGGCTAACCCATGGCATTCGGTGCTGGTGCGGGCGGCGGACGCCGTCCCTTCTTCCGTCGTCGCAAGACCTGCCCGTTCTCCGGCGCGAACGCGCCGAAGATCGACTACAAGGACGTCAAGCTCCTGTCCCGCTACGTGTCCGAGCGCGGCAAGATCGTGCCGTCGCGGATCACCGCGGTCTCGGCCAAGAAGCAGCGCGAGCTCGCTCAGGCGATCAAGCGCGCCCGCTTCCTCGGCCTGCTGCCCTACGTGATCAAGTAGGCCATCAGAACCCGCCGGCCCGGCATCTGCCCGGGCCGGCCCTCCCAGAGGGCGGCTCGCGCCGCCCGATCGTTGGGGCGCGTAGCCGCCTCTAACCCTGCCGTACCGGCAGCGGGACAGCGGAATTCATGGCACAGCACATCGGCATCGGTATCGGCGCGGGCCTCGTCTCCGCACTCCTGTTCGGGGTGCTGCTGAAGGCGACGCCGCTCGCGATCCTGCTCTACCTCGTGGCGCCGCTTCCGATCCTGATCGTCGGCCTGGGCTGGAGCCACAAGGCCGCGCTCGCCGCGGCCGCCGCCGGCAGCCTCGCGCTGATCCTGGTGATCGCGCCCTTCCTGGGACTGGCCTTCGCGGCCTACATCGCCCTGCCCGCCTGGTGGCTCGCCTACCTCGCGCTCCTCGGGCGCGAGACGCCCGCCGGCCTCGAATGGTACCCGACCGGCCGCCTGCTCGGCTGGATTGCCGCCACGGCCGCCCTCGCCTTCATCGCCATCGCGGTCCTGTCGTCGCCGAACCACGCCGCCTTCGACGCGCAGCTGCGCGGGCTCGCCCAGACCCTGGTCCAGACGCGGCTGCCCTCCGCCCGCCCGTCCCCCGAGACCCCGCGCGCAGATGCCCCGCGCGCCGACGCGCCCTCGACCGGCGGCGAGGCGGGCGGCAAGGACGGGGCGGCGACGCCCGGTCCGGCCCCGCAGGCCGACGCCGACCCGGCGGACGTCACGCGGGCCGAGGTGGCGGACGCCCTCGCCCGCGTCGTGCCCGCCTTCGCGGCGAACGGCCTCGCCCTGCTGCTGGCCTTCTACCTCTGGGCGTCGGCCCGGATCGTGAAGATCTCCGGCCGCCTGCCGCGGCCCTGGCCCGACATCCCCTCGACCGCCATGCCGCGCAGCACGCTCGTGGCGGTCGCGGCGGCCGTCGGGATGTGCTTCGCGCCCGGCTATGTCGGCGTGTTCGGGGTCGCGCTGCTCGGCGCGTTCAGCGCCGCCTTCGCCCTCCAGGGGCTCGCCGCCTTCCACGACCGCTCCCGCGGCCGGCCGGGGCGCGGGCTCATGCTGTTCGGCATGTACCTGATCCTGTTCGTGACCCAGGGCATCGCCCTGGTCGCCCTGACCCTGTTCGGCCTCGCCGACACAGCCCTCGACCGCCGACGCCCCAAGGGCGATCCGGCGCCGTGAGACCCCGGCCCGCGTGGCCGAACACCTGAAGGAGAAAGACCATGGAAGTGATCCTGCTCGAGCGCGTGGCCAAGCTTGGCCAGATGGGCGAGACCGTGAATGTCCGTCCGGGCTTCGCCCGCAACTTCCTGCTCGCCCGCGGCAAGGCCCTGCGCGCGACGGAAGCCAACAAGAAGCACTTCGAGGCCCAGCGCGCCCAGCTCGAGGCCCGCAACCTCGACCGCAAGAAGGACGCCGAGGTCGTCGCCGAGAAGCTGAACGGCCAGAGCTTCGTCCTCATCCGTCAGTCCGGCGAGACCGGCGTTCTGTACGGCTCGGTCTCGACCCGCGACCTCGCCGAGGTCGTCGCGAAGGAGGGCTTCACGGTCGATCGCGGTCAGTTCACCCTGAACCAGCCGATCAAGACGCTGGGCCTTCACACGGTCCCGGTGGTGCTGCACCCCGAGGTCGAGGTGGAGATCACCGTCAACGTCGCCCGCAGCCCCGAGGAGGCCGAGCGTCAGGCCCGCGGCGAGTCGGTGACCGAGCGCGAGGCGTTCAACCTCGACGACCTCGGCCTCGAGGTCGGTCAGGCGCTGGCCGATGCCGGCGAGGGCGCCGACGACCGCGGCTGATTCCCGTTTGCAGGCCCGACCGGCCGGCCAACCGGCCGGTCAAGCCTGCGGCGGCGTGGCCGGGCAGCGAGGCCGACCCCGCCGTGTATACCGGTGAACACTGGGGATGATGGTCCCCGAGACTTGACACGTTCCAGTTTTGTTCCAGCATGGACGCCCGCCCCTCGCGAGAGTCGGCGGGCGTCCGCTTTTCCGCGCCCCGGCCCGGGAGAACCGGCCGTCGGCTAGGCTTCGGTAACCATACCGGCGCCAAGGTCGTGCGGTGTGATCCTGGCGCGCCCGCCGCGGCGCCTGATACGGAGTCGTCCGCCGATGGCCTTGCCCAATGCGCTCACGGCCAAGCTCGAAGCGGTCCAGGCCGAGTACCGCGTCGCCCCGCACAACATCGACGCGGAGCAGGCGCTGCTGGGCGCGATCCTGGTGAACAACGACGCCTATTACCGGGTTTCGGACTTCCTGCTGGCCGAGCACTTCATGGAGGATGCCCACCAGCAGATCTTCACGGTGGCGGCCTCCCTGATCAAGGCCGGCAAGCTCGCCACGCCCATCACCATGAAGACCTATCTGGGCGACGCCGATTTCGGCGGCCAGACGGTGATGCAGTACCTCGCGCGCCTCGCCGCCGACGCGACGACGGTGATCAACGCCGGCGAGTACGGCCGCACGATCTACGACCTCGCCATCCGCCGCCGGCTGATCACCATCGGCGAGGATCTGGTGAACGGCGCCTACGAGGCGCCGGTGGAGCAGGCGCCCCGGGACCAGATCGAGGAGACCGAGCGCCGGCTCTACGAGCTGGCCGAGGCCGGACGCTACGACGGCGGCTTCCAGAAATTCTCGGACGCGCTGACCGCCGCGGTCGACATGGCCGCCAAGGCCTACCAGCGCGACGGCAAGCTCTCGGGCATCGCCACGGGTCTGTCCGACCTCGACGCCAAGATGGGCGGCCTGCAGCCCTCCGATCTGATCATCCTCGCGGGCCGCCCGGCCATGGGCAAGACCTCGCTGGTGACCAACATCGCCTTCAACATCGCCAAGGCCTACCGCGGCGAGAAGCAGCCGGACGGCACGACCCGGACCGTGAACGGCGGCATCGTGGGCTTCTTCTCGCTGGAAATGTCGGCCGAGCAGCTCGCGACCCGCATCATCGCCGAGCAGTCGGGCGTGCCCTCCTACAAGATCCGCCGCGGCGACATCCGGCCCGAGGATTTCTACAAGATCACCGACGCCGCCCGGGACATGCAGACGATCCCGTTCTACATCGACCAGAGCGGCGGCATCTCGATCGCCCAGCTCGCCGCCCGGGCCCGGCGCCTGAAGCGCCAGAAGGGCCTCGACCTGCTGATCGTCGACTACCTCCAGCTCCTCTCGGGCTCGGGCAAGCGCAGCGACAACCGCGTGCAGGAGATGACCGAGATCACGACGGGCATGAAGGCGCTCGCCAAGGAGCTGGCCGTGCCGATCATCGGCCTGTCCCAGCTCTCCCGTCAGGTGGAGAACCGCGACGACAAGCGCCCGCAGCTCGCCGACCTGCGCGAATCGGGCTCGATCGAGCAGGACGCCGACGTCGTCATGTTCGTGTTCCGCGAGGAGTACTACGTCGGGAACAAGAAGCCCCGCGAAGGGACCGAGGAGTTCTTCGCCTGGGAGGCCGAGATGCAGCGCGTCCACGGCAAGGCCGAGGTGATCCTCGGCAAGCAGCGTCACGGCCCCACCGGCACCGTGGAGCTGCAGTTCGACGCGAACATCACCCGGTTCTCGAACCTCGCGCAGACGGACCGGATCCCCGAGCAGATGTGAGCGTCGCGCCGTCATCGCGAGCGCGGCGAGGCGAGCCGGGCCGGCGCGCGATCGCCGAGTGTGGCGCCGGCTGGATTGCTTCGCTGCGCTCGCAAGGACGGTGAGGAGCTTTGCTGACCGGGACTTGGAGCGATGTCCCGGTCGTTCTGGCCTTCGTCGGGAGCCGCGAACCATCGCCAAGCCCGGCCGTTGTGGGAGGGTGTGTCCCGCCGCGGCAGGAGCGACGATGAGCGAGCCGACCCCTCCGAAGATGCCGTACTGGCACGTCTACACCGATGCGGAGGGTGTGAGCCGCCAGGAGCTGTTCCACCTCGAGCGGTTCAAGTTCGAGGGGATCAATCCCGAGACCGCGCCGCAGTGGAACGACAAGATGGACCCGGCGCCGTCGGTCGTGACCTTCACGGTCCTGCCGGTCGGCTGGGTCGGCGAGTGGCACGAGAATCCGCGGCCGCAATGGATCGCCGTCCTGTCGGGCCGCTGGTTCGTCGAGACGATGGACGGCCACCGGGTCGAGATGGGCCCGGGCGAGCTGATGATGGGCGAGGACCAGAACACGAAGGCGCGCGACGACCGGAAGGGCCACCTGTCCGGGACGGTGGGCGACGAGCCCTGCACGATGATCGTGACCGGGCTCCAGGTCGAGCCGACCGTCAATCAGCCCGGCCGCTTCAAGTAGGAGCGGCTCCATGGACGGCTTCGAACTCACGCAGCCGCGCTTCAAGGCCTACATCCTGCCGAACGCGCCGCTGCAGAAGCTCGCGGACGGGTTCCGCTGGACCGAGGGCCCGGTCTGGTTCGGCGACCGCGACGAGCTCCTGTTCTCGGACCTCCCCAACAACCGGGTGATGCGCTGGTCGGAATCCGCCGGCCTGAGCGTCTACCGCGAGGCGAGCGACTTCGAGAACGGCCACGCCCGCGACCGCCAGGGGCGAATGCTGTCCTGCTCGCACCGCGGCCGGCGCATCCATCGGACCGAGCTCGACGGGCGGGTCACCGGCCTGGTCGAGCACTACCAGGGGCGACGCCTGAACTCGCCCAACGACATCGTCTGCAAGTCGGACGGGACGATCTGGTTCTCGGACCCGCCCTACGGCATCCAGACCGACTACGAGGGCGGCAAGCAGGAATCCGAGCTGCCCGCCGCCGTCTACCGCTTCGATCCGCGCGACGGCTCGCTGCGGGTGGTGGCCGACGATTTCCAGGGGCCGAACGGGCTCTGCTTCTCGCCCGACGAGCGCAGGCTCTACATCGTCGAGACCGGGCTGCAGTTCGACACCGATCCGCTCCAGCACGTGCGCGTCTTCGACGTGGCCGAGGACGGCAGCCTGTCGGGCGGCGACGTGTTCTGCCGGATCGCGCCCGGTAACGCCGACGGCATCCGGTGCGACGAGCACGGCAATGTCTGGTCGAGCGCCGGCGACGGGGTCCACTGCATCGACCCCGGCGGCGAGCTGGTCGGCAAGATTTTCGTGCCCGCGACGGTCGCCAACCTCACCTTCGGCGGACGCAACGACAGCCGCCTGTACCTGTGCGCCTCGCAGGCGCTCTACGCGATCTACGTGAACGTGCGGGGAGCGCCGCTCCTGTGAGCGGCACCGCTCCCGAGGGCGGCGTGCGGGCCCTCGCGGGGTTCAGCCGCACGGTCGCGGACCTCGCCGTCACGGAGGCCTTCTACCGGGACGGGCTCGGCTTCGCGCGGGCTGCCCCGCCGGAGCCGGTTCCCGCCGCGCAGGCGGAGGCGATGGGGCTCGCGGACCGGCGCGCCACCCAGCTGCGCATGCGTCTCGGGGGGCAGACCGTGACCTTCCTGGCGGTCGATCCGCCCGGCGCGCCCTACCCAACCGATCCCGCGGCGACCGACCCGTTCTTCCAGCACCTCGCGATCCCGGTCCGCGACATGGAAGCCGCGGCCGCGCGACTGGCACGGCTCGCCCCGACGCCGATCAGCCGCGGCGGGCCTCAGCGCCTGCCGGCGTCCACGGGGGGCGTGATCGCCTACAAGTTCCGCGACCCCGACGGGCATCCCCTGGAGCTGATCTTCTTCCCCGACGGCCCCGCGGCCGCCCGCTGGCGCGACCCACCGGGCCTGTTCCTGGGGATCGATCACTCGGCGATCACCGTCACCGACCTCGACGCCACCCTGGCCTTCCTGACCGGCCCCCTCGGGCTGGCGGTGACGGAGCGCGGCCTGAACCGCGGGCCGGAGCAGGCGCGCCTCGACGGCGTCGACGATCCGCAGGTCGACGTGATCGCCCTGGCGCCGCCGGACCCCGCGCCGCACGTGGAGCTCCTGCATTACCGCACGCCCGTGACCGAGCGGCGGCTCGTCGTCGAGCCCGCCGACCGGGCCGCCACCCGCTACCTGTTCACCGCAGCGGATCCGCGGGCCCTGTCGCGGCGCCTGCGCGAGAGCGGGCGAACGCCGCGGACCTCCGCCGACGGCACGGCAGCCTACTGCGCCGGCCCGGACGAACACGGCTTCTTGTTCGTGCGCGGCTGAGGCCTCCGTTCCGGGAGCGTGCCCCGGGCTTGACGCGTCGCCCCTCCGGCGTCCAATCCGGCCGCCCCGGAGGTGAGTTAGATGCCGCTCCTCGCCCTGCCCTTTCCGGCCATCGATCCGGTGGCGATCGCGATCGGGCCGATCACGATCAAATGGTACGCGCTCGCCTACATCGCCGGCCTGATCGGCGGCTGGTATTACGCGCGCCGCCTCGTCATGGCCGACAGCCTCTGGGGCGTGGTGAAGCGCCCGCAGGTCGTCGACATCGACGACCTCGTCGTCTGGGTGGCGCTCGGCGTCGTGCTCGGCGGGCGGATCGGCTACGTGCTGTTCTACAATCTGCCGATGTACATCGCCGATCCGTGGGAGATCCTGGCGATCCGCAACGGCGGCATGTCGTTCCACGGCGGTTTCATCGGGGCCATCCTGGCCTTCGTGCTGTTCGCCCGCGGCAAGGGTCTCAACGCCTACACGCTCCTCGATATCGGCGCCGTGGTGGTGCCGATCGGCCTGTTCTTCGGCCGGATCGCCAATTTCGTGAACGGCGAGCTCTGGGGCCGCGTGGCGCCGGACTTCCCCTACGCGATCGTGTTCCCGAGCGGCGGCCCGCTGCCGCGCCACCCGAGCCAGCTCTACGAGGCAGCCACCGAGGGCCTGCTGCTGTTCATCGTGATGGCGGTCAGCGTCCGCCGGTTCGGCTTCCGCAAGCCCGGGCTCCTCGGCGGCATCTTCGTCCTCGGCTACGCGCTGGCCCGGACCGTCTGCGAGTTCTTCCGAGAGCCGGATCGCCAGCTCGGCTTCCTGTTCGGCGACCATCTCGGTCCGATGGGCGGCGGCGTGACCATGGGCATGCTGCTGTGCGTGCCGATGATGATCGTCGGCCTGACCTACATCGTGCTGGCCGCGACCGGCCGGACACGGCCCCGCCATCCGGTGGAAGCGCCGGCCGCCGAGGCCGCCCGCAAGGCGGCCGTCGAGGCGTGACCCCCCTCGGAACCGAGATCGCGGCGCTGATCCGGCAGAACGGGCCGATCGGCGTCGACCGCTACATGGCCCTCTGCCTCGGCCACCCGGTCCACGGCTACTACCGCACCCGCGATCCCCTGGGCGCCCAGGGCGACTTCACCACCGCGCCCGAGATCAGCCAGATGTTCGGCGAACTGCTCGGTGCCTGGACAGCCTACGTCCGCGGCCCGATCGGGTCGCCGGATCCGCTCCTCCTGGTGGAGTTGGGGCCCGGCCGCGGCACTCTGATGGCGGACGCGCTGCGCGCGCTGCGGGCAGCGCTCCCGGGGGTGCGCGTGGCACCGCACCTCGTCGAGACGAGCCCGGTGCTGCGGGCCGCGCAGGCGCGCGCCCTCGCCGGGACCGGTGCCGCGTGGCACGACAGCGTCGAGACGCTGCCCGAGGGGCCGGCGATCATCCTGGCCAACGAGTTCTTCGACTGCCTGCCGGTGCGCCAGTTCGAGCGCCGGCCGTCGGGCTGGCACGAGCGGCAGATCGGTCTCGATCCGGCGGGCGGCCTCGCTTTCGGCCTGTCGCCGGAGCCGGTCCCGGGCCTCGCGGCGGACGGCCCGGACGGCGCGCTGATGAGCGTGCCGGCGGCCGGGCTCGCGCTGATCCGCGCGCTGGCGCGGCGGCTGTGTTCCGAAGGCGGCGCCCTGCTGGCCATCGATTACGGCCATGTGCGTCCGGGCTTCGGCGACACCCTCCAGGCGCTGGCGGGACATCGCTTCGCCGACCCGCTGGCGGAGCCCGGCGAGGCGGACCTGACGCATCACGTCGATTTCGCCGCCCTCGCCCAGGCGGCGCGGGCCGAGGGCGCCGCGATCCACGGCCCCGTCGATCAGGGCGACTTCCTGGCCGCCCTCGGACTCGGGGCCCGTGCCGAGCGTCTGAAGGCACGGGCGAGCCCCGCGCAGGCCGCCGCGATCGACGCTGCGGCCGCGCGCCTGACCGATCCGGCCCGGGGCGGGATGGGAAGCCTGTTCAAGGTGCTGGCGGTGAGCGGCCCGTCCGTCGGGCCGCTCCCGGGATTTCCGGGGCTCTGAGACGCCGGGACGATGCGCGGCCCCGTCCGGGCCGGCTACTCTCAGCCGAAGGAGCCGAAGCCGGAATCGGTCTGGCTGGCGGGCCGCGGAGTCGGCGGCGCGGGCGGGTTGAGGTCGGTCGGGTCGAAGGCGGCGGGCTCTCCCGTGACGGGGTGGGCAGGCGCGCTCGGAATCCGGGGCTCTTCGGCCTCGGGCGTCTCGGGCAGGGCGTCGGTCTCGATCCCTCGTGACATCGCGATCCTTCTCAAGGCGGGGCCGGATCGGCTCCGTACTGCAATGCAGCAAGAATCTGACGGTTGAACGACATCGTCAAGGGTCCGCCCTTGCGCTATCGGGGCGCGACAGGGGCAAGCGCGAGGCCGACCGTGACCGCAGGCATGTTCATCGAGGCGCCGGAACTCTCCGCCCATGCGGGCGTGCGCCACGCCTTCTTCACCCGCGTCGGCGGGGTCTCCGAGGGCCTGTACGCGTCGCTCAATGGCGGCCTCGGCTCCCAGGACGCGCCGGAGCGCGTCGCCGAGAACCGGGCGCGGATGTGCGCGCAGCTCGGCCTGCCGCGGGACCGGCTGGTGAGCCTGTATCAGGTCCACTCGGCCGACGTGGTCACCGTCGAGGCCCCCTTCGCGGCGGAGCGGCCGAAGGCCGATGCCATGGTGACGCGGGTTCCGGGCCTGGCGCTCGGCATCGCCACCGCGGATTGCGGGCCGATCCTGTTCGCGGATCCCGAGAACGGCGTCGTCGGCGCCGCCCATGCCGGCTGGAAGGGTGCGCTCACCGGCGTGATCGGCGCGACCGTGTCGGCGATGGAGGCGCTCGGGGCGCGGCGCAGCCGCATCGTCGCCGTCCTGGGACCGACGATCGGTCAGGCCTCCTACGAGGTCGGTCCGGACTTCGTCGCGCGCTTCGGGAGCGATGCCCCCGGCATGGAGCGCTTCCTCGGCCCCGGCACGCGGCCGGGGCACGCCCAGTTCGATCTTCCGGGCTTCATCCTGGCCCGGCTCGGCGAAGCCGAGATCGGCGAGGCCACCGCACTCAATCTCTGCACTTACGCCGATCCGGAGCGGTTCTACAGCTACCGGCGGACCACGCATCGCGGCGAGGCGGATTACGGCCGCCTGATCTCCGCGATCACGCTGGTGCCCTGACGAGCCAGTGCGGCCTCGGAAAGGGGCTGCGACACTTTGTCGATCCTCGGCCCGAAAAAAAGCGTAGCCGTAAATGAACCTTGGCCATTCGACCGCGTTTAGGGGTCAAGGTGCCGGGGAAAACGGCGGGTTGCCACAAGGGGCCGCGAGAGCGGTCGGCGACACCGCGGAGCGCAAAGCAACCCTGGAACCGCTGGAACGCAGCCAGATCCGGTTCCGCAACCGTCCGCCCGTGGGACGGCGCGGACCACCAGTGAGGACCAGATCATGAAATCCATGCTCCGTGTGACCACGGCCCTCGCGGGCGTCGCCTTCGCGGGTTCGGCCTTCGCCGCCGACCTGCCGCGCCGCGCGGCCCCGCCGCCGGTGTTCACGCCCGTCCCGGTCTTCACCTGGACCGGCGCCTACTTCGGTATCAACGCCGGCTACGCCTTCGACGCCAGCGACCGCAACACCGGCAACACCTTCGCCGTCCCCTTCCCCTACGCCGCCCCCGGCACCGTCGCCTCCTTCCGCAACCGCAGCCAGGACGGCTTCTCCGGCGGTGGYCAGATCGGCTACAACTACCAGTTCACCCCGGGCTCCGGTATCGTGATCGGCTTCGAGGCCGACGCCCAGTACCTCGACTTCGGCCGCAGCCGGAACAACGCCTTCATCTCCGGCGCCCTCGCCCCCGGCTATTACGTCACCGACCCGCGCGGCCTCTCCAGCCTCGACTTCTTCGGCACCGTGCGCGGTCGCCTCGGCTACGCCTTCGACCGCACCCTCGTGTACGGCACCGGCGGCTTCGCCTACGGCTCGGGCAGCGCCGACCGCTCCTTCGGTGGCTACGCCGGCAACGACAGCTTCCGCACCGGCTGGGCCGCCGGCGGCGGCATCGAGTACGCCCTGCCCACCGACTCGTTCCTGAACTTCTTCCGCTCCTCGGCCGTCACGCTCAAGGTCGAAGGCCTGTACGTCAACCTCGACCGCGGCACCCGCAACCAGGGCGCGTTCGTCATCAACGCCGCCAACAACTTCCCGGTCGTCTACAGCGGCGTCGGCCGCCGCGACGACCAGTTCGCCGTCGTCCGCGCCGGCCTGAACTACAAGTTCGGCACGTTCTAGGATCGCGTCGGCGCGGCCGCGGCCGCGCCCCACACTCGGCATGCAGGAAGCCCGGCCGGCAGGTCGGGCTTCTCGCGTTTCGGGGTAGGCGGATGAAGTTTTCGCAATCCCCCTGACAAAGCGTCGCCGCGCACCCATGTCCTAGCTGCCATGCGGCGCGTTCGGGCCCGCGGGTGAGATTCGAGGAGGACGACTCCATGAACAGCGAAGAACGCGACGTCATTTCGGGAATCTTCCAGCGGCTGGAGCAGGCTCAGACCCAGCCCCGCGACGCGGAGGCGGAGCGCTTCATCGCCGACAAGCTCCGCGCGCAGCCCTACGCGCCCTACGCCATGGCGCAGCTGATCTACGTGCAGGAAGAGGCGATCAAGAGCCTGAACCAGCAGCTGGAGCAGGCCCGCAGCCAGGCGGCCCCGGCCCAGTCCTCCGGGGGCGGCGGCTTCCTGTCGAGCATCTTCGGCGGCGGCAGCCAGCAGCGCCAGGAGCCCCAGCCCGGCTACGGCCAGCCGCGCCCGGGCGGCCAGCCCTGGGGCAATCAGGGCGGCCCGCCGCCGCAGGGTTATCCGCAGCAGGGCTACCCGCAGCAGGGCGGCTACCCGCAGCAGCAGGGCGGTCCGTGGGGCGGCCAGCCCCAGGCCCCGGCGCGCGGCGGCGGCTTCATGGCGACAGCCCTGCCCATGGCGGCCGGCGCGGCGGGCGGCATGCTCCTCGGCAGCGCCCTGTCGAACGCCTTCGCGGGCGGCCATTCCAGCCTCGGCAGCGCCGCGGCGGCGGGCCTGGGCGGCGGTAGCGGCGAGACCGTCGTCAACAACTACTACGGCGACGGCGGCGGCAACCAGGATCTCGGCTCGGCCCTCGACAACAGCGGCGGCGACATGGGTAGCTTCCAGGACGCCGGCTACAGCGATCCGGGCGGCGATTTCGGCGGCGACCTCGGCGGCGGCGACGACAGCGACTGGACCTGATCGTCCCTGAGACGCAGCGGAAGGCCCGGTCGCGTCAGGCGCGGCCGGGCCTTTCTCGTATCCGGAAGGTCCGATCCGCGACCGGGGCCGCGTCGGCCGCTCAGAGGACCTCGACCCGCGTCCCCACCGGCACGCGCTCGTAGAGATCGATGACGTCGTCGTTCATCATGCGGATGCACCCCGACGAGACCGACTGCCCGATCGTGTTGGGCTCGTTCGTCCCGTGGATCCGGTAGAGCGACGATCCCAGGTAGAGGGCGCGGGCGCCCAGTGGGTTCTCCGGCCCGCCGGCCATGTGGCGCGGCAGGTCGGGACGGCGGGCCAGCATCTCGGCCGGCGGCGTCCAGTCCGGCCACTCCGCCTTGCGGCTGACCGTCTTCAGCCCGCTCCAGGCGAATCCGGGGCGGCCGACGCCGATCCCGTAGCGCAGGGCGCGCTGCCCGGCCTGCACCAGGTAGAGATGCTTTCCGGCGGTGTCGATCACGATCGTTCCGGGCTTCTGCCGCCCCGTGAAGGCCACTTCCTGGCGCTGGTACTCCGGCGAGACCGCGCGGCCGATCCGGCCCGGATCTCCCTGGGGCGCACCGTAGGGCTGAGGGGCGCCGGAAGCCTGGCCATAGGGTTGGCCGTAAGCCTGCCCGTACGCCTGCCCATAACCTTGCGCCGGCTCCGGCTCGACCGGCACCAGCTCGCCGGAATAGGCCGCGACGCGCTGCTGCGGCGCCGCGCGCTGCGGCCAGCCGCGCCCGGGCGCGCCGCCGGCGCTGCCGGTGACGAGATACTCGATCAGGCCGCCGCCGTAGCCGCCCTCGGCGTAGCGCGCCTGCTGCGCCCGGGCGGGGCCGCACAGCACGAACGCGGCCGCGGCCACCCCCATTCCCAGACGGACTGAACGCCGCATCGTCGCATGCTCCCGAGCCGGTGCCCGTGCTCCCGGCCCGCGAACGATCCCGTCGAATTTTACCGAATCCGGTGAACGAACGTGGTGAATCGCCGGGGCGGCCCGGCCCGTCCCCGGCCCGTCGCGACCAGCGTGAATCGGCGGTTAAGCCCCGACGGGGCCCTGGGCCCCCGGGCGAAGAGGGCCGGCGGTAAGAAGCTCGGCAGTCACAGTCCGCTAACCGTTATGGTAGACAGTCGCGGCGACGGAACCCGAACGCTCACGCCCGGACGATGACCCAGAAGCGCTATCGCATCGAAGACAGTCTCGGGCTTCCCGCGGCTCTCCCTCCCGGACCCGGGGCGTCCGCCTCGAGCGAGCGCCTGGAGGAGATCTTCAACGCCATCCAGGACTTGCGCCGCGTCACGCAGATGAGCGCGAGCGAGACCATCGAGTCGTGCCGCCGCGAGCTGCACGAGGCGCTGGCGATGCGCACCGAGCTCGACGTGATGAAGGAGGCGATCACCCGCACCAAGTCGGAGCTGGCGACGCTGCACCGGACCGAGAACACCGGCAAGGGCATGCGCCGGGCGGCCGACGAGCTCGACGCGGTGGTCGACTCGACGGAGCGCGCCACCACGCAGCTCCTCGGCGCGATCGAGGAGATCGAGAGCCACGCCGGCATGCTCAACGCCGCGACGCTGCCGCCCGGCACGAAGCAGCACGTCGACGTGATCCTCGAGCGCGTGATCACCGCCTACGAGGCCTGCAACTTCCAGGACCTGACCGGCCAGCGGATCACCAAGATCGTCAGCGTGATGAAGTTCATCGAGGAGCATCTCGACCGGCTCATCGCCACGTGGTCGGAACTCGACAGCTTCAAGGAGCTCATCACCGTCATGCCGGTGCCGACCTCCCTGGACGACGAGAGCTCGCTGCTCAACGGGCCCAAGCTCGACCACGACATCGGCCACGTCGACCAGAGCGACATCGACTCGCTGTTCGACTGATCGAGCCGACCGGGCGCGCGATTTTTGTCGCCGCCCCGGTCCCCCTGGCGGTCCGGAACGCTTAGATCTGCGGTATGAGCCGCAGAGCCCTCTCAGACCTGCCCCCCGACACCTTCGACGACGGCCGCGACGCCGAGCGGGACGAGACCGCCGACGAGCCGGAAGCCGGCCTCCCCGACACGGAGGCGCCGGAGATCGACTTCGACTTCGAGCCGGGCGCCGTCCAGGCCGGAACCGAGGTGATCCGCCGGTTCTGGTCGACACTGCCGTCCTCGCCCGGCGTCTACCGGATGTTCGACCATCGCGGCGACGTCCTCTACGTCGGCAAGGCCAAGAACCTGAAGGCGCGGGTCGGCTCCTACGCGCGGGGCCAGGCGCACTCGAACCGCATCGCCCGGATGATCTCGCAGACGGCGGCGATGGAGTTCGTCACCACGGCGACCGAGACCGAGGCGCTCCTCCTCGAGGCCAACCTGATCAAGCAGCTGAAGCCGCGCTTCAACGTGCTGATGCGGGACGACAAGTCGTTCCCCTACATCCTGGTCACCGACGACGGCCCCGCCCCGCAGATCGTCAAGCACCGGGGCGCCCGGCGCCGGAAGGGCAATTATTACGGCCCGTTCGCCAGCGTGTGGGCGGTGAACCGGACGGTGAACGCCCTGCAGCGCGCCTTCCTGCTGCGCACCTGCACAGACAGCTACTACGAGAACCGCACCCGGCCCTGCCTGCTCTACCAGATCAAGCGCTGCTCCGGCCCCTGCACGGGTGAGATCGCCAAGGACGACTACGCGGCCATGGCGGATTCTGCCCGGGCGTTCCTCGCCGGCAAGTCGAACGCCGTGAAGGACCGGATGCGCGCCGAGATGCAGGAGGCGTCCGAGGCGATGGAGTTCGAGCGCGCCGCCCGGTTCCGCGACCGCATCGCCGCCCTGTCGGCGATCCAGGGCGTGCAGGGGGTCAACACCCAGGGCGTCGAGGAGGCGGACGTGTTCGCCCTCGACGAGCAGGCCGGCCAGTTCTGCATCGAGGTGTTCTTCTTCCGGAACTTCCAGAACTGGGGCAACCGCGCCTATTTCCCGAAGGCCGACCGGACGATGACGCCCGACGAGGTGCTGGGCTCGTTCATCGGCCAGTTCTACGACGACAAGCCCGCCCCCCGGACCGTGCTGACGAGCCACGCGATCGAGGACGCGGAGCTGGTCGCGGCGGCCCTGTCGAGCCGGGTGGAGTACCGCGTCGAGATTCACAGGCCGAGCCGCGGCGAGCGGAAGAACCTCGTCGACTACGCCCAGCGCAACGCCAAGGAGGCGCTGGCGCGGCGCCTCGCCGACACGGCCTCGCAGGGCAAGCTCCTCGCCGCCCTCGGCCAGGCCTTCGGGCTCGACGGGGCGCCCCGCCGGATCGAGGTGTACGACAACTCGCACATCATGGGCACGAACGCGGTCGGCGGCATGATCGTCGCCGGCCCGACGGGCTTCATGAAGGCGCATTACCGCACGTTCAACATCAAGTCCGAGGACCTGACCCCCGGAGACGATTACGGCATGATGCGCGAGGTGCTGCAGCGGCGCTTCAAGCGGCTCGTGAAGGAGGCGCCGCGCACGGAGCGCGAGGCGGCCGTGGCCGCCGCCGAGGGCGGCGTGCCGGAGCCGGTGCAGGCCCCGGCGGAGGAGAGCGAGGCGTTCCCGGCCTGGCCGGACCTGGTGCTGATCGACGGCGGCAAGGGCCAGCTCGACGCCGCGCGGGCGGCGCTGGATGAGGTCGGCGTGGCGGGCGTGCCGCTCGTCGGCGTCGCCAAGGGCCGCGACCGGGATGCGGGCCGGGAGACGTTTTTCGTGCCCGGCCGGCCACCCTTCAAGCTTCCGCCGCGCGACCCGACGCTCTACTTCGTGCAGCGGCTCCGCGACGAGGCGCACCGCTTCGCCATCGGCAGCCATCGGGCCAAGCGGAAGCGTGAGATGGTGAAGAATCCGTTGGACGAGATCGCCGGCATCGGTCCGAGCCGCAAGCGCGCGCTGCTGCACCACTTCGGGACCGTGAAGGCGATCGAGCGCGCCGCCTTCGAGGATCTGGCCAAGACCCCGGGCGTGAACGCCGCTACCGCGCGGGCGGTCTACGACTTCTTTCATGCCGGCGCCTGAGAACCCGGCCGCGATGGCCGCGGCGGAATCTGAGGCGTTGACGCCCGGGCCCCGCTCTGATTTCACCCCTCCGATGAACGCCGTCCTTCCCCGACGACGGTCGCCGGCCTGGACGCTCGCGAATTGCCTGACCTACGGGCGCCTCGTTGCCGTGCCGGTGATGGTCGCGCTGCTGTTCTGGCCCGAATCCCACACGGCGCGGTGGACGGCGCTGGGGGTGTTCGTCGCGGCCGCGATCACCGACTACCTCGACGGGTACGTCGCCCGCACCTACCACCAGAGCTCGGCGCTCGGCCGGATGCTCGATCCGATCGCCGACAAGCTCCTGGTCTCGGCGTGCCTGCTGATGCTGGCGGCGGACCACACCATCGTCGGCTCGAATATCTGGGCGGCCATCGTGATCCTGTGCCGCGAGGTGCTGGTCTCCGGCCTGCGCGAGTATCTGGCGGAGCTGAAGGTCGGCGTGCCGGTCAGCCGGATCGCGAAGTGGAAGACCACCGTGCAGCTCCTGGCCCTCGGCTTCCTGGTGGCCGGTCCGGCGGGCGAGACGGTGCTCCCGGGAACCGAGCCGATCGGCCTGACGCTCCTGTGGCTCGCCGCCGCGCTCACGCTCTGGACCGGGTGGGACTACATGCGGGCCGGGATCAAGCACGTCATCGACGATCCGCGCTGAGGGATCCGTCTCCGGGACGCGCGGTCCCTGCCCTGTCTCCGGTACGGTGATGCGATGAAGCTCGTCTATTTCGCCTGGGTCCGCGAGCGGATCGGCCGCTCCGAGGAGGAGCTGGCGCCGCCGCCGGAGGTCGCCACCGTCGCCGATCTCGTCGGTTGGCTCCGGGGCCGGGGCGAGGAATACGCCTACGCCTTCGAGGATGCCGGCGTCGTCCGCGCCGCGATCGACCGGGCCCACGCCAAGCCGGACGCGCCGATCGCGGGAGCCCGCGAGATCGCCTTCTTCCCGCCGATGACCGGCGGCTGAGACCCGGCCGCGCCGCGCACGTAGTTCGCCGGGGTTGCAACGGGTCGGCTTCCGCGGTCATTGGCGCCGTCGCTCCGGCTGCACCTCATGCCGAACGGCGCGCGGGCCGAGCCAAGTTCTCTACGGGTTCGGCCCGCCTCAGGACGCGACACGCCGCGGAACGCCCAAGCTGGCATTGCCGTTATCCGCTACCGAAATCGGTACTGGAGTTTCAGCATGCGCATGACCTTGCTCGCGACCGCCGCCCTGTTGAGCCTCGGCGCCGCCGCGCAGGCCCAGACCACGGTGATCGAGCGCGACCGCCCGGCCGTCGTCGTCGACCGCCCGGCCTCCGAGTCGAAGTCCGTGACCGTCCACGACCACGGCGACGGCTGCGTCACCAAGACGGTGCGCAAGGAGAACGACATGGGCGACTCGAAGACCGTCAAGAAGGAGACCTGCGACTGAGGCAGGGAAGCGGGCCGGGCCGGAGCGCCGTCGACGCCTCCGCCCGGCCGATCCTTTGCCCGGCCGCTTGGTTGCCCGGCGCCGGTCCTAGCGCCAGCCCGCGTCGATGAAGTACGCGTGGGCCGTACACATCCGGGCATCGTCCGAGGCCAGGAACAGGACCAGCGCGGCGACGTCGGCCGGCTGGATCCGACCGTCCAGGCACTGCGCGGCGACGATCTCCGCCTCGCCCTCCGGCGAGTACCATCGCTCCTGGCGGGGCGTCTGAACGTTGCCCGGCACGATCGCCGCCACCCGGATGTTGTCGCGGCCGAGGTCGCGGGCGAGCGCCCGGGTCATGCCCTCGATCGCCGCCTTGGCGGTCTGGTAGAGCGGCATCTCCGTCAGCCCGAGATGCCAGCTGATCGATCCGAAATTGAGGATCACGCCACCGCCGGCGCGGCGCATGGGTGGGACCGCCGCCTGGGCCGCGAAGAACAGGTGGCGCAGGTTCACCGCCATCCGGTCGTCCCAGTAGGCGGGCGTTACGTCCGCGAGAGCGTGGCGGTCGTCGTTGCCGGCATTGTTGATCAGGACGTCGAGCCCGCCGAGGGCCGTGTCGGCCTCGGCCACCAGCGCGCGGACCGCCTCGATATCGGTCAGGTCGCAGCGCCGGTAGAGCGGGGCGTGCGCGGCGCCGGGCGCGAGGCGCGCCACCACGGCGCGGGCCGCGTCGTCCGCGATATCGCAGAACAGGACGCGGGCGCCCTGCCCGACGAAGGCCTCCACCAGCCCCTCGCCGATGCCCGAGGCACCGCCGGTCACGAGGACGCGCTTGCCGGCGAGGCTGGGATACCGCGCGCGCTGATCGCCCTTCGCCGTCATCGATCCTCCTCGACGTGGCTCGCCCGGCCGGAATTTGTCCGAGTTTATCACCGTGGCCACCCGCGGCAACGGCGGCGCGGCCGTCCGAAATTCGCGAAACGTTAACGGTTCGCGAATGAGATCGCCGGGTCTTCTAGAAAGGAACACCCGATGCCCCTGCGCCTGGAACTCAAGCCGTTCGAGCGGCTGATCATCAACGGCGCGCTGCTCCGCAACGGCGACCGTCGCTCGACCTTCCTGATCGAGACGCAGTGCAAGTTCCTGCGCGAGAGCGAGATCATCACGGAGAGCGAGGCCGACACGGCCTGCAAGCGTCTCCACCTGACGCTGACGGTCATCTACCTCGCCGACGACCCGACGCAGGGCATCGACCTGTTCTTCCGGCAGGCCACGGATCTGCTGGGACTCGCGCCGGCCGCCGCCGGGCAGATCGCCGCGATCGCCCAGGCGGTGGAGGCCGGCGAGTATTACCGGTCGCTCAAGTTGAGCCGCAAGCTCGTCGAGTGGGAGGCGGCCGGCGCCGAATCGCCGGCCGAGGTGCCGGACGCCGCGGCGGCTCGCTGATCGGTACGCGGCGTCAGCCGGGATTGCCCTGCAGGCCGGCGGCGATGTGATTGTTGATCGACACGAGCGTGGCGATCTTCTCCGGCGTGGGAGCGATCATCGTGTCGATGCAGCTCTGGAGCACGAACACGCCCAGGCGTCCGACGCCCTGCTTCACGTCGGCGGGGAGCGGGTTCTCCGCGGACGTCGCCTCGGAGGTCAGCAGCGTCCAGACCCGCTGGTTGAACGACAGGGCCTCGTTGATGGGCCCGGCGTCGCCGCTGGCGAGCCCCTGGCTCGCGCCGATCAGCTTCTGCGCCGCCTTGAGCAGCACGGCGGATTCGGCTTCGCGGGGCGACAGCGCGCTGTGGGAGGTCTTGGCGTAGGCGTTGGCGGCGTAGTTCATCGGCGGTCCAGCCCCGTCGTCGGGCCTGCCACTGAGGCAAGCTAGCGCGTAGCTGTCGCAGATCAGGAGTTAAAAGCGCGTGAGCGCCGCATCCGCCATGATGCCGCCGGGTTGGTTATCGACGACGCTGTGCGGCCGAAAGGAACCGGCCCCCGGACCCCAACCCCGATGTTGAATTTCGTTCTCGGAACTGTTGCCGGCGGCCTGATCGCCTGCGTGCTGACCATCGCGGCGGCACGGCAACCCGAAGTGCAGTCCCGACTGGGCCTCGTGCCGGCGGCGCCGGCGACCCTGGCGGCGGTCACGAAACCGGCCGAACCCGATTGCGGCCGGAGGACGGAGCCGACCCCGAAGATCGGCTCCCAGGAGATGCTGTTCAACCGCCAGAGATTCTGGTCGGTCGCACCCTAATCAGAACGTGCCGATCAGCATGAGCAGCATCGTCGTGGCGACGGTGGTGCTGACGAAACCGCACAGGGCGGCCGCGAAGGACGGACCGGTGCGGGTGACGGTGGGCTCGATGTCGTTCGAGAGCGTGGCGGGGGTCATCGGCGCAGAACCTTCTCGGCGACCAGCGTCGCGCGTATCGGGGTGATGCTTCAGGAACGGGACGGCCGAGGTGCGATCGCGCACCCGGTCAGTCGCAGCGGTTGATTTTCTTGGCGATCCGCAGACCCCGCAGCTCGCTGCGGAGATCGATGGCCACGACGCCCTCTCCGCATCGCTCGAACGCGTCGCGGGCATCGTCGTAGCGGTCGCCCACCTCGTCGAGCGTGTCGCAGACGCGGTCATGGTTGCCCAGGCGGGCTTCCTGACGCGCCTGGAAGCGCAGGGCGTTCGCCTCGTCGACCTTGCGCTGGGCTTCGATGCAGGACGGCAGGGCCGACGCGGCGGAAGTCAGGGCGAGGCCTGCCAGGAGGCTGGCGAGGCAGCGGGTCAGAGTGACCGACTTGGCACTCACGGGAACACTCACACACGGTTTGTGATGGCAGATCCGCGGGCGGTCCTGCCGGGCTTCTCGGAGCGGCTCAGGTCCACTCCTTCTCTGTCCGCTGAAACAGTGAAGCTGACGTGAAAGTTCCGCCCCGAATCACCGCTTCCGGCGCAGTCGGGAGGTCAGGATTGCGGAGAGTGGCACAGGGGCCGCACCCATCGGATCGACGCCGACATCGTACTGCTTCGGCATCGGCTTGAGCTTCCCGTGGCTGTGGCCGTGGAGGTTCAGCGCGCCCCGGCTCATGCCGTTCCAGGTACGGAACGCGTAGTGGCAGAGCACCACCATCCGCCCCTCGACGGCGAGTTCCGCGTAGTGCCGGACCGACGCCCAGCCGGGCGCCGTGAGCGTGTCCGGCCCGTCGTTGTTGCCGGCGATCAGGTGCTTCTCGCCGTTCAGTCCGGCGAGGATCGCGCGGATCCGGTCACCGCTCGGGCCGAGGGCGAAATCGCCGAGGTGCCAGACCGTGTCGCCGGGCGCGACCGTCGCGTTCCAGGCCGCGATCAGGCCGGCATCGTGGGCCTCGAGATCCGGGTAGGGCCGGTGGTCGAAGCGCAGCGCCCGCGGATCGCCGAAATGCGTGTCGCCCGTGAAGAAGATGGTCACCGGTCCGCTCCGCCTCGCCTCAGCGCCTTCCTGTGCGCCTTCCTCGGCGCCTCGCCCGGCGACGCCGCCGGACTGCCGCCGAAAGCGGCGCGCGGCCGCGTTGTTCCCGCCGGCCCGCGTCTGCCTGGCGCGTTGACGGCCCGCGCGCCAGGGTCGAAGCCTCGTCGGGCGAGGCGCCAGCGGGAGGGCACGGGGCATGCTGGGAACGGTGGGGTTCGCGTTCCTGGCCGGCCTGCTCTCGGTGCTCTCGCCCTGCGTGCTGCCGCTGATCCCCATCGTGCTCGGCACGGCGGCGGCCGAGCATCGCCTGGGTCCGGTGGCTCTGGCGGCCGGCCTCGCCATCGCCTTCACGGCCATCGGGCTGTTCGTCGCGACGATCGGCTTCACCATCGGGCTCGACGGCGACGTGTTCCGGCGCGCCGGCGCGGTGCTCCTGGTGCTCCTGGGCGTCGTGCTGATGCTGCCGCGGCTCCAGGCACGGGTCGCGACGGCGGCCGGCCCGGTCGGCGCCTGGGCGGAGGATCGCTTCGGCGGCGTCGGTTCCGGGGGATTGCCCGGCCAGTTCGCCGTGGGCCTGCTGCTCGGCGCGGCCTGGAGCCCCTGCGTGGGACCGACCCTGGGGGCGGCCTCGCTCATGGCGGCGCGGGGCGAGCATCTCGGGGGCGTCGCCCTGACCATGCTGGCCTTCGGGATCGGCGCCGCGGCCCCGCTGATGCTCCTGGGCCTCGTCTCCCGCGAGGCGCTGCTGCGCTGGCGCGGCGGCCTCGCCGCGGCCGGCCGGGCCGCGAAGGCCGCGCTCGGCGCCGTGATGGTCGTGCTCGGCCTGCTGGTGCTGACGGGCCTCGACAAGCGGGTCGAGGCCGCGGCCGTCGCGGCCTCGCCGGACTGGCTCAACGCGGTGACGACGCGCTACTGACTCCGCGAAGACCCGGCGAAGACCCGGCGAAGACCCCGCGAAGACCCCGCGAAGACCCCAGGTTATCCGGAACGGAGTTCGGCCATGAGCGATGCCCCCCGCCTGACCAGTCTCGCCCACGGCGGCGGCTGCGGCTGCAAGCTCGACCCGGCCACCCTGCGCCAGCTCCTCGCCCAGCAGCCAGCGGCGGGCCCGTTCGAGCGGCTCCTCGTCGGCAACGAGACCGCGGACGACGCGGCGGTGTGGGAGCTGGAGGACGGCACCTGCCTCATCGCCACCACGGACTTCTTCACCCCGATGGTGGACGACCCCGTCGATTTCGGCCGGATCGCCGCGACGAACGCCATCTCGGACGTCTACGCCATGGGCGGCCGGCCGCTGTTCGCGCTGGCGATCCTCGGGATGCCGCTCGGCAAGATCGACCCCGAGGTGGTCGCGCGGATCCTGCGCGGCGGCGCGGAGCAATGCGCCGCGGCCGGCATCCCGGTGGCGGGCGGCCACTCGATCGACGCGCCGGAGCCGATCTACGGTCTGGCGGTGATCGGGACCTGCCGCCGCGAGGCGGTGCGGCGCAACGCCGACGCGGTGGCCGGGGACGCCGTCCTGCTCACCAAGGCTCTCGGGGTCGGGGTCTACTCGGCGGCGATCAAGCGGGCGACCCTCGACGAGGCCGGCTACCGCGACTTCATCGCGACCACGACGCTGCTCAACCGGATCGGGACCGATCTCGCCGCCGAGCCCGCCGTGCACGCCCTGACCGACGTGACCGGATTCGGCATCCTGGGGCACGGCCTGGAGATCGCCCGCGGCGCCGGCCTCACGCTCACCCTCGAGGCCGATGCCCTTCCCCTGCTGCCGCAGGCGGAGGCGCTGGCGCGCGCGGGCGCGGTCACCGGCGCCTCGCACCGCAACTGGGCGGCGTTCGGCGAGGCCGTGGACCTGCCGGCCGACTTCCCCGAGTGGCGCCGCCACCTCCTGACCGATCCGCAGACCTCGGGCGGGCTGCTGGTGACCTGCTCGGCCGACCGGGCCGACGCGATCCTGGCGCGCATCCGGGCGGCCGGCTACCCGGCGGCGGCCCGGATCGGCCGGATCGAGGCCGGCCCGGCGCGGATCCGCGTGGCGGCCTGACGGGCCGCCCGCCCCGAGAGGCAATCTTCAACCTTCCCGTCCACTCTGCCGCCCCGCACGAGACCCGAGCCGCCGCCAGAGCCGCCGTGACCGACGCCGCAGACATGTCACCGCCCGCCCACGGCGTCGCCGGCTGGCCGTTCGGGCGCAGCGCCGGCGCGCCGGCCCGTCCCGCGTCGCTCCCCGACGGGCGTCCGTGGCCGCGGGTCCGCGTCGTCACGGTGGCCGGCGCGGATGCCGCGCTCGCCGAGACCGTCGCGTCGGTCCTGCGCCAGGGCTACCCGGAACTGCGGCACGACCTGCTCGACCCGGCGGTCGGCCGCGCCGCGGCGGCGCGCATCCTGTCGGTTCCCGATCCGGAGCACCTGTTCTGGCTCCGCGCCGGCGACCTGCTCGCGCCCGGTGCGCTGACCGCCCTGGCGCTGGAGGCCGCGCTCACCGGCGCCGACGCGGTGGCGGGGCTGCGCGTCCTGTTCGACGACGCCGTCCGCGGCCTCGACGGCCCCGGGGCCGCGGACGGCGGGATCCTCTGGCGGCGGGACGCCCTCGCGCACGCGATCATCGACGCCGACGGGACGCTCGACGCCGCCTCCGCCTGGTCGGCGATCCCCGCCGATCGGCGGAGCCTGATCGGCCGCCCGATCCTGCTCCACAGGCTCGACGCGCCGCCGCCCCCGCCCGCCGCCGGCCTGTCGATCGTGTCGCTGACCGGGACCGGAACCCGTGGGGGCGCGGGCGTGGCCCAGCGCCGCCTCGCCGAGGCGCTGACGCTCGCGGGCCACCGGGTCGCGGAGGTGACGCTGAGCGGACGCCCGGAGGCCGCCGAGTGGCGCGACGACTTCCCGCAGGCGGAGGCCGCGGTCGCGGGGGCCGCCCCCGATCTCGTCCTCGCCGGCAACCTGCACGGCGCCACCCGCAGCCTCGACGTCGTCGGCCGCCTGGCGCGGCGCGGTCCGGTCGGCCTCGTGCTGCACGACCTCTTCCCCCTGACGGGCCGGTGCGCCCACCCCCGCGACTGCGGGCGCGCCGCCTCCGGCTGCGACGCCGCCTGCCCCGGCCCGGACGAGTACCCGGAGCTGGCGCCCGGCCGGATCGCCGGGATGCACGAGCGCAAGCGCGCGGTGCTCGCCGGCGCCGCGCCCGGATCCCCGACGCGACCCTCCGCGCCCTGGCTGCTGGCCAATTCCGACTGGACGCTGGCGCGGGCGCGCGAACTCGCCCCGCCCGGCAGCGTGATCGAGCCCGTGCGGCTGGCCTTCCCGACCGCCGTGTTCCGGCCCGGCGATCGCGCGGCGTTGCGCGGCACGCTCGGCCTGCCGGCCGACGACGTCCTGATCCTCGTCTCCTCGGTCATCGTCGACGGGCCCGACAAGGGCTTCGCCGATCTCCGGGCCGCGCTCCAGGCCGTGGCGGGCCCGGGCGTCGGCGTGGTGGCGGTCGGCCGGCTCGACGACCCGGCCCGGCTCGGCGTCGCGAACCTGTACGCGCCCGGCCTCATCGCCGACGAGGCGCTCCTGGCCGCGTGGTACGGGGCCTGCGACCTCCACGTCACCGCCAGCCGTCACGAGACCCTCGGGCAGACGCCGATCGAGGCCGGCCTGTGCGGGGTGCCGACGCTCGCCTACCGCACCTCCGGCCTGACCTCGGCCGTGATCGACGGCGTGTCGGGCCGCCTCGTACCGGTGCGGCCGGGCGCCCTCGCCGAGGCGCTGGGGGCGCTGGTCGGCGACAGCGAGGCGCGCGCGCGGCTCGGCGCCTTCGCGCGCATCGCCCTGGAGAGCCGCTACAGCCCGGCCGCCTCCGCGCTGTCGCTGGACGCGGTCTTCCGGCGTCACGGGCTGCCGAGCGCGCCGACGGGCCCGCGCTTCGCCCCCGGGATGCTCGGGCACTTCCCCTTCGCGGCGGACCTGCGGGCGGGCGCGGCCGGCACCGTCCCGGCGGTCTCGCGCCCGCTCGTGCGCCGGCTGCGGCGGGCCAAGCAGATGGTCTTCGGGCGTCGGATGCCGCTCCTCGTGCGCCGGTGCCTCTACCTCGCCGGCGCGCTGCGCCGGAGCCAGACGTGACGGCCCGCGGCGACAGGGCCGGCGAAACGGCGGGCGGCGTGGCCGGCGACGTGGCCGGCGACAATGCGGGCGGCGCGCGGGCGGCGCCGACTCGGCGGCGGATCTACCTCGATCAGACCCATCTGCGCGCCCACGTGACGGGGATCGAGCGAGTCACCCTCGACCTGTTCGCCCCGGACCGGCTCGCCCCGCACGCGGTGCGGCCGGTGACCGCGGGCTCCCTGCCCGGCATGGTCGCCGCGCAGCAGCTCGGCCTGCCGGCGCGGGCGCTGATGGATCGGGACGCCCTGTTCCTGTTCCCGGGCTTCCCGCCCGGGCCGCTCTGCGCCGTCGCGGCGTCGCGCTGCCTGCTCTACGTCCACGACACCTTCCTGCTCACGCGGACGGAGGATCTGAGCCTGCGCAGCCGGCTCTACATGAGCCCCAGCTTCGCCCTGGCCCTGCGCTGGTGCCCGAACCTGTTCGTCAACAGCCGCACCACCGGGGCGGACGTGCGCGCGCTCTGCGCCCCGCGCGCCCGCGTCGCCCTGCTGCGCCCCCCCGTCCGCGACGCCTTCGGGCTCGCGCACCTGCCGGGACCGGCTGCCTACGCGCCGGGCCGGCCGCTGCGCATCCTGGCCATCGGCACCATCGAGCCGCGCAAGAACTATCCGGCGACCCTCGCGCTGACGGCGGCGCTCATCCGTGCCGGTATCCCGGCGGAGCTCCACCTCGTCGGCCGGGTCGGCTGGGGACAGCACGCCTTCCTGGACGCACCGCCGCCGTTCCTGCACCGCCACGGGTACCTCGCCGACGCCGAGCTGCGCGCCCTCGCGGGGTCGTGCCACCTGCTGGTCTCCACCTCCAAGGCGGAGGGGCTCGGCCTGCCGCTGCTGGAGGTGCAGCACGGCGGCCTTCCGGTGGTGGCGCCCGACGACCCGGTGTTCCGGGAGGTCCTGGGGGCGTCGGCCCTGCTGATCCGGCCGGAGGAGCCCGACGCGGCCGCGGGCGCCCTCGCCGGCTGGATCCGCGACGGCGCCCTGCCCCGCGCCGCCGGAATGAGTCGGGCCAACGTCGCGCGCTGGAACGCGATCGCGGCCGAGGACGGCGCGCGCTTCCAGCGCTTCCTGGCCGGCGATCCCGCGGCTTACGATGCGCTGGAGTCAATTGTCGCACACGCGGGCACCGCCTGAGGCGGCCTGCGTAGTCCCCAACAAATCGGGAACTTTTCATGCTCGATTGTCGTGACAGTCAGGACTGCATCTGTAAGCGATTTCTGCCACCTTCCTGAAGCAAGTGCCGCATCGGGGCGACACTACTGGTCCGGTATGTTGATTGCTGGGCTCCCGAAGAAGGCAGCGCCTCGGGCGGGCACCTGTTCCAGATCGGCACGGAGCTGGTCACAAAGGGAACGGGCGACGGGGCGGGTGACGAGCGGCGGTCTCCGCCGAGGCAGGTCAGGGAGCGAGGCGTATGTTCGACTTCTCGACGCGGATGAGCGGCGAACGGCCCGTGCGGATGGTGCTGCCGCAGGTCGCACCGCCGACGGACGGCCGCGTGATCCTGCGGCGGCTGTGGCGCGGCAGCGGCTTCATCGTGCTGGGCGGCCTGTTCATGGTCGCCGTCGCGGTGGCGCTCCTCGGCCTGATCCCGCCCCGCTACACGTCGAGCATCCAGATCCTGGTGGATCCGAGCGACCTGCGCGTCGTCGAGAACGACGTGAACGCGCGCCAGCCCCAGGCCGACAGCGGCGTGTCGATCGCCGAGAGCCAGGTGCGGGTGATCCAGTCCGACAGCGTCCTGCGCCGGGTGATCGCCAAGCTCCACCTCGACCAGGACGACGAGTTCGTGCTGCCGGACGGCAACAACCCGACCCTCACCTGGATCAAGGGCGCGCTGGGCATGCTGCCCCCGCCGGCGAGCCGCGACCCGGTCTTCACGGCCCTCGACACGCTGCAGAACCGGCTCACTGTCCGGCGGGCCGAGCGGACCTTCGTGATCGACGTCTCCGTTCAGTCGCGCGATCCCGAGAAGGCCGCCCGCATCGCCAACGCCGTCGGCGACGCCTACTTCGCCGAGGAGGCCGCGGCCCGGACCGAGACCGCGCGGCGCGCCTCCGACGCCCTGGCGGGGCGGCTCAACAGCCTCAAGCGCGACGTCGAGCAGGCCGAGAGCGCCGTGGTGCGCTACCGCGAGGATCACAAGCTCGTGGCCGCCAGCGGCCGCCTGCTCACCGACCAGCAGCTCGGCGACCTGAACCAGCAGCTCGTCACCGCCTCCATCAAGACCGCGGAGGCCAAGTCGCGCCTCGATCAGGCGCGCCGGATGCGCTCGTCGGATCCCAGCACCGCCCTTCCCGAAATGCTGCAGAGCCTGGAGATGCAGGCCCTGCGGCAGCAATACGCCACGCTGTCCCGCAACACCGCGGAGCTCGCCACCCGCCTCGGCGAGCGCCACCCGGCCATGGCCGAGCAGTACGCCCAGCAGCGCGACCTGCAGCGCCTGATCCAGCGCGAGAAGGAGCGGATCATCGAGACGACCCAGAAGGATTACGACCGCGCCGCCGCGAGCGAGGCCGCGATCCGGGCCAATCTCGACCGGGTGAAGAACGAGACCGCGTCCAGCGACCGGGCCTATGTCGGCCTGCGCGAGCTGGAGCGGACCCTCGACGCCCGCCGCGGCATCTACGAGGCCTATCTGAAGCGCGCCCGCGAGGCGAGCGAGCAGGAGCGGCTCAACACCACCAACGTCCGGATCATCTCGGCCGCGGTCCCGGCGCGCCAGCGGACCTTCCCGCCCTCCCCCAAGATCGTCCTGCCGGTGGCGCTCGTCCTCGGCCTGCTGCTCGGCGGCGGCATCGCCCTGCTGCTCGGCGCCGACAGCGACCGTCGCCGCAGCCTGCGCGCCGCCACCCGGCCGGCCGCGAGCTTCCGGGCCGCCGATGCGTGACATCGGCGAGATCAGCCTCTACCTGGGCGCTAGGGATCCGGTCCTCGGGGAGGCACACACGGTGAGCGCCCCGGCCCCCGCGGCGTCCGGATCGCCGCAGACGGGCGCGACCGTCGAACTCTTCGGCTACCGGTTTCACACCGGTCCCGCCGCGACCCTCGTGGCCGACGTCGCGGCCCGGCGTGACGGCCGCCCGCGCATGATCGTGACGGCGAACGTCGATCACATCGTCCAGCTCAGCGAGAACGCGCCGTTCCGCGAGGCCTACGCGCGCGCCGCGGCCCGGACCCTCGACGGGATGCCGCTGGTCTGGCTGGCCCGGAAGGCGTGCGGCCAGCCCGTTCACCGGATAACCGGCCACGACCTCCTGGGCTGCGTCCTGGCCGACCCGCCGGCCTTCGCGCGGCGGGTCTTCTTCGTCTCCGCCCGACAGGACGCGGCGGACGCGCTGGCGACCCGGCTGCAGGCGGCGGGCCTTCCGCCCGGCGCCGTGACGAGCGCCGTGCCACCCTTCGGCTTCGAGCACGACGCGGCCTACAGCCGCGCCCTGGCGGAGCGGATCCGCGCCCACGGGACGACGCTGCTCGTGATGGGCGTCGGCGCGCCCAAATCCGAGATCTGGGTGGATCGCCACGGCCAGACGCTCGGCGAGCCGGTGGTCTTCTGCGTCGGCGACGCCCTCAACGTCGCTGCCGGGTTCCTGCCGCGCGCCCCGCGGCTGATGCAGCGCCTCGGGCTCGAGTGGATCTACCGGTTCCTGCAGGCGCCGCGCCGGCTGTTCCGGCGCTACTTCATCAAGTCGTGGCGCTTCATCGGCCTCGCCGCGCGCGACCAGTTCCGGCGGCGCGCCGGCTGACCTCAGCGCCGTTCCGCGAACAGGTCCGGCCGTCGCAATTGGAGCGCGAAGAGCAGCGTCAGCGACTTCATGTCGGTGATCGCGCCGCGGCGGCCCATGGCGGCCAGCTCCGGCAGCGGGATCTCGTGGACCGCGACGGCCTCGCCCTCGGCGGCGAGACCGCCGCCGGTGCCGGTCCGGTCGGCCTCGCCGTAGGCGGCGAGGAACAGGTCCATCCGCTCCGTGGAGATCCCCGGCATCGACCAGGCGCTGGCGACGAAGTCGAGGGCGCTGAGGCGCAGGCCCGTCTCCTCCATCGCCTCGCGCCGCGCCTCGTCCTCGGAGGCGCCCTCGTCGAGGAGGCCGGCCGGCACCTCGATGTGGCTCGGCGGCCCGCCCGAGTAGAGGACCGGCGCCCGGAATTGCGAGACGAGCGTGGCGACCCGCCGCTCCGGATCGTAGGGGAGCACCGCGACCGCCCGGCCGTGATCCTCCATCTCCCGGGTGATGCGGCTCCCGTCCTCCTGCATCACCTCGGCGACGAGGTAGCGCGCCCAGCCGTCATGTACGAGGCGCACGCCCCCGATCCGTGGTGCCATTCCGATCTCGCCCTGCTCCTGGCGCCCGACGGATCGTTCAGGAATGCGGCGGCCTTGCGGACACGGTGATGCGGAAGCGCAAGCGCCCCGCGGGCGGCCCCTCCAGGCGCTCGGCGGCGTCGAGGCGGGCGCCCTCCTCGCGCACGAGGTTCGGGATGTCGAGGGCGGCCAGGGGGTCGGTGCAGGTCACCACCAGCGTCCGGCCGGCGGCGAGGCCGCGCAGCGCCTTGCGGGTGCGCAGGACCGGGAGCGGGCATTTCAGGCCGCTCAGGTCGAGGTCGACGCAGTCCGGATCCTCGTCCCGCACGCCGGAAGCTCCCGAACCGGCGCGGATGCCGGCCCGGCGGTCTTAGGCACCGCGGCGGCCCGGCGCCAGCGGCGTCCTCACCACACGTGATAGCCGAAGGCGGGTCCGGAATAGCTGTCCGGCGCCGTCCAGACATAGCGGGGACCGTTGTAGCCGTACTCGAAGCCGCGGCTCGGGACCGGCGCGTAGGCGTAACCGTAGCCGAACGGCGCGGGATAGCCGTACTCGCCGTAGTAGCTGTACTGCGGCCGCCCCCGCGCCGCCACGGTGCCGGCGATCCGGCCGGCCCCGTGATGCCAGCGCCCCAGGGCCGGCCCAGCGCCCTCCAACCGCGCCAGGTCGGCCGCTCGCGCCGTGCTCAAGGCCACCGGAACGGAAGCCATACCGGCGAGGATGACGGCGATGATGCGGATCATGATGCAGCCTCTCCCCGGGCGTCGCGCCCTGTCGGAACGTTCCATTAGCACGTTCCAACGGCGATTCGCGCGGGCTGCGTGAGCCGCTCAGCCGGGTGCTAGAAGACGCATTCCGTGAAGGCCGGACGCACGCAGGCGCCCCAGCGACCCTCGTAGTCGGCGAGGAGATCCTCGGCCCGCGTGCGCCCGGCCGCGACGACGGCCTCGAGCGGCTGCAGGTAGATCACCTCGTCCCGGCCCTCGGCGTCGCGGCGGCCCCGGGCCCGGAGGCCCGCGCGGGCGATCGCCAGGGCCTCGGCGGCGACGGCCCCGAGCGTGGTATTGGCCACCGGCGTCGCGAGCCCCAGGCGCGGCGCCGTGGCGCGCGCGGCCTCGCGGTTGGCGAGGCTCCACCCCTTCACGAGGTCGAGGGCCGCGTCGAGGGCCGAGTCGTCGTAGAGGAGACCGGTCCAGAAGGCGGCCTGGGCGGCGATCATGCCGGGGCCGCCGACATCGGCGCCGCGCATCTCCAGGAAGCGCTTGAGCCGCACCTCGGGGAAGGCCGTGGAGGCGTGGTTGGCCCAGTCCGAGACCGTGGCGAACTCGCCCGGCAGCTGGGGGAGCTTGCCGGCCATCAGGTCGCGGAACGAGGCGCCCGACACGTCGTGGTAGGTGTCGCCCCGCTTGACGAAGTACATCGGCATGTCGAGCAGCCAGTCGACGTAGGCCTCGTAGCCGAACCCCGCGTCGAAGGCGAAGGGCAGCATCCCGGTCCGGTGGGCATCCGTGTCGCGCCAGATCTCGGACCGGCGCGACAGGAAGCCGTTCGGCCGGCCGTCGGTGAAGGGCGAGTTGGCGAAGAGCGCGGTCGCGACCGGCTGCAGCGCCAGGGACGCGCGCATCTTGCGCACCATGTCGGCCTCGGAGGCGAAGTCGAGGTTCACCTGCACGGTGGCGGTGCGCAGCATCATGTCGAGACCGAGGGACCCGACCTTCGGCATGTAGCCGGCCATGATCCGGTAGCGGCTCTTGGGCATGACCGGGGTCTCGTCCCGGCGCCATTTCGGGCTCATGCCCAGCGTCAGGAAGCCGATGCCCAGGGGATCGGCCACCCGCTTCGCCGCGGCGAGGTGCGTGGCGAGTTCCGCCGCCGTGGCGTGCACGTCTGGAAGCGCCGCACCGGACAGCTCGAACTGGCCGCCGGGCTCGATCGAGATCGCGCCGCCCGCCTCCGCCGACAGGCCGATGATGTTGCCGAGATCGAGGATCGGCTCCCAGCCGGTCTCGCGGGCGAGTCCCTCCAGGAGCGCCCGGATGCCGCGGTCCCCCTCGTAGGGGACCGGCGCCCGGGTCTCCCGATAGAACGGGATCTTCTCGTGCTCGGTGCCGATCGCGAAGCGCGCGCGCGGCTTCTCGCCCGCCGCGAACCATTCGATCAGTTCGGCGCGCGTGGTGAGCGGCGTGGTGTCGTTGCTGTCGCGCGCCATGCGCTGCCTGCCCGTGCGTCTGACGTGTGCCTGGGAACGGGCGCACCGGACTGCTCCGGCGGATCCACCCGGTACGAACCCGCTCTCGCGAGCGCGAGCGGGATCCGGGCGGACACCCGCCCCCGACCCCGATGAGCACGCGGCGCAGGCGGCGTCCGATCCGGGACATAATCGAGCCGCCGTGAACCCACAACGCGGCGGTCTCGACCGGCGCGCCGCTTCACGTCTGATCCGGGGAAACAATCGACCGGCGCGGTCCTTCCATGTGCGCGGGCACACATGGATCGGGGCGGCGCGCGTCAGCGCGCGTCGCCGAGCACCGCCTGCACCAGCGTCAGCACGGCGACGGCGGCGGTGTCGGCCCGCAGGATGCGCGGCCCCAGGGAGAGCGCCACGGTGTTCGGCCGCGCCCGGATCAGCGCCCGCTCCTCCTCGGAGAAGCCGCCTTCGGGACCGACCAGCACGGCGAGCGGAGGGGGCGCCAGCGGGTCGCCGGCCGCCCGCAGGGCCGCCACCGGGTCGCGCACGGGCGCGTCCTCGTCGCAGAACACGAGGAGCCGCCCGGGCGCGAGGCCCGCGAGCGCGGCCGGCAGGCGCTCGGGCTCCGGACAATCGGGAATCGCCAGGATCCCGCACTGCTCGGCGGCCTCGACCGCGTTGGCCCGCAGCCGGTCCATGTTCACGCGATCGCCCTGCGTGAACCGGGTGATGACCGGTCGGATCGTACCGGCCCCCATCTCCACCGCCTTCTGCGCGAGATAGTCGAGGCGCGCGCTCTTCAGCGGGGCGAACAGGTAGTGAAGGTCGGCGCCCGCGGGCTGCGGACGCGTCTGCGCGGCGACGTGCAGGTCGGCGCCCTTGCGCCCGGTCTGGACCAGATGGGCGCGCCACTCGCCGTGGCGGCCGTTGAAGACCAGGACCGGATCGTCCGGCCCCCGGCGCAGCACGTTGAGCAGGTAGTTCGCCTGAGCCCGGTCGAGAGGCAGAATCACCCCCGCCGCGAGATCGGCCGCGACGTGGAGGCGCGGAGCGGTGAAGTCATAGGCCGGCATGGCGGCGTGGTCGCGCGGGCCGGCGGGCCTGTCAACGCGGGGACCACGACCGAAAGTGTTGCCGAATGGTTACGAGCCCCGGTTTTCGGCAGCCAGTCCACCGGTGCATGGCGCAGCCGGTTTGCCGCTCGAATGACGCCACAATCCTATGGCGAACCCAACGGAACGGAAGAGAGCCGGCCGCTCGCGGATTCGGCAGGGGCGTCGAGGGAGTCGCGGAATGGCGAAGGGGAGTCTGAAGCTGGGGGCGGCGGTGCTGGTCGGCACCGTCCTGTTCGGCACGGCGGCGTTCGCGCAGAGCGCGGCACCGGAATGCGGTGCCATCCAGAAGACCCTGGCCGAGCGCAAGGCTCTGGTCGGCCGCGCCAATGCGGCGTCGCAGTCCAAGAAGAAGATGACCCCGCAGGAGGCCTGCGCCCTGTTCGGGAAGCTCCAGTCCAACGGCGCGGAGGGCATCAAGTGGATCGCCGCCAACAAGGAATGGTGCTCGATCCCCGATTCCTTCGCCGAGGGCTTCAAGGCCGACCACGTGAAGGTCAGCGGCATCCGCACCAAGATCTGCAGCGTCGCCGCCCAGGCGACCAAGATGGAGGCGCAGGCCCGCGCCCAGGCGCAGGCCCAGGCGGGTGGCGGCGGCGGCGGGCTGCTCGGCGGCCCGGGCTTGACCGGAAGCTTCAAGCTGCCGCAGGGCGCTCTCTGAGATCGTCTGAGAGGATCGCGGATCCGGCGCGGGTCCCCCTCGGCAGCGGCGGGGGACTCACGTGCGGGACGACCGGAGATCCGACCGATGAACGGCACGGTGTTTGACGACGGGCGGCCGGCCGACGCGGTCTCCGGGCACTGGGTCGACCGGCGGGCGCCCCGGCCCTGGCGCCCGTACCTGCGCCTGGCCCGGATCGACCGGCCGATCGGCTGGTGGCTCCTCCTCCTGCCCTGCTGGTGGTCGGCCGCCCTGGCGGCGATCGCCGCGGACCAGGCCTTTCCCGACCCCTGGCACTGCCTGCTCTTCCTGATCGGCGCCGTGGCGATGCGCGGGGCGGGCTCAACCTACAACGACATCGCCGACCGCGATCTCGACGCGCAGGTCGAGCGCACGCGCCTGCGCCCCCTGCCCTCGGGCCAGGTGCGGCCGCGCCACGCCGCCCTGTTCCTGGTGATCCAGGCCCTGATCGGGCTGGCCGTCCTGCTGCAGTTCAACGCGGAGGCGGTGATCATCGGTCTCTGCTCGCTGCTGCCGGTGGCGATCTACCCGTTCATGAAACGGGTCATGCCGCTGCCGCAGGCGATCCTGGGACTGGCCTTCGCCTGGGGGGCTCTGATGGGCTGGGCCGCGGTGTTCGCCCGCCTCGATCCGCCGGCGCTCCTGCTCTACGCGGGCGCCCTGTGCTGGGTGATCGGCTACGACACGATCTACGCGGTGCAGGATATCGAGGACGACGAGATCGCGGGGATCCGCTCCTCGGCCCGCCTGTTCGGCCGGCACATGCGGCTCGCCGTCGGGCTCTGCTACGCGCTGGCCGCCCTGTTCGTGGTGCTGGCCGCGCGCGGGGCCGGAGCGGGGCTCGTCGGGTATCTGGGGGTCGCCGCCTTCGCCGGGCACCTCGCCTGGCAGGTCCTGTCGCTGCGCGAGCGCGACGGGCGCGGGGCTCTCACGCTGTTCCGGTCGAACCGGGATGCGGGCCTGATCCTGTTCGTCGGCCTCACCGCCGACGCGCTGCTGCGCAACTTGTTCTAGGGGCCGTCGGCACCCTCAGGTGCGGGCGATGATCTCGTTCTCGCCGCGGAAGATCTGCGGGCGCGCGGGGAGCCGGCCGGTCTTGCGGCGGGCCAGGAAGCGCGGGCGACGGCGGCCGAGACCGGCGTGGCGGCGACGGATGCGGACCTGACCGAGAATCAGCCGGCCGATCTGCTGGGAGACCGGGACGAGGAGGCCGTCCTCCCGGACGATCATCCGCACGAGGCCCGCCCGCGCCGCGATGTCGCGCCACAACGCGACCACATCGTCCTCCTCGAAGCTGCCGAGGCGCTGCAGCACGTCGCCTTCGGCGTCGACGAGGATCAGGCTGAACCGGTCGGCGCCCACGATCTCCGCGTCCTCGGTGGCGTAGGCGAGCGCGATCCCGACGGCCCGGCGCGCGCCGGGGGCGCGGCCGATCACCGGCAGCGGCGAAGCGACGAAGCGGGGCGCGGTGTCGGCACCGTGCATCGGGTGTCCTGCGTGGCTTTTGTCCGTGGCCGGGGAAGTGTTCATCGGTCCGAGTCCCTGGAGCAAGTGGCGACCCCTGTCGGGCCGTCCGTTATGCCAAGCAAAATCGCACCCGAACTCCTCCGCACCGCTTAAGAGCCGTCGTTAAGCGAATCTGGACAGCGCTGTCATTTGCGGAATGCTCAATGCTTCCTTGAATGCTCAACGTTTCCTTGCGCAGATCGGTCGTTATCGATCGATGAACCAGCATCCTTGTGGCGCTGCGGGCGCCGCCGTACAACGGGGCGACCGGGCGCGCGATCCTCCGCGCCGGGTCTTCTCAGCCCGACCGGGTGAGCCCAAGCGGGCCCGGACGTCCGCCCGCCGGACGGGCGGGCCGGCGGGGCCCTCGCGGGCCGCACGGATTCCACGCGGAGCGCGATGCCAGAGCCTCTCACCGACGATGCCGTATCCGCCCTGATGCCGGAGTTGCGCGCCGTGATGCGCGAGGCCGCCGACATCGCGCGGCCGTTCTTCAGGCTCGGCGGGCAGACTTCGGCCCGCATCTGGTCGAAGGCCGGCGGCTCGCCTGTGACCGAGGCGGACGTCGCGGTCGATGCCTTCCTGAAGGTGCGTCTGAGCGCCCTCGTGCCGCGGGCGGCATGGCTGTCGGAGGAGACCGCCGACGACCCGGCGCGCCTCGGCCACGACCTCGTGTGGATCGTCGATCCGATCGACGGGACGCGGGCGTTCCTGTCGGGCCATCCGGACTGGTCGATCGCGGTGGCGCTCCTGTCGGGCGGCGAGCCGCTGATCGGCTTCGTCCACGCGCCGGTGGGCGACGCGGATTACGAGGCCGTGCGCGGGCGCGGCGCGACGCGGAACGGCGAACCGATCCGCGTCGATACCAGGCAGAGCCTGCCCGGCGCCCGCGTCACCGGCCCGAAGCCGATGCTCGACCGCCTGGCCCGGGGCGCCGGAGCGGACCCGGATTTCGAGGTGATCGCGCGGATCCCGTCCCTCGCCCTGAGGCTCGCCCGCGTGGCGGACGGGACGGTCGATATCGGGATGATTTCCGGGAATGCCCGCGACTGGGACCTGGCCGCCGCCGACCTCGTTCTGCGCGAGGCGGGCGGCGTGGTCTGCGATTTCTCCGGGGCGGCGACGCCGTACAATCGCGCCGACCCAGTGCACGGCGAGTTGCTCGCCGCGCCGGTGGGTCTGCGCGACCCGGTGCTCGCCGCCTGGGACCGCTGAGGCCGGAACCTCGGACGATCCCGCGGAGAGCGGATGACGACCTCAGGCCGTCGCGGTCTCGCGGATCTTCACCGCGGCGGGCGCGAGCCCGAGACGCTCGGCGAGATGCCAGTGGAGCTCACGCGGGGAGTGGTAGTTGTAGGACCGGTCGATCAGGTCGCTGAGATCCGCCCCGGTCTGGTCCGCGGTCATGGCCCGCGCCAGCTTGCCGACCCGGAAGGTCGGGGCATCGGTGACGGGGGAACGGACGCCGCGGCGCCGTGTGTACTCGAATAACATCACTGTCTTTTCTTTTCTGGACCGGACGTTGGCTGCGCCCGGCGTCGTTTCTGGGATATTGCCTCCGACGCGACCGGAACCCGGGCAGTCTCGCCCGGGCGGGCAGCGTCGGAAGGGGGAACCGCGTCTGGCGGCCGCTTCATGCGCCACCCGCAATCCTCAGTTGCACACTTCGGCGCACTGAGGGCGCGGGAGGCGCCTCGGAACCCGCGACGGTCAGGCCGCCTGCAGGTTGCCGGCGGCGTCCTTGCCGCTGCGCTTGTCCGTGAGGATCTCGTAAGCGATCCGCTGGCCTTCGATCAGGTTGCGCATCCCGGCGCGCTCGACGGCCGAGATGTGGACGAACACGTCCTTGCCGCCATCGTCGGGCTGGATGAAACCGTAGCCCTTGGTCTCATTGAACCACTTCACAGTGCCGGTATTCACGTAGTGTACCTCGTTCGTCCATAGGCCATCCGCGCGGCACGAGGGCCGCGTGATGCACCACGGTCTTTCTGGATTTGGCCAGTGTGGCGGGGCGCGAGGCGCTGAACCTTGAACAGCGTCAGCCTCGGTGGATAAGCCCCCCGAGGACGTATTTAGGCGCAGGCTGCGGCCGCAACAAGGCATGGGCGGCGTATCATCTGCGTCGCAGGCCGGGATCGGGAGCGGGCCGAGCGGCACCGCCCCCTGTGATTCCGGGCATTCACGATGCATATACGGAATGCGCTCAAGCAGTTAAGGCGCGTGGCTCTGGACGATACATGGCAGGCATCTCGGTCTCGCTGGACGGTGCGAACATCCAGCTCTCCTTCCAGAAGGATGATCAGGCGACGGCGGTGGTGATGGATGCCCGCGCCGCCCGGGCGCTGGTGCGCGCCGTCGGGCAACTCCTCACGGCGATCGACGATACGGACGAGCCCGACATGGCCGACGAGATGGGCGACGAGGAGGTCGCCATGCTCGACGTGACGTCGTCGGCCATCGAGGTCGGTACCGACGACGAGGGCCAGGCGGTGGTCGCCCTGCAGGCCGGCGCTCTGCCGCCGTTCCAGCTCCGCCTGACGGACGAAGAGGCCCGCCACGTCGTGACGAGCCTCTCCGAGATCCTCAATGCCCCGCGCGACGTGCGGACCTCGCACGGCGGTCACTGACGGCCGGGCGCTTGGCCGTCGCGAGCGCCGTCACATGCGCGTCCCGGGATCCGTCGGCGTGCCGGGGAAGATGTCCGGCTCGGAGCCCGGACCGCCGGGTTCGCCGATCCCCGGATCGTTCACCGGATAGGGCGTGCGCGGGCCGGTCGGGCCGATATCGGGCTCCTCTTCGGGCGTCGGTGGGGGCGGCGGCAGGTCGCCGGGCGTGGGCTCGGGAAGGCCGGGATTGGCCATGACGCGACTCCTGGTGGCTGGGATGGGGACCAACGGGCCGCCTTCGCGGGGGTTCCGATCACCGGTCCGGCGTCCGCTCCCGGACGCGGCCGGGCGGCGGAGGGCCGCGGGAACGGGCGGCACGAGCCTCCGTTAGCCGGGCAGATCCCCCGACCGGAGACCGCCATGCCCGACATCCGCCAAGCCAAGATCCTGATCCTCGCCACCGACGGCTTCGAGGAGAGCGAGCTGACCGTCCCGCAGGCCAAGCTGGCCGAGGCCGGCGCCGCGGTGACCGTCGCCGCCCCGCAATCGCGCCAGAGCAAGGGCACGATCCGCGGCTGGGACAAGACCGATTGGGGCCGGGAGGTCGCGGTCGACACCGACCTGGAGCAGGTCGACCCGGCATCCTACGACGCTCTCGTCCTCCCGGGCGGCCAGATCAACCCGGACAAGCTCCGGCTCGAGCCCCGGGCCCTCGCCCTGATCAGGAGCTTCCTGACCTCCGGCAAGGTCGTGGCCGCGATCTGCCACGCCCCGTGGCTGCTGATCGAGACCGGCGCGGCCAAGGGCCGCGACCTGACCTCGTTCAGCTCGATCCGGACCGACGTGATCAATGCCGGCGGCCGCTGGCACGACAAGGACGTCGTGACCGATCACGGCATCGTCACGAGCCGCAATCCGGGCGACCTCGACGCGTTCTGCGCGAAGATCGTCGAGGAGATCCAAGAGGGTGGCCACGGCGCCCGCCAGCTGGCGGCGTGATTGGCGCGGGCGCCGGACGACCGGCGCCCGTGCTCAGCCGCGGCCGCGCTCGCCGGTGACTTCCAGCACCGTGCAGCCGCGGATCGGGCGGCCGTACTCGTCCGCGCCCTCCACGGTCACCCGGTGGGCGCCGGGGGCGAGGTCGTCCGGGAGCCGCGCCGTCCAGATATGGGTCGAGGGCACCGCCTTCACCCAGCTCTTCTTCGTCTCCGGGTAGCGCTCGTAGAGCTCGGTGACGAACGGGTCGGGGCGGCGGGTGCGCCCCATCGGCCGGGGCGGTGCGTCCCCGACCCGGAACGCGAGCCGCGTGCGCGGGCCGCCGTCGAACACGTTCACCACCAGGGTCGTGTCGGCGAGCGCGTCCTGCGGCACCGGCGGCCGCAGCCCCTGCACCGGCCGGGTCCAGCGCACCACCTCGGGCGCGCCGGCCCGCAGCTCGCTCTCGAACAGGATCCGCATGGTCTCGTCCGGCTGCCCCTGCGCGGCGACGTAGCGCGTCGTGTAGTCGGTGCCGCGGATCGACAGGACGTGGAACCCGTTCGGGGTGCCGTCGCGGCTGTCGGCCGAGGGGATGCCCGTGCGGGTGTCGGGACCGCTCCACCACGAGCCCGAGACGGCGGTGAGCACGTGATGGTGGTGCCCGTCGGCGAGGTAGTGGTGCTCGGTCGTGTGGGTGTGGCCGGCGAGGCTCAGCACCTTGCGGCCGGCGAGCAGGTCGAGGAGCGCGGCGCGGTCCGTGGTGTGGGTGCGGGGCTCTTCGGGGCCGGTCTCGGTGTGCAGGGGGATGTGCATGGCCAGCACGATCAGGTCGTCCCGCGGGATCTCGGCCAGGAGGTTGCGCAGGAAGGCCAGGCCGCGGTCGCCGATTCGGCCTCGGTAGGTGTTGGCGCCCACCGGCACCGGCGGCCCGAGCCACTCGACGTTGTCGAGCATCACGAACCACGCCCGGCCGTGCCGGAACGCGTAGGTCGGCGCGCCGAACACCCGCTTCCAGGTCTCGCGGCTGTAGCGCGCGTCCGGCGCCTGCATGTTGAGGTCGTGGTTGCCCGGCAGGCTGTACCAGGGCAGGCCGATCCGCCCGACGATCCGGTTGGACCGGCCGTAGAGCGAGAGATCGTCGAACAGCACGTCGCCTGTGGTCAAGCCGAAGGCGGCCGGGATCGCCATGGCGCGGGCGACCGCGGTGTCGCGCACGTGGTCGAGTTCGAACCGGCTCTCGGGCTGGGGATCGGTGAACAGCACGACGTCGAAGTCGTCCGGCTCGTCCGCCCGGGTCAGGGTGAAGTCGATCGAGGCCGGGAGCGGCCCGGTGGGCGCGAGGCCGCGATAGCGCAGGCCCAGCTCGGCGGGCGTGCCCCCGGGCTGGTGGATGTAGGAGTGGCGCGGCACGTTGTCGGCGTCGCGCGGCAGGGCGTAGCCCGGCGGCTTGATGACGAAGACCGCGCCGTCGCCCGACATCGGCAGGCGGTATCGGCCCCGCTCGTCGGTCCGCGCGATCTCGCGACCGTTGGACACCAGCACGCCCGGCAGCGGGACCGGCTCCCCGCCGGCCGCGTCGCGCGCGGAGACGATCCCGGTGGCCTCGGCGGCCTCGGCGGGCTCCTGCGCGCCGGCCCGGCCCGCGACGAGGCCGAGGGCGGCGGCGCCCGCCATGGTGCTCCGGCGGGTCAGGCCTCCGGGCTGGGTGTCGCGCGACATCGATGGCTCCTGCACGGCTTCGCGGCGCGGCGTCCCGCGGGAGGCCGGCAACCGGCATCCGGGACGCTGCCTGCGCGGCCAATCAGACGCGTTTGACCTCCGGATGACAGGCGCGGCCCCGAACGCGCGAGGCCCGCGCCTCGGCAGAGGTGCGGGCCTCGGATCGGGTTCGACGGGCGGGCGTCGCCGGGAGCGGCCGGCGCCCGCGGGTCCGACTACTCCTCGTCGCCGGGCTCGAAGGTCTGCGGCATCGGCTCGGCGCTGGCGACCGGGGTCGGCGCGCCGATGGTCGAGGGCACGTTCACGCCGTCACGCTTGTAGATGTCGTCGCGGAACTGGACGATGCCGTCCGGGGTCGACCAGGCGGTGATGTAGGTCCAGTAGACCGGCACCGGCTGGGAGATGTTGGCGTCGATGCGCTTGCCGCTCTCGATCGCCTCCTCGACCTTCTGTCGGTCCCAGCCGGGCGTGTCCTTCAGCAGCCACGTGATGTACTCGCGCACGTTCTGCACGCGCACGCAGCCCGAGGAGATGAAGCGGAAATCGTCGCCGAACACGCCCTTGGTGTTCGTGTCGTGCATGAACACGCCGTAGGGATTCGGGATGTTGATGCGGACGATGCCCATCGAGTTGAAGTCGGCGCCCGAATCCTGCCGGTAGGTGTAGCGGGTGCCCTCGTCCGAGAACCAGTTCACCAACTTCGGCGAGACCTCGGACCCGTTCGACAGGATCCGGATCTTGTTGTCCGTGAGGTAGTTCGGATCCTTCTGCATCTTCGGGATCAGGTCCTTCTTCACGATGGAAGCCGGGACCGTCCAGGTCGGGTTGAAATTGATCTGCGTCGCCTTGGTGTTCATGATCGGCGACTGGCGGTCGATCTTGCCCACGCCGGCGGCGTGGAGCGTGACGACCTGACCGTTCTCGACCGTCTCGACGAGCGCGGCCGGGATGTTGGTGATCACGAAGCGCCGGCCGAGATCGCCCGAGTAGGAGCGCAGGCGCACGACGTTGATCTCGAGCTGGCGCAGGCGCACGTCGGCGGGCACGTTCATGGCCTGCTGGGTGGCCATCGTCATCGCGCCGGTCTGGCTGAGGCCGTGCCGGGCCTGGAACCGCTTCACGCCCGCGGCAACGTACGAATCGTACACGCCCGAGCCGCCCGCGGCCGGATCGAGGTCGCCGGTGACGATCAGGCGCTGGCGGATGGCCGCCACGGCCGGGCCGCGCGAGCCGATCCGCAGGTGGTCGGCGCCGGAAACCTGCCGCCAGCCACCGCGGGCGACGATGTCCTTGTAGCGCTCCACCATCTGCTCGGTGGACGTCACGGTCTGGGGCGAGAGGATCGGCACCGTCTCGCGCTGCACCTGCATGCCGGCGGGTGAGGCGTAGTCCTGCGCCCACTCGGCCTGGGCATAGTTGCCCTGATCGCGGGCTTGGGCGCCGCCGATGCCGAGCGCGCCGAGGGCGGCGACGCCGAGGATCGCGGGGAACCGGTTTTGTGCCTTCTTGCGCATCGGTCGCTGGCTCTGGTCCGGGGTTCGTCAGGTCGTGACGGGAGCGGATTGTCTCGGGCGCCACGGTGTCGGGATGGCGTTAAGACTCCCTATCGAAGGGGCCGGAATGTGGCATCGCCGTGCGCCAGCGCACGCGGCGTCCCTCTGCGGCACCCTGGCAACAGCCATCGCCGCGCCGGTGTGGCAGGGATGCCATAGCGGTCCGGTTCGGACGGCGCGCGGGAGCAGCATGGATTCGGGCGAGGCCCTTTCGGATCGACGTGTCGGGCCGGCCCTGCGGGCCGTCGTCGCCCTGCTGGCGCTCTACGCCCTGCTGCTCCAGGCCTTTCTCGGCGGCCTGATGCCGATGCCGGCGGCGACCGACGGCCTCTGCGCGCAGCATGCCGACACGTCCGCTCCACCGGGCGCGCCCGTCCCCCACGACCACGGCGATTGCTGCACGGCGGCCCAGGCCACCGGCCCGGCGCTCCCGCCGCGCCCCCCGTCCGTCGGCTTCCGATGGGTCGCGACCGCGGACCTGCGGCCGGCCTGGCCCCTCAACCGGAGCGTCGGCGCCCGCGCGCCGCCCGGCACCATCGCGTCCCCGAGGGGGCCGCCGACCGCCTGAGCGATCACCACCTCTCGGATCCCTCAGGACGGATGTATTCCCATGAAGACCCTTGTCTCGGCCGCCCTCGGCCTCGGGCTGCTCGCCTCCGCGGCGCAGGCCCACGCGGTGCTGGAACGCAAGCAGGCAGCCCCCGGCGCCTCGTATCGCGGCGTCGTCCAGATCATGCACGGCTGCAACGGCAAGCCGACGACGCGCGTGAGCGTCACCATCCCGGAGGGCCTGATCGGCGCCAAGCCGATGCCGAAACCCGGCTGGACCCTCGCGACGACGCGCGGACCCTACGCCAAGACCTACGCGACCCATCACGGTACGGCCGCGGAGGGCGTGACATCGATCACGTGGAGCGGCGGCTCCCTTCCGGACGATCAGGTCGACGAGTTCACCTTCCTGTCGCAGGTCGCCGGCACCTTCGAGCCCGGCGCGACCGTCTACGTCCCGGTCCAGCAGGATTGCGCGGAGGGCAGCTATTCCTGGTCGGAGATCCCCAAGGCCGGTCAGGACGCCCACGACCTGAAGGCGGCCGCGCCGTCCTTCCGGATCGTCCAGGTCGCCCAGGCGGGCGGCGCGCCGGCCGCGGGGACGGCCGCGGCCGCGACGACCGTGAAGGCCGGTGACCTGACGATCGAGACCCCGTGGCTGCGCGCCACGCCGAACGGCGCCAAGGTCGCCGGCGGGTACGTGCGCATCACCAACACGGGGAGCGCGCCGGACACGCTCACGGGCGCCACGGTGCCGTTCGCCAAGAGCAGCGACATCCACTCCATGTCGATGGAGGGCGGCGTCATGAAGATGGCGCCGGTCACGAACGGCCTGACCATCAAGCCCGGCGAGACCGTGGAGCTGAAGCCCGGCGGCTATCACCTCATGTTCGAGGACCTGACCGGCGCGCCGAAGGCGGGCGAGACCGTCGCGGGGACGCTGACCTTCCAGCGGGCCGGCGCCGTGCCGGTGACCTTCACGGTGGCGCCGATCGGCGCGGGCGCACCGGGCGGCCAGCACCAGCACCAGCACTAGCAGCCCGGGACCGAGCTTCGGCCGCCGGGCGACAGTCGTGACGCGAGCAGATCCACGAGGCCGGGCCGCCGCGGCGCCCGGCCGTCGCGGCCGCGCGGACCTTCGGGTCGCCCCCGCGCGGCCGGCGCGCGCGCTCGCCCGGATCGTGGCGCTCCTCGCCCTCTACGCCCTGGCGCTGCAGGGCGTCCTCGGCGGCCTGGCCTCCGCCGCCGCGGGGCCGGACCACGTCCTCTGCCTCGCCGACGGCGGCCCGACCGATCCGGCACCGGCCGGCAAACAGCTGCCGGCCCCTCACCGCGGGGATTGCTGCGTCGCCTGCCACGCGGCCGGCGCCGCCAACCTGCCCGCGCCGTCGGCCGTCGCCGCCGTCCCGGTCGCCCGAGCCGTCGCGGCCGCCGCCCCCCGGCCGCGGCGCGTCGCCCTCCCGCGGGCGCCCCCGCGTCCCGGCCTCGGAGCTCGCGCCCCGCCCGTCGTCTGACCGATCGCCCCGCCTTCCCGATCGCCAGACACGGATCCACACCATGCCCCGCCAGTTCCGGGCCGGCCGACGCGCCGCGCTCCTGCTGTTCACCTGCGCGACGCCGGCCGCGGCCCAGGCACCGTCCGCCGCCTCGGTCACCCTGTCCGAACTCAGCGTCGTCGGCGCCGCCGCGACGGACGCGCCGTCGGACGAGACCCGCGGCTCGCTCTCGGTGCCGAGCGTCGACCGCCAGAGGGCCGCCCTCGCGGGGACCGTCGGCTCGGTGGCCTTCGTCGACGCCGCGGCCCTCCAGGATCGCTACACCAACACGCTCCGCGACGTGCTCAAGGACGTGCCCGGCGTCTACGTGCAGGAGCGCTACGGGCAGGAGCTGCGCCTGTCGGTCCGCGGCTCCGGCATCGCCCGCGCCTTCCACCTGCGCGGGCTGGAGTTGCTGCAGGACGGCATCCCGCTCAACCTCGCGGACGGGAGCGGCGACTTCTATCAGGTCGACCCGCTCGCCCTGCGCTCGGTGGAGGTCTACAAGGGCGGCAACGCCCTCACCTTCGGGGCGACGACGCTCGGCGGCGCCGTCAACGCCGTCACGCCCACGGCCTACACCGCGCTGGCGCCCAACATCCTGCGGGTCGACGGCGGCAGCTTCGGCACGATCCGCGAACAGGCGCAGATGTCCCGCATCGACGGGCCGCTCGACGGGCTGGTCAACGCGACGCTGACCAATTCCGACGGGTTCCGCGCCCACGAGGCCCAGGCCACGAAGAACTTCAACGCCAATATCGGCTACCGGATCGCCCCCGACATCGAGACCCGCTTCTATCTCGGCACCTACATCACCGATCAGAAGCTGCCGGGCACCCTGACCCTCGGCCAGAGCCTCTCGACGCCGACGCTGGCCAACCCGACGGCGATCACCGGCAACCAGTCCCGCAAGGTCGAGACGGAGCGGATCGCGAACCGCACCTCGTTCCTGCTCGACGTGGGCAAGCTCGACGTCGACACCTGGGCGATCCACAAGAGCCTGTACCACCCGATCTTCCAGGCGATCGACCAGGACGGCTGGACCTACGGGATCAGCCCGCACTGGGCCGGGACCTTCGATCTCGGCGGCTTCCGCGACGACGTGGTGCTGGGCTTGCGCGCCTTCGCGGGCCAGAACTCCGCGCTGCAATTCGTCAACGTCCGCGGTCAGCGGGGGGCGCAGACGCTCAACGCCCTGCAGAGCGCCTCGAGCGTCGAGGCCTACGGCGAGAACCGCTTCTGGTTCCTGCCGGACGTGGCGCTGATGACCGGCGCGAAGGCGTTCTCGTCGAACCGGACCTTCAGCGACAAGGGCGGGCTGCCGGGCAACCCGAGCCCGCGCTTCGCCGACGTGACCTACGCGGGCGTCAACCCGAAGGTCGGCCTGCTGTGGCAGCCGCGGCCCGACATCCAGATCTTCGGCGACGTCGTCCGGTCCCGGGACGTGCCGGACTTCTCCGACCTCGTGCAGCAGAACCTCCTGAGCACGACCTTCGTGCCCCTGCGGGCGCAGCGCGCCTGGACCTACGAGGCCGGCGCCCGCGGCCGCGTCGACCGCCTCGCCTTCGACGTGACGCTCTACCGCTCGGACCTGCGCGACGAGCTGATCAACTTCGCGACCAATCCCGGCCTCAACATCCCGGCCGCCACCTTCAACACCCCCCGCTCCGTCCACCAGGGCGTCGAGGCGGCGCTCACCCTGGACCTCGTCCGCGACCTCGCGGCGGCGGGCGACGGGCTCAGCGTGACCCAGATCTGGACCCACAACGACTTCCGGTTCGTCGGCGACCCGGTCTTCGGCAACAACCGCATCGCCGGGATCCCGGCGGACGTGCTGCGCACCGTCCTGAGCTACCGGCACCCGCGCGGCTTCCACGTCGCGCCGTCGCTCGACTGGGTGCCGCAGGGCGCCTTCGCCGATCACGCCAACACCCTGCGGGCGCCCGGCTACGCCCTGCTCGGCGTCGAGGCCGGCCTCGATCTCGCCGACGGCGTCGCCCTGTTCGTGGATGCCCGCAACCTCACAGATGCCCGCTACGTCTCGGACATCGCCGTGGTGGCGAACGCCGCCGCGACGGCCGGAGGGCCGGCCGCGCTGGCCGCCTTCTACCCCGGGAGCGGCCGCAGCGTCTTCGGCGGTATCCGCGCCTCGTTCTGAGCGCGGGTGCCGCCATCCGCGGCACTTCTCCAGATCCCGGGCGGCGGGTTAAGGTTAAAAAAACATGAACCCTGCTGTCCGGGCCAATCGGCGCTAGGATTGCGGCGTCGTCCGAAAGCCACGGACGGAGCGTCCCGGATCGGAACGAGCCGGGCCGTCGGACGGCACAGGAGAGGCAGATGAACGGCTTCGATGTCACGTTCCGGGACGATCAGGACTGGGTCGATTTCGGCAGGTCCTACGTCAACTCGGAAGCCTTCAAGGCGCTGTTCCGCGACGGGATGACCCTGGTCGAGGAGACGGCCGCCTATCTCGACGGCGAGGGCCGCGACGAGTCGCGCCTCGTGTCCCGGGACGCGACGCTCAGCTACGCGGCCGAGAGCATGCGCCTGACCACGCTGCTGATGCAGATCGCCTCGTGGCTGCTGGTGCAGCGCGCCGTCGCCGAGGGCGAGATGACCCCGGCCGAGGCCCTCCTGGAGAAGCACCGGGTCAAGCTCGGCACGGCCGAGCCGCCGAAGCAGCAGGATTTCAACCTGCTGCCGATGCGCCTGCAGCAGCTGATCCTCCGGGCCCGGCGCCTGCACAGCCGCATCCTGCACCTCGACGCGCTGATCGCCGAGGACCGGCCGACGCCCCAGCCGGTGGAGAGCCCCGTCGCCGCGCAGCAGGGCCTGCTGCGGATGGCGTTCCGGATGAGCGAGGGCTGAGCAAGAGCCGGGCGACGCTCCGGGGGGCGCCGCTGCCGCGCAGGGCCGGCGTGCCGGCCCCGACGCTCAGAACGCCGGGAACTGGCCCGGGAACTGCTCCTTCAGGATCTGGCGGATCGCGTCGTTCTGGAAGGCGCGGACCAGCTTCGGCACCCAGGGCTTGCCCGTGTCCGCCTCGCGGACCACGATGACGTTGTTGTAGGGGTTGTCGACCTTGGACTCGATCGCGATGGAGTCCTTGCCGGGGATCAGGCCGGCATCGACGGCGTAGTTGGTGTTGATCACCGCGGCGTCGAGATCCTCGAGGCTGCGGGGCAGCTGCGCGGCGTCGACCTCCTGGAACTTCAGGCGCTTGGGATTGTCGACGACGTCGAAGACCGTCGGCAGCAGGCCGACCCCGTCCTTCAGGCGGATCAGCTTCTCGGCCTGCAGCAGCAGGAGCGCCCGACCGCCGTTCGACGGGTCGTTCGGGATGCCGATCTGCGCGCCGTCCTTCAGGTCCCCGACGGCCTTGACCCGCTTGGAGTACAGGCCGATCGGCGTCACGATCGTCTCGCCGACGGGGACGATCTTGTAGCCGCGCGCCTTGATCTGGTTGGCGAGAAACGGCTTATGCTGGAAGGCGTTGGCGTCGAGGTCGCCGGACTGGAGCGCCTCGTTCGGCAGCAGGTAGTCGGAGAACACCACCAGGTTGATGTCGAGCCCGTCGCGGGCCGCGATCTCCTTGGCCTTCGCCCAGAGGACTTCGGCATCCCCGCCCATGATGCCGACCTTGATCTTGTCCGCGGCCATGGCCGGCGCGATGGCCAGACCGACCAGGGCGAGGAACAGCAGCAGCAGACGTCTCATCGGATCTCGATCCTAGCAGTGCGTCCGGAGAGCCTCGGCCCCCGGACAGGCGGGCCGCCCGCGCGGCGGAGTTCCGGCGAACCGCGGGTGACCGGGGAAGGATACGACGGCCCGGCCGCGCTTTGAATGCGCCGGCGGCGGCCGGACCCGGCCGCGGAGGCCGCGGGTGCGCCCCGACCGAGAAGAAGCGTTTCCGCCCGCCGGCCCGGACGCGCGGTTCGCGCCAAGATCCGGGCGATCTTCGCAAACCCGTCCTGTGGATAACGCGCGCGGCCGCGCGACGCCGCGCACGAAAACGGGCGGCCCCGCCAGGGACCGCCCGTCTCGAACAGCGTCGCCGTGACGGCTGCGGCGATCAGCGCTTGCCGAGGTTGCCGAACCGCGAGTTGAAGCGCGACACGCGGCCGCCGCGGTCGAGCATCTTCTGCTCACCGCCGGTCCAGGCCGGATGGGTCAGCGGATCGATGTCGAGATTGAGGGTGTCGCCCTCCTTCCCGTAGGTCGAACGGGTCTGGTACTCGGTACCGTCCGTCATCACGACCTTGATGAAGTGGTAATCGGGGTGCTCAGTCCCCTTGGCCTTCGCGGCCGCGTCCTTCGCCATGACCTTGGTCCCTGTCTGGCACGCCGGCGGGAAGCGCAGGAGGCGCCGCCCGGCCCGGAATGCGGAAGATGTCACCGGTTGCACCGAACCATGGGTTCGTGGCAACGGCACGTCCAAGCCGACCGTGGTGGCGGCCCGCGGCCATTGAACACACGCAATCGGATGAGCGGCGGCCTATACCGCAGCCGCTCCCCGGTCACAAGCGCCGCGGACCGGGAGAACGACAACACGTGAGGCGTGATGGCCCGTAAGACCAAGGCGGCCGCGGCCGGCCGACCCAGAGCCCCGCTGAGCGCCCTCCGGCCGCTCCTCCCCTTCGCGCTGCGCTACCGCGCGCGGATCGCCGCGGGGCTCGTCGCCCTCATCTGCGCGTCGGCCTCGACGCTGGTCGTCCCGATCGCCATGCGCCGGGTCATCGACCACGGCTTCACCGCCGACGGCTCGAACGTGATCGACGCCTATTTCCTCGCCTTGCTCGGCGTCGTCGCGGCCTTCGCGCTGTCGAGCGCGGCCCGCGTCTACACGGTGGTGACGCTGGGCGAGCGGGTCGTCGCAGACCTCCGCAGCGCCGTCTTCGCGCGGCTGACCCAGCTCGATCCGGCGTTCTTCGACCGGGCGCAGTCCGGCGAGATCGTCTCGCGGCTCACCGCGGACGCGACGCAGATCAAGTCGGCCTTCGGCGTCTCGGTCTCGATCCTGCTGCGTAACCTGTTCCTGTTCGTGGGCGCCACCGCCATGATGGTGGTGACGAGCCCGCGCCTGTCGGTGATGGTGCTGGCCGCGATCCCGATCATCGTCTTCCCGCTGATCGTGTCGGGCCGCGGCGTGCGCCGGCGCTCCCGGGCGGCCCAGGACCGGCTCGCCGAGGCCTCGGCCTACGCCGCCGAGGCGGTCGGGGCGGTGCGGACGATGCAGGCCTTCGGCCGCTCCGACTCGACGGCGGCCCGGTTCGCGGCGGCCTCCGAGGAGGCCTACGGCGCCGCCCAGGCCTCGATCCGGGCCCGCGCGCTGCTCACCGGCGTCGCGATCTTCCTGATCTCGGCCTCGGTGGTCGGGGTGATGTGGTACGGCGCCCAGGGCGTCCTGAACCACACGATGACGGGCGGCGAGCTCTCGCAGTTCGTGCTCTACGCCGTGTTCGGCGCCGGCGCCCTCGGGCAGCTCTCCGAGGTCTACGGCGACCTCGCCATGTCGGCCGGCGCGGCCGAGCGGCTCACCGAGATCCTCGCCGCGGAGCCGGCGATCCGCGCGCCGTCCCCGGCCCTGCCGCTGCCCGAGCCGGCCCGGGGCGCGGTGGCCTTCGAGGACGTGCGCTTCGCCTACCCCACCCGCCCGGAACACGCCGCCCTCGGCGGCCTCAGCTTCGCGGCCGCGCCCGGCGAGCGCATCGCCATCGTGGGCCCCTCCGGCGCGGGCAAATCGACGGTGTTCCAGCTGCTGCTGCGCTTCTACGACCCGCAGGGCGGCCGGATCCTGGTCGACGGCGCCGACATCGCCCAGGTCGATCCCGAGCGCCTGCGCGCCCGCATCGCCCTGGTGCCCCAGGACCCCGTCGTGTTCTCCGGCACCGTCACCGAGAACATCCGCTACGGCCGCCCGGAGGCCGGCGAGGCGGAGGTCCGGCGCGCGGCCGAACTCGCCAACGCGCACGGCTTCGTCTCGGCCCTGCCGCAGGGCTACGCGACCCAGGTGGGCGAGCGCGGCGTGACCCTCTCGGGCGGCCAGCGGCAGCGCATCGCCATCGCCCGGGCGATCCTCAAGGACGCGCCGATCCTGCTCCTCGACGAGGCCACCTCGGCCCTGGACGCCGAGTCCGAGCGCGCCGTCCAGGCCGCCCTCGCCACGCTGATGCAGGGCCGGACCACGCTGGTGATCGCCCACCGGCTCGCCACGATCCGCGCCGCGGACCGCATCCTGGTCCTCGACGACGGCCGCATCGTCGAGACCGGAACCCACGAGAGCCTGCTGGCCCAGGGCGCGCTCTACGCCCAGCTCGCGAACCTGCAGTTCACCGACGCGCTGGACGAGACGGCGCGGGGCAAGGAGCCCCGCAGCCGGGGCGAGCGCCTGCCGGTCGCCGAGTAGCCGGGCCGCGCCCGGAGCCGCCCGGGGCGGCGCCCGTCCGCGCGACGGATCGCCGGCGCCGGGTGCGCAGCCTCAGTGCGCGGACGCGGCCTGGCGCTGCCCCCGGGTCGCGGTATCCTGTGCCCGCTCCGCCGCGGCCTGGATCTGGCCGACCTGGGCCACGATCGTGTCGGTCGCCCGCACCATCTGCCCGGCCAGGTCCCTGACCTCCGCGGCCGCGGCCGCGAAGCCCCGGCCCTCTCCGCCGTCGCGGGCCGCCTCGATCGCGGCCCGGAGCGCCATCAGGCTGGTCTGACCGGCGATGCCGGCCAGGAGGCCGGTCGCCGCGTCGGCCGCCGCCGCGGCGGACGCGGCGTCGTCCGCGGCCGCCACGCCCGCGTGCAGGTCCGTCAGCCCGTCCTCGAAGACCCGCACGGCCGCGGCGATCGCGCTGGCCTCGTCCCGCAGGGCGACGTGCGGCCGGGGGTGATCGTCGGCTCCGGGCCGAACCGCGTTCAGGGACAGGCTGAGCTTCGACATCGATACGGTCTCCCTGGATCGGCCGCACCATGGGACGTCAAGGATAACGATGCGTTAATCCAGCAGAGCTGCGGCGCGCACAGGAGAAATCGGCGCCCGCCGGAACAATTACCGCCTATCTCTTCCGGATTCTGGTGTTCGAAGCTCTCGTAAGACGATCGGATGCTGGCCTGATCGGCACATGCACCTGGGAATGCGGAGCGAGATCGCCGCGAAACTGGTCACCGGACGCGGGCCGCGCGCCGACACCCCCTGCGGCGCCGCGGCGGTCCGACAGCGCTAGCGCTCGGTGAGCTTCATCTCGATCCGGCGGTTGCGGGCGTAGGCTTCCTCGGTCGCCCCGGCTTCGAGGGGCTGGAACTCACCGAAGGCGCCCGCGAGGAGGTGCTGCGGCGGTATCCCCTTGCCGGCGAGGAACTGCACCACCGCGATGGCGCGCGCCGCCGAGAGCGACCAGTTCGACGGGAACTGCGACGTGCTGATCGGGCGCGCGTCGGTGTGCCCGTCGACGCGGAGCACCCAGGGCAGATCCGCCGGGATCTGCTTGGCGAGCTCCGAGACCGCGCCGGCGATGCGGTCGAGCTCCGGCCCGGCCTCGGGCTTGAGGGTCGCGGAGCCGGCCGGGAACAGCACCTCGGATTGCAGCACGAAGCGGTCGCCGACCACGCGGATGTCGGGCCGGTTGCCGAGGATCTGCCGCAGGCGGCCGAAGAAGTCGGACCGGTAGCGGGCCAGCTCCTGGACCTTCTGCGCGAGGGCGACGTTCAGCCGGCTGCCCAGCTCGGCGATCCGGGCCTGGGATTCCTTGTCGCGGCTCTCGGAGGCCGCGAGGGCGTCCTCCAGGGCGGCGAGCTGGCGGCGCATGGCGCTGATCTGCTCGTTGAGCAGGTCGATCTGGGACTGCGCCCGCCGGGTCGCGCCACGCTCGGTCTCCAGCTGCTTGTCGAGGGTGCCCGCCGCGCCCTGGCTGACCGTCGCGGCCTCGGCCTGCACCTTGGCCCGGTCGCGCTCGGCCTCGACGCCGGCGAGCGTCGTGCGGAGATTGCGGGCCTCCTCCTCTTGGTTGCGGCGGTTCGTCCGCTCCAGGGCGAGGAGGTCGGTGAGGTCGGCGATCTGGCGGTTGAGCCTGGCCAGGGTCTCGTCCCGTCCGGTCAGCTCCTGCGACAGGAAGAACTGCCCGACCACGAAGACCGTGAGCAGGAAGACCACCGACAGCAGCAGCGTGGCCAGCGCGTCGACGTAGCCGGGCCAGACGTTGAGCGTCCGCCGGGTCCGGGTCGCCGTGGAGGCCACTAGACGCGCTCCCGGCCAAGCCGGTCCAGCACCTGCTTCAGCTCGCGCTCGCGGCTCGCCTGCGCCTCGACCCAGTCGCGGATCATCTGCTGCTCCGCGCGCATGTGCTGGACGAGGCCCTGGATGCCCTCGGCGAGGTTGGTCATCGCCTGGGTCGCCGCGCGGCTGCCGCCGCCCTCGGCCACCAGGGCGCTCAGGCGGTCGACCGCCTCCTTCAGCTCCTGCGTGCCGGCGGCCGGCCGCGCCGCGGTCGCCGCCGCCGCGACCGGCGCCGTCTCCGGAGCTGCCGCGCCGGACATCAGCCAGTCCTGCAGCTCGTTGTGGAACCGGGCATGGGCCTGGCCCGCCTGAAGTTCCAGGAAGCCGGTGATCAGCGACGAGGCGAGGCCGAACAGCGAGGCCGAGAAGGCCAGACCGATGCCCGAGAGCGGCACCGCGAGGCCCGATTTCAGCTCGTCGAACATCACGCCGGCATCGCCGCCGCCGCGCATGCCCTTGATGACGCCGCCGACTGCCGACAGCGTGTCGATGAGGCCCCAGAAGGTGCCGAGCAGGCCGAGCAGGATCAGGATGCCGGAGATGTAGCGCAGGATCTCGCGGCCCTCGTCGAGGCGCACCGCGATCGTGTCGAGGTAGCCGGTCGTCCCCGGCAGGGTGGCTCCGCCGGCCCGCGCGGCGATCATCGGCGCCATCGGCGCCAGCAGGGCGGGCGGCTTCTTCACCTGCGCGCCGCCCGCGACGGCGTTGACGTAGGCGGTCTCGCGGAACAGCCGGACGACCTGCCCGAAGGCGATCAGGACGGCGATCAGCAGCACACCGAGGATGAGCCCGTTGAGCCCGGGATTGGCCAGGAAGGCCGGTGTGATCTGCCGGAACAGAATGAAGGCCAGGAAGCCTACAAGGATCAGGAAGATGACCATCCGCCCGAGATAGATCCCGGGCTGTGCCAGCGGCCCATTCTTGTCGTCGCCGGTTTCTCGGGCGGCCATCGATCGTTCTAGCCTGATCTCACCACGCGGCAGCCGGCCATCGGCGCCCCTCGGGGGGCACTGTGGGGGTAGGCCCGCACGCGATCAAGTCTCGGGAAGGTCATCGCGGAGCTATGCCCAGGCCGATCGAGACCAGTCCCGCACAAAAGGCTTAGCGGCCCGCGACCGCCTTACGCCAAACCGGCATCCACCGGGCCGGACAGGGCGCTAATCCCAGAAATGCGGCGCGGTCTCCTCGAGATTCGGCCCAAGGCGGAGGGCCGCGACCCGCGTGGCGAGGCCGCGCGCGTCCGTCTCCACCGCGATGCCGCACAGGGTGCCCTCGCCGACGGCGACCTCCCAGCGGGAACCGGGCGTCTTCTGGATCATGCGGCGGATCGGCTCGTCCTTCTGCATGCCGATCACCGAATCGTAATCGCCGCACATGCCCGCATCCGACATGTAGGCCGTGCCGCCGGGCAGGATCCGGTGATCCGCCGTGGGCGTGTGCGTGTGCGTCCCGACGACGAGGCTCGCCCGGCCGTCGAGGTAGTGGCCGAAGGCCTGCTTCTCGCTCGTCGCCTCGGCGTGGACGTCGACGATCACCGCGTCCGCCGCCGCGCCGAGGGGGCAGGCGGTGAGCTCGCGCTCCACCGCCGCGAAGGGGTCGTCCATCGCGTCGAGGAAGACCCGGCCCATCACGTTGACCACGAGGACGCGGGCGCCGCCCTGGGTCTCCACGACTGTGGCGCCGCGGCCCGGGGTGCCGGGCGGATAGTTCGCCGGCCGCACCAGGCGCGGCTGGCGGGCGATGAACACCATCGCCTCGCGCTGGTCGAAACTGTGGTTGCCGAGGGTGACCGCGTCGGCGCCCGCCTGGATCAGCTCGTCGCAGATCGTCTCGGAGATGCCGAAGCCGCCGGCCGCGTTCTCGCCGTTGACCACCACGCAGTCGAGGCGCCAGCGCTCCCGGAGCCGCGGCAGGTGCTCGCACACCACGGTGCGGCCCGAACGCCCGACGACGTCGCCGAGGAAGAGCAGGCGCATGGGTCAGGCGGTCCTGTCGCAGCGGATCACGCCGGCTTCGGTGATCACGAACTGGAGGGGTCGATCGTGCGGCTCGGCCGGCACGCGCGCCACCTCCTGGGCGGCGAAGCCGATGCCGACGGTCAGGACGGGGTTCGTCCGGGACAGGCGCGCGATCGCGCCGTCGTAGTAGCCGCGGCCGTACCCGATGCGCTGCCCGGTCCGGTCGAAGGCCGCGAGCGGCACGATCAGCGCGTCGGGCTCCACCGGCGGCAGCGACGGGTCGGGCTCGCTGAGGCCGAACCGGCCGGCGACGAGGGCGTCGCCGGCGCGCCATTCCCGGAACACCAGGCCGTCCGGCGTGACGTGCGGCAGGGCCACGGCCTGCCCGCGGGCGCGCAGGCCCTCGGCGGCGGGCCGGGGATCGACCTCGCTGCGGATCGGCCAGAAGGCGCCCACGAGACGGGCCTGGGCGAGCTCGGGCAGCGCGAGGAGCGCGGTCCCGATCGCCGCCGAGGCCGCCTGCCGGGCCGCGGGATCGAGGGCGTCGCGGGCGGCGAGGGCCGCGGCGCGGAGTTCCGCCTTGCGGGCGGCGTCCGGAGCCTCGGTGCCGGTTCTGGGAGAGGTCGGGTGCGGAGCCACGTGAGCCGTTGGAGGATCGATCCCGGGAAACCTACAGCGTAGGTGGGCGCCGTGTTGGCCAAGTCCAGGGACGAGGCCAGGGACAGCTCCCGAGGGAGTCGATAAGGCCCCGGGGATAGTGCTCCTGACGAACTCTGCAGCCCCGCTCCCATCATGTAGCGGTCCCGGCGCGTTCCCGCCAGGGCCGCGCGCCGCAAAATCCGCGGGCCGATCCGTCAGGCCGGCCCGCCCGCCCCGTCCTTCGTCCCGGCGGCCCGCGCCCGGGCCACCGCCAGGATCGCGTTGCGGCCCTCCTGGTCGGCGATCGACTGCCACAGGCCGATCAGCTCGCTGAGCTCGGCCAGCGGGCGCGGCGCCGGCGCCCCGAAGAAGGCGGCGAGCGGGACGCCGGTCGCGACCGCGATCCGACGCAGGCGGGCGCTGGCGTCGCGCCGGCCGCCGCCCCGGTCCTCGACGCCGATCGCTTCCATGGCAGAGCACCTGAATTAGAGTACAGACCGCAGCTTGAAGCGATTGTTGCGTCTCGGAAGAGCCAATACAATTTATCCGATCGGGGAATAGAGCAGCCCGAAGGCGTTATCCACGCCGATGTCTGAACGCATGGGTCTGGGTCGGCGGGCGCTGCGGCAGCGCGGCGTGCGGGACATCCGGACGGTCCCTCGGCGGCCCGCCGCGATGCGACGCCGCGTCCGCGCCGCCGACACGCTGCAGCAACACCGGGACCGCGATGAACGAGGCGTGCGCGGGAGCGCGCCGCGCGGATTTGATTTACCACGCTCCCAGTCATCCGGGCCGCTCGGGCGCGGATCGCGGTCCCGATCCATTGTCAGGAGGCTGCGCGACTCTTGCAGTGGGGAAGGCACCCGCGAGGGACCGACCAGGTTTGAGACGACGGTGACCGATCGTGGCACAGATCGACCATAACATCGCTGTCGCGACGTGGCTCACCCCCGTGCAGCCGGCCCATCCCGTGCGTCCGGGCCCCAACCGTCCCGACACGACGGCCGAGCTGGGCGACCTGTGGCGGATCCTGTGGCGGCGCAAGCGGCTGGTCCTCGGGACGGCGCTGCTCCTCGGCCTGCTCGCCCTCGCCTACGCGCTGATCACGCCCTCCCTCTACACTGCCACCGCGCAGATCCTGATCGATCCCCGCGACCGCCAGGTCGTCTCGAACGACGTCAACCCCGCCGGGCTGTCGCCGGACGGCGGCATCGCCCAGGTCGAGAGCCAGGTGAAAGTGATCGAGTCGGACGCCGTGCTGGGCCGGGCGGTCGATCAGGTCGGGCTCGCGACCGCGCCGGGCTTCGGCGCGCCGCAGGACGGCGTCGTCACGCGGGCCCTCGGCGAGCTCCGCGCGCTGGTGGCCGGGCCGAGGGCGGAGCGGCCCGTCGACGCCCGCGGCCGGGCGCTGGACCAGCTGCGGCGGCGGCTCGCGGTCAAGCGCGCCGACAAGGTCTTCGTCATCGATCTCGTGGTCACCACGACGGACCCCGACCTCTCGGCGCGGATCGTCAACGCCATCGCGAGCGCCTACCTGACGGACCAGACCGACGCCCGCTCGGACGCCGCCAAGCGCGCCGCGGGCGAGCTGCGCGGCCGCCTCGACGAGCTGCGCAACGCGGTCAACGTCGCCGACAAGAAGCTCGAGGATTACAAGGCGCGCAACGGCCTGATCGCGTCGAGCGGCCGGCTCGTGAACGAGCAGCAGCTCACCGACCTGAACGCGCGGCTGGTCGCCGCGCGGGCGCGGACCGCCGACGCCAAAGCGCGGCTCCAGGGGATCCGGGAGGCGCGCGGGCAGGCGATCGGGTCCGGAGCGATGCCGGAGGCGGTCCAGTCCTCGGTGATCGAGCGCCTGCGCGGGCAGTACGCGGAGCTCGCCGCCAAGGAGGCGGACCTGCGCACCAATCTCGGCGAGCGCCACCCGTTCATCGCCGCGGTGCGCGCCCAGATGCAGGACGTCCGCCGGCTGATCGACGCCGAGCTGAACCGCATCGCGGGCGCGGCGGAGACCGAGGCCCAGCGCGCCCAGGCCAACGAGCGGACCCTCGCGGCGGAGCTGGAGCGCCTGCAGCGGCAGTCGGCGGTGAACGCCCAGTCGTCGGTGCAGCAGCGCGAGCTCGAGCGCGAGGTCGACGCGGCGCGCTCGGTCTACAACGCCTTCCTGGTGCGCGCCCGGGAGATCAAGGAGCAGACCAGCATCGACAGCTCGAACGCCCGGATCATCACCGCGGCGCGGCCGCCGCAGGATCCGAGCTGGCCGCCGCGGCTGATCCTGGTCGCCGCCGCCCTCGCGGGCGGCCTCGGCCTCGGCGCCGGCCTCGCGCTGACGCGGGAATATCTGGCGCCGACCGTGCTCTCGCCGCGGCAGCTGGAGCGGCTGTCGAACGCCCCGGTGGTGGCCGTGCTGCCCGGCCTGCGGCCGCGGGGCGCGAGCGCGAGCGCCGCGAGCCTCACCCTCGACCACCTGGCCGCGACCTCCGGCGCGAGCGGCCACGCGCTGGCGCTGCTCGTCACCTCGGGCGAATCCGACGAGGCCGAGCGCCAGGCGGTGATCGGGCTGCTCGCCGCGGTCGCCGTCGCGCGCGGCGACCGCGTCCTGCGCGTCGACGCCGACCTGCGGGCGGACGGCTCCGGCACCGGCGGCCTCCTCGACGTGCTCCGCGGCGAGCAGAGCCTCAACGCCGTGACCCGGACGGACCCGGCCTCCGGCGCCCGCCGGGTCGGGCTCGGCGACACCGAGAAGCCCCTGCGCGATGCCCTGACCCCCGCCAATGTCGAGCGCTTCATCGCGGGCGTGAAGGGACGCTTCGACCTCGTGCTCGTCGACGGCGGCGTGCTGACCGAGAACCTGCGGCTCGGTCCCCTGGCGGCCGCCGCCGACCGGCTGCTGCTCGTCGCCTGCAACGGCGCGACGCGCCAGCGCGACCTGATCGACCTCGTCGACACGTCGGAGGCGCTGGGCCGGCCGATCTCGGGCTCCCTGCTCCTGACCCGGCGCAAGGCGTGAGGACCCTCCGGCAGACCGGCTTCGCGCGCCGCCACGATCCGGCGGCGCGCACGGGTCCGGTGCTGCGCGCCCTGCTGCGGGCGGAATCGGTGGCGCTGTCGGTCTGGGCCCTGCTCCTCGTCGGGGTCTCGGGCGGCCTCCTGTGGGTGCTCGGCCTCAATTACGAGGGGATCACCGGCTCGGCCGCCTCGAAGATCCACCCCGCAACCTACTTGGCGGTCGTCCTGATCGGCTGGACCCTGATGCGCGCGGGCAATCCGGTGATCCCGGTGGCCGGGGCGCTGAACCGGCGGCCGGCCAGCGTGCTCCTGGCCGCCTGCGGCGTGCTGCTCCTCGCGCTGATCGCGGCCCGGGGCGGCGCGGGCCTCGCCGGCTCCATCGACACCTTCGTGCTCGCCGGCCTCGTCCCGATCCTCCTGATGGACCGGGACGCCGAAACGCTCGGGCGGCTGGAGACGATCTTCCACCTCGTGATGCTCGCCAACGCCCTGCTCGGCCTGTTCGAGCTCGCGAGCGGCCAGCGTTTCTTCCCCTACCGGTTCGACGGCGTGGCGTTCGAGTCCGACACCCGCTCGGCGGCCCTCCAGGGCCACCCGCTGGCCAACGCGACCATGACGGCGTGCTACATCCTGGCGCTCGCGAAGGGCGGCGGCCGCCTGGCGCCGATGCCGCGCGCCGCCATGATCGTCCTCCAGCTCGTCGCCCTGGTCACGTTCGGGGGCCGCTCGGCCACCGTCACGACGCTGATCCTCGGCGGCGCTGTCGGGCTCGTGTCCCTGAACCGCACCCTGCGCACCGGCCGCGTCCCGCTGGCGGCGGCGGCCTGCGCGTGCTTCGCCCTGACGCTGCTGCCCGTGCTGGTCGCGGTCCTCGCCTCGGCCGGGTTCTTCGACACCCTGCTGGACCGGTTCGTCTCGGACGGCGGCAGCGCGCAGGCCCGGGTCGACATGCTCACGGTGTTCGACGCGATCCCGTTCCGGCAGCTCCTGCTCGCCCCCGACTTCCTGCAGGTGAACACGCTGCGCCGGATCTACGGCCTGGAATGGGGCATCGAGAACTCGATCATCTCGGCCGTGCTCTACCACGGCATCCTGGTCACGGGGGTGCTGGTGATCGCGGTGGGGCTCTACCTCGCGGAGATCGCGCGGGATTGCCGGCGCGGCGTCTGGCTCCCGATCCTGGCCTTCGTGATCCTCGTGAACACGTTCGAGGGCCTCGCCGGCAAGACGACCCTGCTCGCCAAGTTCGCCCTGATGCTCATCGTCCTGTTCCCGCCCCTTCCGCGCCGCGGCTGAGAGGGCCCGAGCCGCGGATCGGTCGGGGACCGCCTCAGGGCCGGGCCCGCAGCCCGAGCGCCGCGATCAGGGCGGGATCGGCGACGTGCGCGTCGTCCATGAGGCCGAGGCCGTCGAACAGGTTCCAGAACGACCACGCGAACCCGTTCGCCTCCGCCGCCAGCCGCACGTCCCGGATGTAGGCGGCCCGGTCCGGCGCCCGGGACGCCGTGAAACGGGCGTCGGTGCGCAGGGCGCCGAACTCGCCCATCAGCACCTGCCCGCGCGGGATCCCGTAGAGGTCCGCCCAGGTCGCCACCGGCGCCATCGCGTCGGCGATGTAGGCCGGGCCGGGCGCGGCCTCGAAATACGCGTGCAGTTTCGCCTCGATCACCGCGCGGTCGCGCGCCTTCTCGGCCTGCGGCACCGTGCGGTCCGTCTCCATGCGCGCCCGCACCGCCGCGAGGGTCTCGCGCAGCGTGCCGCGGCTCCCGGGCCAGGGCACGGCGGTGAGCCAGCGGTAGAACGGCTCCTCGGTGAGCCAGGTCGCCCCCTGGTGGGAGAACAGGTACGGCTCGTAGAAGTGGAAGGTGTAGAGGAGCGGCGCGAACCGCGCGAGCGCGGCCGGATCCAGAGCCGTCAGGCCGGCGACGAGGCCGCCGCAGGAGCCGGTCGCCACCAGGGTGAGCGCCGGCGCGGCCGCGCGGGCCGCGGCCAGGAGCCCGTCCTGCACCCGGTTCCAGGCGCCGCCGCCGCAGGCCTGCGGCGGCTCGTTCACCGGCTCCAGGACCACGCGGTCCGTGCCCTTCCGCGCGCACAGGCGCGCGAGGTCTCCGACGAGGTCGCGATAGGCCGCGAAGAGCGGCGCCCGGTCCGAGCCGTAGAACGCGTCGGGCGTGTAGTGGTGGGTCGCGGCGTTCGCCTGGACATTGACCAGGACGCGCAGCCCGGCCGCCAGCGCCGCGTCGACGGCCTCCGACAGGGTGCCGAGGAGTTCGGCGCGCCGCGGCCCCGTGAAGGCCACGAACGGCCCGGGATCGAGGGGCAGGCGCACGAAGTCGAAGCCGAACCCGGCGATCCGGGCGAGGTCGTCGCGGGTCGGCACCGGCCGGCCGGCCTGGAAGGGCGGCCACGCGTAGTCGGTCCGCGGGGGCGGGTACTCGGTGGTCAGCGAGAACCAGGGCCAGAGGGCGATGCCCCGGCGCAGGGCGACCGGCGCGGGACTACCCTGGACGGGCCGGACACCCGCACCCGCCGCGAGGGCGCCGGCGAGCACCGACCGCCGGCTGGGGCCTACCATCTCGGACCGGCCGGAGCGGCGACGGGCTCGGCCGCGGTGGCGCGCGCCGCGCGGTCCGGGGCCGGCGGGTAGCCGCCGACACGGCGCAGCGCGTCCTCGTAGGAGGCCAGCACGGCGTCCCAGCGGAACTGCTCGGCGCGCGCCCGCGCGGCCGCGCGGCCCGCCGCGACCGCGGCCCCGTCGGAGAGCACGCGCTCGATGGCCGCCGCGCAGCTGTCCGGATCCGAGAAATAGAATTGCGCGTCCCCGGCCGTGCCCCGGTTGAACGGATTGTCGTGGGCGACCACGGCGTTGCCCGCCCAGAGCGCCTCGACCAGCGACGGGTTGGTGCCGCCCACTGTGTGGCCGTGGAGATAGGCCCGCGCGTGGACCCGCAGGGCCTGGACCTGCTCGGGCTCGTAGATGGCCCCGGGGAACAGCACCTCCGGCGAGGCGGCCGCCTCCACGGCGCGATGGTACGGGTTGCCGACCCGCAGCGTGCCGAGCACCACCAGCCGCACGCCGCGGGCACGGCGCGAGAAGGCCTCGACGAGCGTCAGGATGTTGTTGTCCGGCTCGATGCGGGCGATCGAGACGAGGTAGCGGTCGGGCTCGAGGCCGAGGGGCGGCGGCCCGACATCGGCCGCCGGGGGATCGCCGCCGTACGGGATGGTCGCGATGGCGCCGCGCGGCCTGCGACGGGCGAGGTGGTCGGCGATGACGGGATGGTCGGCCACCAGCCGCTGCGAGGACCACGCGGCGATCCACTCGCTGACGTAGAAGAAGGCGCGCACGGGCAGCGACCATTTCGGACGGCGCCACTCGATCCCGTCCATGTTGGTCAGGATACGCCCGCCCCGCGCCCGCAGGTAGGGCAGGAACGCGGCGCCGTTGTAGCCGAGCACGAGGCAGACGCCGCCGCGGGTCGCGGCGTCGTGGGCGCAGATGGCGTCGAAGGCGAGCGTCGCGACGGGACCGCGCAGGCCGATCTCCACGGTGATCAGTTCGGCGCCGTTCCAAGTGCTCCGCACGATGCGGTCCCGCACCGCCTCGACATCCCTCTGGCAGTACACGCCGACCTGCCAGCCGCGTTCGACCAAGTAGAGTGCGAGACGTTCCGCGAAAGTCTCGAAACCACCGTGGGCGGCCGGGATACCGCGCGTGCCGAGAATAAGTAGTTTCGGTGCGCGGTCAGGCATGAAACTTCCTTTCCAATGTGTCGGCCCTATTGTAGATCCGAAAGATACAATCCCGACGACCGGCTTCTACAACTGCTAGTTGTTTATTCAATACAGAAATCATCTTATGGTAGACAATTTTGGACTGAGAGCGGCGCGCGACAGCGATCGTGCTGCCGCCCCCGCGCTGCGGGCCGTCGCCAACGCCGCGGCGGAGCTTCGGATCACGTGCGTCCACCAGGGATTCGAGCTGTACGGCTCGGATCGCTGCTTCATCGAGACCGTCCGCACGATCCGGGCCGCCCATCCGGGTGCGCGGATCGACGTGGTGCTGCCGCGACGCGGGCCGATCGTGGCCGCGCTGGAGCCCTTCGCCAGCGAGATCGTGATCGCCCCGCTCTGGATCCTGCGGCGCAAGAACCTGGCGCGCCTCGTAACCCTGGGTCTGATGGCTCTGCCCATCGCGATGATCCGTGCGTGGCGCCGCATCCGCGCGAGCGACCTCGTCTACATCAACACCACCGTGGTGGCCGACTACTTGCTGGCCGCCCGGCTGGTCCCCGGCCGGAGCGTCGTCCACGTCCACGAGATCCCCGAAGGCACCGTGCTGAAGGTCCTGCGCGGGCTGATCCGCTGGAGCGGCGCCAACGTGGTGTTCAACTCGCGCGCCACCGAGCGGGCCTACGCCCTGCCCCGCGGGGCGACCGCCCGGGTCGTCTACAACGGGATCGCGGGTCCCGCCGAGCCGAATCGGAGCGCCTACGACGGCTCCCGCCCGCTCCGCGTGCTGATGCTCGGCCGGATCAGCCGGATCAAGGGCCAGGACGTCCTCGTGGAGGCGCTTGCCTCCCTGCCGGAGCCCGTGCGTCGGCGGATCGAACTGCGCATCGTCGGCAGCGCCTTCGAGGACGAGGCCCGCGAGCGGGCCCTGGTCGGGCGGATCGCCGAGGCGGGGCTCGCCGCGCAGGTCACGCTCGAGCTGTTCGTGGCCGATCCCACCGTTCTCTACCGCTGGGCCGACGTGGTCACGATGCCGTCGCAGCGGCCCGAATCCCTCGGCCGCGTGGCGATCGAGGCGATGTCCTACGGCGTGCCGCCGCTCGTCACGGCGATCGGCGGCCTGCCCGAGGTGGTGGAGGACGGGAAGACCGGCTGGATCGTCCCGCCGGGCGGCCCGGAGCCGATCGCCGCCGTGCTGGCGGATCTGGTCGCCGACCCGGCGCGCTGGCGCGACTTCGGCCGGGCGGCCCGGGCGCGCTACCTGAGCCTGTTCTCGGAGGCCTCGGCGGCGGAGGGCATCGAGGCCATGGTCCGGACGACGCTGCGCCGCCCGACGGCGACGGATCCGTCCCGCGCCGCGGACGCGCCGGCGCGACCGGCCGCCTAGGATCCCCGCGCGTCCCCGTGGGACCGGCGTCGGTCCGGAACGGGCGTCCGCCCTGAGCGCGGGCGCCCTCGGCGTTACCGGGACGACCTCCTGCTCGCCCGCGGTCCGTGGCCAAGCGCCGCGGCCGGGCCTGCTGCCGGCGCCGCGCAACGACCGGCCCGGGCGCGTCCCCTCACCGGCCCCAGCCGCCCGGGCACCGGGGGCCCGCTCACGACGCAGCGGAAACCGACCCGCGCGGCCGCCGTCACCCTGTGGACGATCGGCCGCGCGAGGATGCAATGCGGTGGCGCCTGACCGATGAGGCGTGCGGCGCGGGAAACCCTGCCCGGCCGGGACGGGGCGCGAGGACGAGGAGCGACATGGCGGCCAAGCTCGCGGTTCAGGAGACCGCGGATGCCCTGGACTGGGACCGGCGGGTCTGGGCCTGCCCGGGCGCCAACATCTATTGCGGCAGCCCCTGGGGCACCTACAAGGCGCGGCGCGGCCTGGAGGTGCGGCGGGCGGTCGTGTCCGGCGACGGCGCGGACCTCGCCTTCGTCCAGTGGCAGACGCGCCGGAAGGGGCCGGCGCGGTTCATCCACGTCCAGGGCGGCCCGCTGCTGACCGCCGCGGGCGCGCACCGCGCGGAGGCGGTGTTCGCCGCGTTCATCGACCACCTCGCGCTCGGCCGGCTCGACGTCCTCGCCGTCGACTACGAGCAGTTCGAGACCCGCGACGCGACGCTGGCGCTGCTGATGCACGGCTTCGCCCCGGTGATCGGCGCGCCCGACCACACCCTCGAACTCGACCTGACCCAGGATCTCGACGCCATCCAGGCCGGCATGGAGCCGCGCTGGCGCAAGGCCCTGCGCAAGGCCGAGCGCAACCCCGAGGTAATGACGCACTTCCTCGAGGACAGGGCCGAGCGCCTCGAAGCCTTCGACGACTTCACCGCGATGTTCGCGGCCCTGCGCGAGCGCAAGGGCTTCGCCACGACGCTGCAGCCGCAGGCCTACCGCGACATCGCGGCCGAGGACGAGCATCTACTGTTCCTCGACGTCCGCGAGAACGGGCAGCGCGTCCTCGTGCGGATCGCGCACCTGTCGGACAGCCGCTGCACGGATTTCTACACGGCCTCGAACGAGCGGGCCCGCGCGACAGGCGCCGCGACCCTCGCGGTCTGGCGCTTCGTGGAGCGGGCGAAGGCGGAGGGCTGCCGGGTCTTCGATTTCGGCGGCATCGATCCGGCGGCGAACCGGCCCGTCTTCGAGTTCAAGCGCGGCCTGTGCACCGACGTGGTCCAGCACAACCCGCTCTGGGTCTACAGCCGGACGCCGGCGCTTCGGAGACTGGCGCCGGCCCTGCTCGCGCTGCGCTGAGCGACGGGCCGGTCACGGGGCACCGATGGGCCGCGCCGGCCCCGGGCGCCGCGCCAGGGTCCGGAAGGCCGAGACCGACCAGACCAGCGTCGCCACCTCGGAGGCCAGCAGGCCGGCGAGCGCGGTGGCGGGCGGCAGCAGCAGGAGCGCCGGCACCATCACGGCCATCCCGAGGGCGGCGCTCGCCACCGCCCCCGCCGTGATGGTCCGGAACGCCGCCGAGGCCTCGAGATAGGCCCGCGGGATCGCGTAGAGCAGCGACACGGTCACCACCGCCCAGACACCGAGCCCGATCCAGCCCATCGGCTGCGCGGCGAACCGGCCCTTGAACAGGATGTCCTCGACCAGCGGCAAGGCGGCCGCCATCACCGCCCCGTAGGCGAGACAGGCGCTGCCGAGCAGGATTCCGTTGCGGACGACGAGCCGGCGGGCGGCATCGACCTGCCCGGCCGCGAGCAACCGGCTGATCTCGGGCAGGATCATGTTCAGCAGCGCGCTCGCGGGGATGCGCAGCGGCGCGTAGAGCACGATCGTGGCGGCGATCGGCGCGTAGGCGGCAGGGCCGGCCAGGAGCGCCAGCAGCAGGGTCAGCCCCTGACCCTGGACCGTCAGGCTGGTGACGCCGGCGAGCGACCACGCCAGGGTCCGCCAGATGGCCCGGTAGCGGGCGCGCGCCCGCGCGTGCAGCGAGAAGCGGATCCGCTCGCGCAGCGCCGCGTAGGCCACGGCGATCGCGACCGCGTGCGCGAGCGCGATCGCCGTCAAGGCCCCATCGAGAAGGGCCGTGCCCTCCCCGTTCAGCCAGCGCGCGACGAGGAGACCGCCGCAGATTGCGTAGACCAGGTCGCTCAGGCCGGCGATCCGGGGCCGGCCGCGGGCGAGGAGCACGATCCGCAGGTAGCTGCGGAAGGCGTAGAGGCCCACGAAGGCCCCGGCCGCGAGGGCACCGAGGCCGATCACCGGGATCAGCAGAAGGCCGACGGCGGCCGCCATGAGGCCGGAGACCAGCACCGCGCCCGAGCCGAACATCACGTCGTAGCCGAGCGCCGCCGGACGCCCCAGGCTCCGGGCGACGTGGATCGTCGCCGGGACCGCCACCAGGGCCCGGATGTAGGTGATGCCGACCGCCCCGACCGCGAAGACGATGGCGAACAGGCCGTAATCGTGCGCGCCGAGCGCGCGCACCAGCAGGATGTTGAGGAGGAAGTGGAACAGGCTCTGGGTCAGCTCGCCCGACAGGATCACGGCGAACCGCCCCGAGAGGACGGCACGCATCGGTCCGGGCAGGCGGAGGCGGCCGGCGCCCGGGAGCCGGAGCCGATCACCGGGACGCGGCATCGAATCGGTCATGTGGGGGTGGACGGTCTCCGTGTGGGCGCGCGGGCCGTGCCCGGGCACCGGCGCCGGGAAGCGGTCGGCGGCGCAGCATCGTCTCGCGACTCTCTCCCGGCCCGGCGCTCATGCCGGAGCGTCCGTTTCCGGACCGTCTCAGGTGATCCCCCGGAAGGCCCCGGACAGTGCGGCGAGGCAGCGCGCGAGGTCGTCCTCGTCCGCCCAGACGTGCGGGCTGATGCGCAGCGCGCCGGAGCGCTCGCTCACGTAGACCCGGTCCCGCTGCAGGCGATCGACGAGGTCCGTCGGCAGACCCGCGGGCGGCCGCAGACCGAGGATGTGCGGCGCCCGCAGGGAAGCCGGCAACGGCGCCAGGCCGAGGCCGGCGGCCCCGTCCGCCAAGCGGTCCGTCAGCCCGCGTAGCCGGGCGGCGACGGCCGGCACGCCCCATTCGGCGATCTGCTCCAGCCCGGTCACGGCCATGAACAGCGCGACCGGATCGTTGAGCTCGCCCCGGTCGTAGCGGCGGGCACCGGCGGCCGGCGGGCGGTTCCCTATATTCTCCTCGATGGCCGCCCCGTCCTGCCGGTGCGGCGCTGCGTACAGGAAGGCAAGACCGTACGGTCCGAGAGCCCACTTGTAGGTCGGGAAGGCCAGGAAGTCCGGGCGCCACCGGGCGACGTCGACCGGCACGGCGCCCACGGCCTGCGTGGCGTCGATCACCAGGGCCGCGCCGGCGGCGTGGACCGCGGGAGCGAGCCGGTCGAGGTCGATCAGGCTGCCGTCGGTCCAGTGCAGCGGGGTCAGGGTGGCGAGGGCGAGCGGCGGGGCGCCCGGCCGGTCGATCGCGGCCGCGACCGCCGCGGTCCAGTCGCCGTCCGGAGGACGCGGCACCTCCTCCACCACCAGACCCTGCCGGTCGGCCAGCCGGTCGAAGGCGAAGCGCAGGGACGGGAACTCGTCGGCCACGCGGAGCAGGCGCCCGCCCGACCTCAGGGTCAGGTTGCGGGCGGCCACCGCCATGGCGTGGCTGACCGCGCCGACGATCGCGATCTCGTCCGCGCCGGCGCCGATCAGCCGGGCGGCCGCAGCGCGCGCCCGCTCGGCCCAGGGCGGGACCGCCGTGCGGGGATGGTCCCAGGGACGGCTCTTGACCAGGATCCCCGCCTCGCCCGCCGCGCGCACGGCCCGCGGCAGCGGCGACCAGGCGGCGGCGTCGAGGTAGCTGACGTCGGCGGGCATCTCGAAGAGATGGCGCTGGCACGGGAGCGCCGCGGCGACGGATTCGGTGAACGCCATGATGCGCGACAGCCTAGAGGATCGGATCCGCCGGCACTACGGCCCGGACTCCATCGCGCGGCGCCCAGGCCGCAGGCCGGCGCGTCCCGGTCCGCGCGGGTCGGCGGCGGCGTGCCCCCTGGCGGACCATCGCATCCTGGTGCTCCAACGCTCCGGCGCCCTGTCGAGCCTCGCGGGACACGACGGGCTGACGGAGCTCGCCGAGGATCTGACCGTGATCCGCCCGAACGACGCCCGGCCCGACCGGCCGCGCCGGGTGTTCGGCGGGGGCGGCAGCTGAGCTGTTGTTCCGGGCCGCGAGCCTGTAGAGCCTCGGGACACATCGCCACGACCCGACCGAGACCCCGTGACCCTGCTCGCCGATCGCGCCCCCGCCAAGGTCAACCTGACGCTCCACGTCCTCGGCCGCCGCGTCGGTGACGGCTACCACGTGCTCGAGAGCCTCGTCGCCTTCGCGGTCACGGCCGACCGCCTGACGCTGGATCCCGCGGCACCGCTCAGCCTGACCGTCAGCGGCCCCACCGCCGGCCCCGCCGGCCCGACGGACGACAACCTCGTCCTGCGGGCCGCCCGGGGGCTCGCCGCCCGGGTGCCGAACCTGCGCCTGGGCGCCTTCCACTTGGTGAAGCGCCTGCCGGTCGCGGCGGGGATCGGCGGCGGCTCCTCCGACGCCGCCGCGGCCCTGCGCCTGCTGGCGCGCCTCAACGGGCTGCCCCTCGACCACGAGGCCGTCGGCGCGGTGGCGCGGGAGACCGGCGCCGACGTGCCGGTCTGCCTCGACCCGCGGGCCCGGATGATGCGCGGCGCGGGCGAGGCGATCGGGCCGGTCCTCGGCCTCGCACCGCTGCCCGCGGTGCTGATCAATCCCGGCGTTCCGGTGCCCACCGCCCCGGTCTTCAAGGCGCTGGGCCTGAGCGTCGGCCAGGATCTCGCGGGCGCGCCGCACCCGACGATCCCACGGGCCATGGCGAGCGACCCGCTGCTCCTGGCCCTGGCCGGGGCCCGCAACGATCTGGAGGCGCCGGCCCTGACCGTGGCGCCGGTGATCGGCGACGCGCTGGCGGCCCTCCGCGCCCAGGGCTGCCGCCTCGCGCGGATGTCGGGCTCCGGCGCGACCGTTTTCGCGCTGTTCGCTGACCGGCGCGCGGCCGTCCGGGCCGCCGCCGCCCTGCGCGCCGCCCATCCGGGATGGTGGGTGGCGCCGACCTTCCTGCGCTGACCCGGCCCGCGGGCGGCGTTCAGCCGGACTCCGCCTCGTACACCGTCACGACGCCGCGGCCCTCGGGCACCATCACGCGCCAGCCGCGCGCCCGCGGCAGGTCGCCGGGATCGATCGCGCTGGCCCGACCGGTCCCGACATCGAAGGTCGCGAGCCGGCCGTCCGAGATGCGTCCGCGCAGATGCGCCCGGCCGTCGCCGAGGTGGAGCGCGGCCGGAGCGGCGGTGACGCCGAGGGCGACGTCCGCGAGGGCGCCGCTCGGCGCCGGGACGGCCCCCGGCAGCGCCAGCACGTCGGCCTCGGGAGCGATCTCGGACGCGACCCGCAGGTGGCCGTCGCCGGCGTGACGGCGGTTCAGCAGCAGGGCCTCCCGACGTCCCTCACGCTGCACGACGAGGGCGAGATCCGGCGCGTCCCGGCCGGCGATCAGGTAGACGCTGCCCGGCGCGAGCCGAGCGAGGCGGGTGGTCCGGCCGGGACGGTGCAGGTCCAGGGTCATGCTTCCATCCGCGCGCGCCGCTCACCCCGCCCCTTCCGGTAGAACGCGCGACGCTCGGCTTCGGCCCGAACCACGGTGGCGCGCACCTGGAGCAGGTCCTTGCGGGTCAGGAGCCCGACGAGGCCGCCGGTGCGCGGATCGGTGACCGGCAGGCGCCCCTGCCCGGCCGACAGCATCACGTCGAGGGCGTGCGAGACCACGTCGCCCGGATGAACGACGGCGAGATCGGCGTCAGAGACGCGCTCGCCGAGGGTGCCGGCCTCGGCCTCGCCGTCGCGCTCCTCCAGGGTCCAGCGCAGGGCGTCGCTGCGCGAGACGAGACCCACGGGCCGGCCCGCGCCGTCGACCACCGGATAGGCGTGGTGGGCACCGGTCTCGATCGCCGCGAGGGCGTCGGCCAGGGGCAGGTCCGCGTCGAGGGTCTCGACCGTGCGGGTCATCACCGCCTCGACCCGGGCGAGTTCGTAGGGATCGATCCCGTATTCCCGGGTCACGTGCTGCCCGCGCCGGGCGATCTTCCCGGTCAGGATCGAGCGCTTGAGGAGGAGCACGGTCACCGCGTAGGCCGCCATGGTGGCGGCGAGCAGCGGCGCCAGGGCGGCGACGTCGCCGGTCACCTCGACGGCGAAGACGACGCCGGTCAGCGGCGCCGGCAGGGTGCCGCCGAGCATCGCCGCCATGCCGATGAGCGCCCAGAAGCCGTGGGCGCCCGGCAGGAGGAGGCCGATCAGCCAGCCGACGGCGCCGCCGAGGATCAGCAGCGGCGCGAGCACGCCTCCGGACGTGCCCGACGACAGGGCGGCGAGCCAGATCACCGCCTTCACCACGAGGATCAGCACGACGGCGCTCGCCAGCATGTGGCCGGAGAGCAGGTCGTGGATGACGTCGTAGCCGACGCCGAGCGCCCGGGGCTCCACGAGGCCGCCCAGCCCGACCACGACGGCGCCGAGGGCGGGCCACCACATCCAGTGCAGCGGAAGCCGCCCGAAACCGTCCTCCAGCGCGTAGAGCGCTCGGGTCAGCCCCCCCGAGATCAGACCGCAGGCGACCCCGAGCAGCGCGCAGGCGGGCAGCCCCCACCAGGGCAGGGCCGGATTGTCGGCGAAGGGGAAGAGCGGGCCGGCGCCGAACAGGGCCGGCCGCCAGCAGGCCGCGGTGACCGCCCCGACGGTCACCGGGACGAGGCTGCGCGGCCGCCACTCGAACAGCAGGACCTCCACGGCGAGCAGCACGGCCGCCACGGGCGTCCCGAAGATGGCGGTCATGCCGGCCGCCGCGCCCGCCACCAGCAGGGTCTTCCGCTCGGCGGCGCTGAGATGGAAGAACTGGGCGAAGAGCGAGCCGACCGCGCCGCCCGTCACGATGATCGGCCCCTCGGCGCCGAACGGGCCGCCGGTGCCGATCGCCACCGCCGAGGAGAGCGGCTTGAGCACGGCGACCTTGGGCGACATCCGGCTGCCGCCGATCAGGATCGCCTCCATCGCCTCCGGGATCCCGTGGCCGCGGATCTTCTCCGAACCGTAGCGCGCCATGGCGCCGACGATCAGCGCCCCGATCACCGGGATCGCCACCATCCAGGGCCCCGGCGCCGCGCCTGCCAGGGAGGTCAGGTCGGCGTCGAGCCGGCCGTACCAAGCGAGGTTGGTCACGAGGCCGATCAGCGTGAGCAGGATCCAGGCGGTGCCGCTGGCGGCGGTCCCGGTGACGACCGCCATGCCGGCCAGCGTCAGGACCCGCCGGTCCGCGCTGAAATCTCCCAGCGCCCGCCGCGACGGCCTGCCGTCCCCGCTGTCGCTCCCAGTCCCGCCGATCATCAGGGCCTCCTTTCGCCGCGGCGGCACTTATGTCGTGATCCGATATATTCGACAATGGCTCGACCGTTGCAGCCGGGACAGGACTGCCGATACGACGCAGCATCGGCGGCTCGGACGATTCACCACGGAGGCGATCATGGAGGCCGATGCCCCCGGAACGGCGGCACTGTCGCGGGAGCAGTACGCGGCGCTGGCGGATTTCCGATTCCGTCTCCGCCGCTTCCTGGCGTTCAGCGAGGCCGCGGCGGCCCGGGCGGGGCTGCCGCCGCAGCAGCATCAGGCGCTGCTGACGCTCGCGGGCCACGTCGGGCGCGCGCCCGCCACGGTCGGCCTGCTGGCCGAGCAGCTGCTCATCGCCCCCCACAGCGCGGCCGAGCTGGTGTCCCGCATGGTCGAGGCCGGCCTGCTGACCAAGACCCGCGCCGTCGAGGACAGGCGGCGCAGCGAGCTGTCGCTGACGCCGCGCGCCGAGGCCCTGCTGCGGACCCTCACGGACGCGCATCTCGCGGAGCTGCGCGACCTCGCCCCCGCCCTCACCGAGGCCCTCGGGCCCGCGACGCGGTGAGGCCGACGCGCGCCGTCAAGCTGGCGGAGGTCGGTGGCCGTCGACGCGGGAGCCGAGGGCGCCCGCCCTCAGCGCGCCCGCGCCACGCAGAACTCGACGGCCCCGAGGAGCGCCGCCTTGACGGGCCCGTCCGGAAAGATGTCGAGGGCGGCCCGGGCCTCGGCGCCGTAATGGTGGGCGCGGGCCACGGTCTCCTCCAGGGTGCCGTGGCGCTGCAGGAGGTCGAGGGCGGTCTCCAGGTCGGTCTCGCCGATCTCGCCCTGCTGCAGGGTGCGCCGCCAGAAGCCGCGCTCGCCCTCGCTGGCCCGGCGATAGGCCAGCACGATCGGCAGGGTGATCTTGCCCTCGCGGAAATCGTCGCCGACGTTCTTGCCGAGCTCCGCGGAGGTGCCGCCGTAGTCGAGCACGTCGTCGATCAGCTGGAAGGCGATGCCGAGATTCATCCCGTAGGACCGGGCGGCCGCCTGCTCGGCCTCGGGCCGACCGGCGAGCACCGGACCGACCTCGCAGGCGGCGGCGAACAGCTCGGCGGTCTTGCCGCGGATCACCGCGAGGTAGGCGGCCTCGTCGGTCTCCAGGTTCTTGGCGTTGGTGAGCTGCATCACCTCGCCCTCGGCGATCACCGTGGCGGCGGCCGAGAGGATGTCGAGCGCCTTGAGCGAGCCGACCTCCACCATCATCCGGAAGGCCTGGCCGAGCAGGAAGTCGCCGACCAGCACGGAGGCCTCGTTGCCCCACTTGATCCGGGCCGCGACGCGGCCGCGGCGCATGTCGCTCTCGTCGACCACGTCGTCGTGGAGGAGCGTCGCGGTGTGCATGAACTCGACGCTGGCGGCGAGCTTCACGTCGCCGTCGGCGGCGCCCGCGTAGTCGCAGAGCCGGGCGCAGGCCAGCGTCAGGATCGGGCGCAGGCGCTTGCCGCCGGAGGCGATCAGGTGGTTGGCGACCTCGGGGATCATCGCCACGTCCGATCCCGTCCGCGACAGGATCGTGGTGTTGACCCGCGCCATGCCGTCGGCCACCAGCGCGACGAGGTCGTTGAGCCCCGCCTCCGCCTCGGGCTTCGGATTCTCGATGGAGAGGGCCATACCCAAGATCCGTGACCTCCAGACCGGTCGCCCCGCAGGGGGCGGGCGATCCCTTCGCACGCGCCCCGCGGCGCCGCAACATCGTCGCCGGCCGGATATGGGGTGTCGCCAGCGCGGATCTCACGCGACGAAACCGCCGATCCCCGCCCGTTCCGGAGCCGCGCCGCGATGATCGAGCTGATCCGGGCCAACGACGTCGTGCTGATCGGGTTCGCCCGCTCGGTCCTCGAGGCGGCCGAGATCCCGGTCCTCGTGGCCGACAGTCACATGAGCCTGATGGAGGGGTCGATCGGCGTCTTCGGCCAGCGCCTCCTCGTGCCGCGCGACCACGAGGCCCAGGCCCGCCGCCTGCTGACCGATGCCGGCATCGCCCACGAGCTGCGCCAGCCGTGACGGCCGAGGCCGACAGCGGCGCCGATCCCTTCCTCGGCGGCCGCCTGCGCCTGCACCAGCCGCCGCGGGGCGCGCACCGCGCCGGGACCGACGCGGTGCTGCTCGCCCGGCTGCTCGCGCCGCGGGCCGGGGACCGGCTCTGCGACGTCGGCGCCGGGACCGGCGCCGTCGGCCTCGCCTGCGCGGCCCTGGCGCCGGGGCTCCGGCCGACCCTGGTCGAGCGCGACCCGGCACTCGCCGATCTGGCCCGCGCCAACGCGGCCCTCAACGGCATCGACGCGCGGATCGTGGTCGCCGACGTGCTGGCCCCCGCGGCGGAACGCCGCGCCGCCGGTCTGCTGCCGGACAGTTTCGACGTCGTGCTCACCAACCCGCCGTTCTTCGCGGCCGGCGATCACCGCGCCTCGCCGCATCCGGGCCGCGCCGCCGCCCACACCTTCGCGGGCGGCGATCTCGACGCCTGGATCCGCGCCTGCACGGCGATCCTGCGGCCCGGCGGGCGCCTGGGCCTCATCCACCGGGCGGACGCCCTCCCGGCCTGCCTCGACGCGCTCCGGGGCCGCTACGGCGGGCTGGCGATCCGCCCGGTCCATCCCCGCGGCGACGTGCCCGCGATCCGCGTGCTGATCGCGGCGACCCGCGGCAGCCGCGCCTTGTTGAGCCTGCTGCCGCCCCTCGTCCTGCACAGCCCCGACGGCACCTTCACCGACGAGGCCGAGGCGCTCCATCGCGGCGCGCCGTGGCCGGCACCCTGATCGCCCGCGTCACGCCGCGAGGGCGGCGGGCTCGGCGTCGCGGATGCCGAGGAACCGCTCGACCTCCGGAAGGTCCGGGAAGGCGAGGAATTCCGGGCGCAGCGGCTCGGGCAGGCCCTCGAAGTTGAGCCCCGGGAACGTGTCGGGATGTGGGTAGAGCTGCCAGGCCGCGCCGGGCTCGACCGGAGGGAACAGGATCGCGACCTTCTCGGCGCCGAGGCGGACGATCCGCGTCGGGCTGTACGACAGGGTCTCGATGCTCCAGCCGCGGTGGGAATCCCGGCGGGCCTTCATGGTGCGGCGGCTCGTCGCGCGATGCATGGCGGTCTCCTTCGGTGGGGGATGGAAGCGGGATCAGGCGGCGCTGCGGCGTCCGGCGCGCTTCGGCCAGCCGAGCGCCACGAGGCGGGCCTTGGCGTAGTCGCGCACCTCGTCGCGGGTGCCGGGCGGCATCGTCGCCAGGACGGCCTGGGTGGCGCCGTCCAGCATCAGGTCGGTGACGGCGTTGATGGTCTCGGCCTCGTCGATGCGGCGCTTGAGGTCGCCCTCGGCCTCGGTCACCTCGTCGAAGGCGGGCGCCTCCTCGAAATCCTCGTCGACGGCCCGGACCGGGACCTGATGGGCCCGGAACTCGTCGGCCTCCTCCTCGGAGTAGACGAGGCCGTGCAGCTCGATGAGCTTGAGGATGACGCGGTCCTTCCCGCGCTTCTCGGCCATGGCGTAGACGTAGGCCGCCTGCTTGCCCGAGACGCGGTAGTTCACGTTGACCAGCGCCTCGCCCATGGACCACTCGACCCGCTCGGTCCCGGGCTTCGCGCCGGGCAGCCGGCCGGTCACCAGGATCACGGCCTCGTCGCGCTCGGCCCGGATGACGGTCGGCGGCTCGAACACGATGCCGGCCTGGGCGGCGATGCGCTCCAGGGTCTTGTGGTAGATGACGGCGGTCCCCTGGACGCGCCAGACGTTGCCCCCGAAGGGCTCGCCGTAGCGGACGAGGATGTCGGCGATCTGCTTGTCGGCGGTTCGCATGGGGCGCTCGGTCCGTCAGGGTGAGGTCGCGTCGTCCACAGCTTTTATCGGGGACGCTCTTTCGTTCTCTTTTTGTTCACATCTATATGCGCAATCCGCCCGCGATGCGCAAGGCTCGGACGCGAAAAGCTGCGGCCGCGGACGTGCGTCATCGTCGGACCCGTGCGGGCGTGGCGCGGGTCCCCGCTCCCGTGCGGGAGAGCGCGTGCGTCGCGGACATCTCAGGAAGACGGCTCGTTGTCGGCGCAGTCGTACAGCAGCCTTTCGGATCCGAAGGCCCGACGGGGTCCGGCCCGGCGCACGATGCCATTGCGGCACCCCCGCCGCCTGCGCCGCCGACCCGCATTGTTGCTGCACCGCACCCTAGGCTAGACCGCTTCCACGATGTCCGAGACAGCTGCCGCGATGACGCCTTCCCTCTGGACCCGCCTGTCGAACCCCAGCCACTTCATGCGGTGGTCGGGGGCGCTCGTGCCGTGGCTGACGGCCCTGTCCCTCGGCGTGCTGGCCCTGGGCCTGTACCAGACCTTCTTCGTGGTGCCGCCCGACTACCAGCAGGGCGAGACGGTGCGGATCATGTACATCCACGTCCCGGCGGCGTGGCTCGGCGTGTTCTTCTACGGCGCGATGAGCGTGTCGGCGATCGGAACCCTGGTCTGGCGCCACCCGCTGGCCGACGTCGCCCAGCGGGCGGCCGCGCCGATCGGGGCCGCCTTCACGCTGATCTGCCTCGTGACCGGCTCGCTGTGGGGCAAGCCCATGTGGGGTACCTACTGGGTCTGGGACGCGCGCCTCACCTCCATGCTGATCCTGCTGCTGATCTACTGCGGCATCATCGCCCTGTGGCGGACCCTGGAGGATCCGAACCGCGCCGCCCGCGCGGTCGCGATCCTGACGCTGGTCGGTGCCGTGAACCTGCCGATCATCAAGTTCTCGGTGAACTGGTGGTCGACCCTTCACCAGCCGGCCTCGATCCTGCGCATGGGCGGCTCCACCATCGATCCCTCGATGCTCCACCCGCTGCTGGTCATGATCGCCGCCGCGACCCTCGGCGGGATGACCCTGCACCTCTACACGATGCGCACCGAGATCATGCGCCGCCGGGTGCGGACGCTGACGATCCGCGAGGCCGAGCGCCTCGACCGCGCCCAGCCGCGCCTCACCCCGACACCGGCCGCGATGCCGGTCGGGCAGCCGGTCTAGGAGGACCGCGATGGATCTCGGGTCTCACGGCAGCTTCATCCTGGCCGCCTACGCGTTCACGGCGGTGGTGATGGTCGCCCTCGTGGGCAACGCCCTGCGCGACCGACGGGCGCAGCGGCGCGCCCTCAGGGGCTTCGGCGAGGACCGGCGATGAGCGCGCCCCTCGACGACACCGCCGGCCGGACACCGCCGGTCCGCCGCTCGCTGCTGCTGATCCTGCCGGCGCTCGTCTTCGCGGCGCTCGCCGCCGTGCTGTTCCTGCGCCTGCGCTCCGGCGCCGACCCGGCCGCCCTCCCCTCCGCGATGATCGGCAAGCCGGTCCCGCGCTTCGACCTGCCCGCGGTGCCGGGGCTGACCGCCAACGGCGCACCCGTGCCCGGCCTGTCGAGCGCGGACCTCAAGGGCCAGATCACGGTGCTCAACGTCTTCGCCTCGTGGTGCGCGCCCTGCCAGGTGGAGCACCCGATGCTGATGCGGCTGGCGAAGGAGCCCGGCATCCGGCTCGTGGGGATCGACTACAAGGAGCCGAACCCCGAGGCCGGCCAGCGCTTCCTGACCCGGCACGGCGTGCCGTTCAGCGCGGTGGGAGCCGATGCCGGCGGCCGCGCGGCGATCGATTTCGGCGTCTACGGCGTGCCCGAGACCTTCATCATCGGGCCCGACGGCGTGATCCGCGACAAGCTGGTCGGCATCCTCACGCCGGAGAATTTTTCCAGCGTGCTCGCCCGCATCCGCGCGGCCGGCAAGGTCGCGGCGGCGCAGTAGGCGTCACGCCTCCGGCTGCGCCTTCTTGCGCTCGTAGCGGGTGAGCAGCGGCGTCTGCGCGAGGGCGAACAGCACGGTGATCGGCATGATGCCGAACACCTTGAAGTTGACCCAGAAATCCTCCGTCTGGGTCCGCCAGACCAGCTCGTTGAGCGCCGCCAGCACGAAGAAGAACACGCCCCAGCGGAAGGTGAGCTTCCGCCAGCCCTCGTCGGTAAGGCTGAACATCGAGTCGAGCACCACCGACAGCAGCGAGCGCCCGAACACGAGGCCGCCGAGCAGCACGGTGCCGAACAGGGCGTTCACGATGGTCGGCTTGACCATGATGAAGGTCTTGTCCTGCAGCGCCAGGGTCAGGCCGCCGAACACCACCACCACCACGCCGGACACGAGCGGCATGATCGGCAGGCGGCGCACCATCACGTAGTGGATCGCCAGAGCCACCACGGTCGCCGCGATGAACACGCCCGTGGCCACGAACAGCTTCTGGTCCGGGGCGACGCCGAACTTCTCGGAATAGGCGTTGCCGAGGAAGAACAGCACCAGCGGCCCGAGTTCCAGGGCCAGCTTCACGAGCGGCGGCAGGTGGCGGTGCGAGGGGACGGATTCGATCTGCATACGCTCGGTTGGCTCGGCTGCGGCGCTCACGGTAGGCTGAGAGCGTCGGACGGGATTCGCCGGGGTGTGTGTAACGCGGAGCGGGCGATGTCCATCACGATCGAGAATGCCGAGATCGAGGCGCTCCTGGCCGACCTCGCGGAAACCACCCGGCGGCCGGCGCCGGATCTGCTGCTGGACTTGCTGCGGCGGGAGCGGGAGCGGATCAACGACGAGGCGGCGCGCCGCATCGCCGAAGGGCTGGCCGCCGATGAGGCGATGCGCCGTCGCCTCAACGCGAGCCCGCTCGTGGACGCGCGTCCGATCGACGAGATCCTCGCCTACGACGAACACGGTCTGCCAGTGTGATCGTCGTCGATTCTTCGGCCTTCTTGGCGATACGTTTCGATGAGCCGGAAGCCGACGATTTCTCCCGTGCTATTGCCCGCGCAGACGGGATCGCGATGGCGGCAGCGACCTACCTCGAGTGTGCGATCGTGGCGATGCGCGCGGCGGACGGTCGTGCGGCGCTCGACGCGTGGATCGGGGCGCGACGCATATCGGTCGTGCCGGTCAATTACGCGCACGCGCAGATGGCCGCCGACGCTTTCGCCCGCTACGGCAAGGGTCGGCACCCGGCCGGGCTGAACTTCGGCGACTGCTTCGCCTACGCGCTCGCCCGGTCGCTTAACGCGCCGCTCCTATTCAAGGGCGAAGACTTCGCCCGCACCGACGTGCTGCGCGCCGCCTAATCCTTCTCCAGCCCGGCGATCGCCCGGGCGAAGTCGCGGGCCGCGAAGGGCTCCAGATCCTCCACGCCCTCGCCGACGCCGATGAAGTGCACCGGCAGGCCGAACTTCGCCGCCAGTGCCACCAGGATGCCGCCCCGGGCGGTGCCGTCGAGCTTGGTCATCACCAGGCCCGAGACCGGCGCGGCCTGCGAGAACAGCTCCACCTGGCTGAGCGCGTTCTGGCCGACCGTGGCGTCGAGGACGAGGAGCGTGGCGTGCGGCGCCTCAGGGTCCTGCTTGCGCAGGACGCGGACGATCTTCTCCAGCTCGGCCATCAAGCCGGCCTTGTTCTGGAGCCGGCCGGCGGTGTCGATCAGAAGCACGTCGGTGCCGGCGGCGCCCGCCTGCTTCAGGGCGTCGAAGGCGAGGCCCGCCGCGTCCGCCCCCTGCGCGCCGCTCACCACCGGCGTGCCGGTGCGCGCACCCCAGACCTTGAGCTGGTCGATCGCCGCCGCGCGGAAGGTGTCGCCGGCCGCGAGCATCACGGTGCGCCCCTCCGCCCGCAGCTTCGAGGCGAGCTTTCCGAGCGTCGTGGTCTTGCCGGCGCCGTTCACGCCGACCGTCAGGATCACGAAGGGCTTCCGGGCGGCATCGATCGTCAGCGGCACCGCAACCGGCTCAAGCGCCCGCTCCACCTCCGCGGCCAGGATCGCCCGGACCTCGTCGGGCGAGATGCCCTTCTCGTAGCGGCCCTTGCCGACGGCCTCCGAGACCCGCATCGCGGTCTCCAGGCCGAAATCGGCCTGGATCAGGGCGTCCTCCAGATCCTCAAGGGTCGTGGCGTCGAGCTTGCGCTTGGTGAACAGGCCCGTGACCCGGTCGGACAGCGCCGACGAGGTCCGCTTCATCCCGGAGGTGAGGCGGCTCCACCAGCCCTTGGCCTCCGGCTCGCGGTCCGGCCCGGCGCCGGCGTCGTGCGCGAGGGCGGCGGCGCTGTCGACCGGCTGGATGTCGGGCTGGGAATCGGGTTGAATCTCGGGCTGCACGTCGGCAGCCGGCTCCACCACCGGCTCGCGGTTCATATCACCCGTATCGACCGGGTCGGCGCCGTGCGCGGGATCGTCACCGGCGGTGCCGGCCGGCGGACGCTCCGGCTCGCCCTCCACGGGCAGCAGGTCCGCACCCTCGACCGCGTCCGGGACCGGCTCCCCGGTCTCCTCGGGCGGCAGCGGGACGTGGGTGACATCTTCCGCGGCGGTGGCGAAGTCCGGCTCCCCCTCGGAGGGCGAGGCCGCCCCGGCCGGAAGCTCGGCCTCGGGCTTGTCCTCGGCCTGATCCTCGGCTCTGTCCTCGGGCGCGGGCTGGCCTTTGCGCCCGAACAGGCGTCCGAACCAGCCGGGCTTCTCCTCGCTCGCCATGAAATCGCGTCCTCGCCCCACCTTGCCCCGCCGACACCGACCCTCTAGCGGATCCGGATGTCCAACGCCTTCGACATAGGCGCGCGCCTCCTCTACCGCGATGCCCTGCTGCTCGTCATCGACAAGCCGGCGGGTTTACCGGTCCATCCGGGCCCCCGCGGCGGCGAGACGCTCACCGACCACCTCGACGCGCTCCGGTTCGGCCTACCCCGCCGGCCGGAGGCCGCGCACCGGCTCGACCGCGACACCTCCGGCTGCCTCGCGCTGGGCCGCCACGCCAAGTCTCTGGCGCGGCTCGGGAAGCTCTTCTCCGGCAGCGCCGTCGACAAGACCTACTGGGCGATCGTGGCCGGCGGTCCCGCCGAGGAGGAAGGCAGCATCGACCTGGCGCTGGCCCGCCGCTCGGACGATCCGCGCTCATGGTGGATGAAGGCCGACCCCGCGGGGGACCCGTCGCTGACGCACTGGCGGGTGCTCGGCCGCGCCGGCGGGCGGACCTGGCTGGAGCTGAAGCCGGTCACCGGCCGGACCCACCAGCTCCGGGTCCACTGCGCCGCCTCCGGCTGGCCGATCCTGGGCGACGCGGTCTACGGCGGCGCGCCCCGCGGGAGCGCGCTGCACCTCCACGCGCGGGCGCTGTCGATCCCGCTTTATCCTAAACGGGAGGCCATCACGGTGACGGCGCCGCCGCCGCCGCACGTCGCCGAAGCCGTCGCGTCGATGGGCGCGTGAGCCTCGCATCATCGCGAGCGCAGCGAAGCGACCCAGGGCAGCGCGACATCGGGAGACCTGGCGCCGCTGGATTGCTTCGCTCCGCTCGCAAAGACGGCGGCGGGCACGATTGAACATGCGCCTGGACCGCATCCGTCCTTTCGGGGCCGGCACGGAGCGTCACAGGCCAGGAAGACCGGGCGCTAGGCGCCGATCAGCCGCGCCCCGTCGTGCCCCGCGATGGCGATGCTGTGGAACGTCCCGGGCGCCTCATCGGCCGGCAGCCGCACGGCCGTGAAATCCACACTCCGCCCGACGCCGCCGCGCTCCGCCAGCACCGTGAGGCGGCGGCCGACCTGGGCGTCGAGGTGCCGCCGCAGGGCACCCGCACCCGCCTCGCGCAGCCGCGCCGCCCGCGCACGGATCACGTCTGGCGCAACCGGCGGCATGCGCGCGGCCGGCGTGCCGGGACGTGGGGAATAGGGGAAGACGTGCAGGTGCGTCAGGCCGCATTCCGCCACGAGGTCGAGGGAGCGGGCGAACTGCGCCTCCGTCTCGGTCGGGAAGCCCGCGATCAGGTCGGCGCCGATCACGATGTCGGGTCGCAGCCGCCGCACCGTCTCGCAGAAGCGGATCGCGTCGGCGCGCAGGTGCCGGCGCTTCATGCGCTTGAGGATCAGGTCGTCGCCGGCCTGCAGCGACAGGTGCAGGTGCGGCATGAGCCGCTCCTCCTCGGCGATCGCCGCCAGCAGGGCGTCGTCGGCCTCGACGGAATCGATCGAGGAGAGGCGCAGGCGCGCGAGGTCGGGCACCGCCCGGAGGATCGCCCGCACGAGACCGCCGAGGGTCGGGGCCGGGCCGGCGAGGTCGCGGCCGTAGGCGGTGAGGTCGACGCCGGTCAGCACCACCTCGCGCCCGCCCCGGGCCACGAGGGTCTCGACCTGCGCGATCACGTCCGCCTCCGGCACCGAGCGGGAGACGCCCCGCCCGAACGGGATCACGCAGAAGGTGCAGCGGTGGTCGCAGCCGTTCTGCACGGGCACGAAGGCGCGGGTGTGCCCGGCGACCGCCTCGACCCGCGTCGGCTCGGCCGTTCGCGCCGTCATGACGGCGCCCGGGCCGGTCGCGGCCGCCGACCAGCCTTCCGGCCGCAGCTTCTCGGCGTTGCCGACGAGGCGCGCGACCTCCGGCATGGCCGCGTAGGCCTCTGTCTCGACCTCGGCGCCGCAGCCGGTGACGACGATCTCGGCGCCGGGCCGCTCCCGGGCGATGCGCCGGATCGCCTTGCGGGCCTGCCGCCCGGCCTCGGCGGTCACCGCGCAGGTGTTCACCACCACCCGGTCGCGCCCGTCCGCCGCCGCGTGGACCCGCAGCGCCTCGGACTCGACGGTGTTGAGGCGACAGCCGAAGGTGAGGGTCTCGACCGCCATCAGGCCGCGCTGTCGAACAGCTCCGGCGCCAGGGTCCCCTCGGCGACGAGCGCGACCGGACCGGTCATCAGGACGTGGTCGTCGGCGCGCCACTCGACGAACAGCTCGCCGCCCGGCAGCGCGACGCTGGCCTGCCGGCCGATCATCCGCAGGCGCGAGGCGGCCACCACGGTGGCGCAGGCGGCGGTGCCGCAGGCGAGCGTCAGCCCGGCCCCCCGCTCCCAGACACGGAGCTTGATCGTCTCGCGGCCCGTCACCTGCGCCACCGAGATGTTGGCGCGCTCCGGGAACAGCGGGTGGTTCTCCAGCATCGGGCCGATCCGGGCGAGGTCGAAGCTGTCCGGATCCTGCTCCACGAAGAACACCGCGTGCGGGTTGCCCATGTTCACGGCGCCCGGCGAGTGCAGGATCGGGTCGTCGATCGGGCCGATCTGCAGCTCGATCCGCCGGGTATCGGGGAACGGCTCGGACAGGGGAATCTCGTCCCAGGCGAGCCGCGGCCGGCCCATATCGACCGTGAAGCCGCGTTCCGAGACGCGGCGCACTCCGAGCAGGCCGGCCTTGGTCTCCAGGGTGAGCCGGCCGCCCTCGGCCGGCCGCGCCATGGCCGGGTCGTCGAGCATCGCGTAGGCGACGCAGCGCGTGCCGTTGCCGCAGGCGCCCGATTCCGAACCGTCGGTGTTGTAGATGCGCATGAACGCGTCGGTGCCCGGGCTCACGGGATCGTGCAGGACCATCAGCTGATCGAAGGTCGAGCCGGGATCCTGGGCGATCGCCCGCGCCTCCTCGGGCCGGACTTTCGCCGCGGAGCCGCGCAGGTCCAGCACCATGATCGCGTTGCCGGCGCCGTGCATCTTCAGGAAGCGTCTGTGGGCGAGTGCGCTCATGCGGTCCCGCGGTTGGAGGAAGGCGCGGGCTATATCGCAAAAGCCGTTGCCCGGCGCGAGGGGTGCCACGGCGTGGCAGATGCGCCGCACCCGCGGCTCTCGTCCGCGGCGCCCTCGCGGGCCGTCCCGTTCGCCACTAGGTTACGCCGCGGGAGCCCGCGCGATCATCCGTGGGCCTCGACCGGAGCGCCCTACGTGATCCGCCTTCGTCCGCTCGTCGCCCTCTCGGCCGCCCTCGTGCTCGCGACGGCCGGCCCGATCGCCGCCCAGCAGCAGCCCGCGCCGCCGCCCTCCACGGCGCCCGCGCCGGCCCAGACGAACCCGCTGCCGACCACGACCGCGCCGAACCCGGTCGCCGACCCGGACAAGAGCGCGGCCCCGGCCCCGCAGCAATCGGTGGCGCCCCCGCCCGCGGGCCAGTCTGCGGCGGGAACGCCCCCGGCCACGAGCACGGGGACACCCGGCCGGCCCACGCTCATCGAGAAGGCCGGCGAGCCCGGCGACGTCGACGAGGTCACCCTCCCGGCCAAGCCCGCCGCGATCCTGTCCGGCAAGACCAAGTGGGAGGAGGCCGTGCCGAACCTGAAGCAGGCCTTCGCGCGGATCGAGGCCGACCTCGCCAAGCTCGGCGTCGCGCCGGCCGGCCGGCCGCTCGCGGTCTTCACCCGCACGGACGACGACGGCTTCGAGTTCGAGGCGATGGTCCCGGTGGCGGCCGCGCCGAGCCCGGCACCGGCCGAGACCGACGGCCTGCGCTTCGGCACGACGCCCTCCGGCAAGGCGCTGCGCTTCGCCCACAAGGGCTCCTACGAGTCGATCGACAGCACCTACGAGACGCTGACCGCCTACCTCGATGCCAAGGACATCGTCGTGCAGGACCGGTTCGTGGAGGAGTACGCCACCGACCTCAAGGACAGCACCGACGACAGTCTCGACGTGAACATCTACGCGCTGGTGAAGTAGGCGAGCGCGGGCCGGCGGCGGCGCCCTTCGGTCGCGACGGCCGCCTCGGAATCGAGCGCGCCCTGCTCTCCGCTGGAAGCGCGCGGACCCGACGATGCGGACAGATCGCCGCTGCCCCGTACCGGCAGGAACAGGGGCGGCGGCTGGCGGATTCGCCCGACATGCCCGCCGCCGACCTCAGATCCGCGACCGTCCCGCGTTCACGCCGCAAGGCGGTCCCCGCCGTCGCGGATCCGGCGCTGGCCGAGAAGGCGCTCGCCGTCCACGCGCGGCTCCGCCCGGTCTACGGCTGCCCGATCCCGTACTTCCACAGCCTCGATCCGGTCAGCGAGCTCGTCTCGTCGCTCCTGTCGCACCGGACCCGCAATGCCGAATCCGGCCGGGCCTTCAAGGCGCTGCGGGCGCGCTTCCCCGACTGGGACGCGGTCCTCGACGCGGACGTGCCGGAGATCGAGGCCGCCATCGCGGGCGTGACTTGGCCGGAGCTGAAGGCGCCGCGCATCCGCGACGTGCTCCGCGCCCTGCGCGACCGGCACGGCAGCCTCGACCTCGCCTTCCTGGCCGACATGGAGGTCGAGGCGGCGCGGGAATGGCTGCAGGCGATCCCGGGCGTCGGGCCGAAGACCAGCGCGGCGGTCCTGTCCTTCTCCACGCTGCGGATGCCGGCGCTGCCGGTCGACAGCCACCATCACCGGGTCGCCCAGCGCCTCGGACTGATCGGCAGGCGGGTCGATGTCGGCCCGTCGCACCCGATCCTGCGAGCGCAGCTCCCCGCGGACTGGAGCGCGCAGGACCTCTACGACAATCACGAGATCCTGATGCTGCACGGGCAGAAGGTCTGCCATCATCATCGCCCGGCCTGCGGGCGCTGCGTCCTGGTCGACCTCTGCCCCAGCGCGAAGCTGCCCACGCGGGAGCCGTGAGCGCGTCCTTGACCATTCCGGCCTACGGGTGCGAGTAACCGCGCGCCCGGACGGCGCGGAGCCCCGGTCTTCCCTCGCTCAGGATCGGCGCCGATGGCCGCGTTCACCGAATTGGTCTTCTCGGGCGTCCAGCCCACCGGCAACCTGCACCTCGGCAACTATCTCGGGGCGGTGAAGCGCTTCGTGGAGATGCAGGAGCGCGACGCGCAGTGCCTGTACTGCGTGGTCGACCTGCACGCGATCACCGTCTGGCAGGATCCCGAGGCCCTGCGCGGCCAGATCCGCGAGGTCACGGCCGCCTTCCTCGCCGCCGGCATCGATCCGAAGCGCTCGATCGTGTTCAACCAGAGCCAGGTGCCGCAGCACGCCGAGCTCGCCTGGGTGTTCAACTGCGTCGCCCGCCTCGGCTGGCTGAACCGCATGACCCAGTTCAAGGAGAAGGCCGGCAAGGACCGGGAGAACGCCTCGATCGGCCTCTACGACTACCCGGTGCTGATGGCGGCCGACATCCTGGCTTACCGGGCGACCCATGTGCCGGTCGGCGAGGACCAGAAGCAGCACCTGGAGCTGACCCGGGACATCGCACAGAAGTTCAACACCGATTTCTCGGGGTCGATCACGGCGCACGGCCACGGCGACGCGTTCTTCCCGATCACGGAGCCGCTGATCGGCGGCCCGGCCGCCCGGGTCATGTCGCTGCGCGACGGCACCAAGAAGATGTCGAAGTCGGACCCGTCCGACAACGCCCGCATCAACCTCACGGACGACGCGGACGCCATCGCCCAGAAGATCCGACGGGCCAAGACCGATCCCGAGCCCCTGCCCTCCGAGGTGGCGGGCCTGAAGGAGCGGCCCGAGGCCGACAACCTCGTGGGGATCTACGCGGCGCTCGCCGGCATCACCCGCGAGGACGTTCTGCGCGATTTCGGCGGGGCGCAGTTCTCGACCTTCAAGCCGGCTCTGGCCGACCTCGCGGTGACGAGCCTCGCGCCGATCGCCGAGGAGATGCGCCGCCTCACCGCCGATCCGGGCCATATCGACGCCGTGCTGGCCGACGGCGGCGCCCGGGCCGAGACCATCGCGGCGCAGACCCTCGACGCGGTCAAGGACATCGTCGGCTTCGTACGGCGCGGTCCCAGCCTGCAGGCGGTGCGGTGACCGTCCGGGCGCTGGTCTTCGACGTCTTCGGGACGCTGGTCGACTGGCGCTCCGGCGTCGCCCGCGAGGCGGCGCGGCTGCTCGCGCCCGTCGCGCCGGACCTCGATGCCGGCGCCTTCGCCGACGCGTGGCGGGCCCGCTACAACCCGTCGATGGAGACGGTGCGCTCCGGCGCCCGACCCTACGTCGACCTCGACACGCTCCAGGCCGAGTCGCTGCCCGGCGTGCTGGCGCAGTTCGGCATCGCGGGCGTCTCCGAGGCCGTGCGGGGCGAGCTTGTCCAGGCATGGCACCGGCTCGACGCGTGGCCCGAGGTGCCGGACGCGCTGCGACGCCTGCGCGAGAAGCACCTCCTGGCACCGAACTCCAACGGGCATGTCCGGCTGATGGCCGACCTCGCCCGCCGCAACGGCCTGATCTTCGATGCGGTGCTCGGCGCCGGCTATTCCCGCGACTACAAGCCGAAGCCGGCGCTCTACCGCGACGCGGTCGCGGCCTTCGGCTTCGCGGCCGGCGAGACCATGATGGTCGCCGCCCACTCGAACGACCTCGCAGCGGCCGCCAGCCACGGGCTCGCCACCGCCCACCTTGCCCGCCCGCACGAGCACGGCCCGGCCGGCGGCGAGACCGCGCCGACGGTGCCGGTGACCCACGCGGCGCGGGATCTGGCAGACCTCGCCGACCGGCTCGGCTGCTAAGGACTTTTCACGGAAGGGTGCCATGGCCGACTGGAACCCCGCCCTCTACACCCGCTTCGAGGACGAGCGGACCCGCCCCGCCGCCGAACTCCTCGCCCGCGTGCCCCTCGACGCACCGCGGCTCGCCGTCGATCTCGGCTGCGGGCCCGGCAACTCGACCGCGCTGATCGCGGCGCGCTTCCCCGACGCGGAGGTGATCGGCCTCGACACCTCGCCGGCCATGCTGGAGAGCGCCCGCGCCCGGCTCCCGGACCTCGCCTTCGCGCTGGCCGACGCCGCGACCTGGATACCGGACCGGGCGCCGAACCTGATCTACACGAACGCCGTCCTGCAATGGCTGCCGGACCACGCGACCCTGCTGCCGCGGCTGTTCGGTCTCCTCGCCCCGGGCGGCGTGCTCGCCGTGCAGATGCCCGACAACCTCGCGGAGCACACCCATCGCCTGATGCGCGCGGTCGCGGCGGACGGCCCCTGGGCGGCCGCGATCGGCGATCCCGCCGTGGCCGGCCGCCTCGGGCGGATGCTGGAACCCGCCGCCTACTACGACCTGCTGGCGCCGCGCGCCGCCGAGGTCGATGTCTGGCGCACCGCCTACCACCACCGCATGGCGGACGCGGCCGCCATCGTGGACTGGGTCAGCGCGACCGGGCTCCGGCCGTTCCTCGACCCGCTGGATCCGGAGGAGCGGGCCGGCTTCCTGGCGGCCTACACCCGCGCGATCGACGCCGCCTACCCGCCGCGCAGCGACGGGCGGCGCCTGCTCGCCTTCCCGCGCGTGTTCATCGTCGCCCGCAAGGCGCCGTAGCGCGGGCCGGCACGGCGACCATCAGGCCGCGCGCACCGTTCCGAGGAAGCGGCCGACCTCCGCCCGGAGATGCGCGGATTGCCGCGACAGGTCCGCGGACGATTCCAGCACCTGACCGGCGGCAGAGCCGGTCATGTCGGCGGCTTCGGCCACGCGGGCGATGTTCGTCGTCACCTCGCCCGTGCCGGCGGCGGCCTGGGTCACGTTGCGGACGATTTCCTGGGTTGCCGTGCCCTGCTGCTCGACCGCGGCCGCGATCGTCGTGGCCGCCCCGCTGATCTCGTCGACGCGCGTCGTGATGCTGCCGATCGCCGAGGCCGCCTGCTCGGTCGAGGCCTGGACGCGGGCGATCTGGCCCGCGATCTCCTCGGTGGCCCGTGCGGTCTGCTCGGCCAGCGCCTTCACCTCGGCGGCCACGACCGCGAAGCCCCGGCCGGCCTCGCCGGCGCGGGCCGCCTCGATGGTGGCGTTCAGGGCCAGCAGGTTGGTCTGGCCGGCGATGCCGCTGATCAGTGCCACAACATCACCGATCTTCATCACCGCCGCGCTCAGATCCTCCACCAGCCGCACCGTGCGCCCGGCCTCGTCGGCCGCGGCCCGCGCGAGTTGCGCGGATCCCTGGACCTGACGCCCGATCTCCTGCACCGAGCTGCCGAGCTCCTCGGCCGCCGAGGCCGCGGCCCGGACGTTGGCGGCGGCCTCCTCGGCCCCGGCCGCGACGGTGGTCGACTGGCCGGCGGTCTCCGACGCCGTGGCGGCCAGCGCCCCGGCCGTGGCCTGCAGCGCGGTGGCCGCGTCCGTGACCGTCGCGACGATGCCGCCGATGGCCTGCTCGAAGCTGTTCGCTAGGTCCGCGGTCACCCGCTTGCGGTCCCGGTCGGCCGCCGCCTGAGCCTCCGCCCGCGCCCGCGCGTCGGCCTCCGCCTGCGCCCGCAGGCCGTCGCGCAGCTTCAGCACGGCACGCCCGACCAGTCCGACCTCGTCGCGGCGCCGCGCCTCGCGCACATCCGCCCCGTAATCGCCCGCGGCCATGTCGCCGATGGTCCGGCCGAGGCCGCGGATCGGCGCCCCGACGAGACGGTGCAGCGCGCCGAAGACGGCCGCGCACCCGATCAGCACGCAGAGGACCGAGATGCCGATCAGCGTCGCGCGCGCCCGATCGGCGGCGGCCGTGAGCGTCGCCACCGGCACCGCGACGACGATCGCCCAGCGGTCGGGCGTCTCGCCCGCCTGGATATGCTGCGCCATGTAGCGCCACGGCGCTCCGTCCGGGCCCGGCGCGTCGGTCACCACCACGGCTCCCGCCGCGATCGCCTGTCGGGCCGCGTCGGCCGCCGACGCGTCGAAGCCGTGCATCGGCTTCCCGGCCGCCGCGCCGGTCGGATGCGCGACGGTCGTTCCGCTCGCCGAGACCACGGCGAGGTAGCCGGTCCCGAACGGCCTCACCGCCCCGAGGGCGGCATTCAGGGACCCGAGATCGATGTCGACGCCGGCGGTGCCGCGATACGTGCCGTCCACGCTGATCGGCGCACCGAAGGACATCATGACGACGTCCTTTCCGGCCACCGGGTAGATGTAGGGTTCGATGGCGACCAAGCGATTCAGCCGCTTCGGCCGGAGGTAATAGGCGCCATCCGGCTCGGCCTCGTAGCCCGTGAGGACCTCGCGCTTGATCGTGCCGCTCCCGCGGTTCCAGTAAGGCATGAAGCGACCGCTCGCATCCGAGGAGGCCGTGCCGGCGAACGCGCGGTCGCGCCCATCCAGAGCGTTCGGCTCCCAGCCCGTCCAAGTGGCGATCAACTCGGGGTTGGCGCGCAGAAGCTCGCGCAGCAGCGCGTCGTAGATGTCCCGGTCCTGGATGCGGCCGGCGCGCAGGGCCGACGCGGAGGCCGCGATGCTCTCGGCAGTCTTGGCCGCTACCGCGAGGCGGAAGCGGACCTCGCGCGCCTCGTTCGACAGCGTCTCCGACTGTATCTCTGCGGCCTGCTCATCGAAGGACGCGTCGATTCTGCGGGCGAGAAAAGTCGTCCCACCCGCGAACACCGCAGCGATCAGGATGCTGCAGATCAATGCAACACGCAGCGGGAGCGAAACCATGGTCTTAACGGTCCGGGTAAAGATGCGATCGGCAAATTTGCACGAAATTTATGGCTCTGCACTCACATCGTCAAGAATTTTTTAGACCATAACACTATCAAGCGCGAAAATTTTTTTATCAATATGTGATGCGGCAGCTTTATAATCAACATCATCTTATTTGACGAAAATTGAGTTCCGCACCGGCCGCCCGGGACGGCGGGGCGGCCGGAATGGACGATCAGGCCTCGCCGCGGGCCATCAGCGCCTCGTACTCCGCGACCTCCAGCCGGCCCTCTTGGGCGACGCGGGCCTTGTCGGCATCGCTGATCACGTCGCCCGCGAGGTCGAGGCGCTTCCAGGCGGCGAGCGGGGTCTCGCGGCCGGGACGCGGCACGTACTTGTTCTGCTCGAGCTTCTGATACTTGTGGATGTAGCGCGGGCAGTTGATCCAGATCTTCGTCACCGCGACCTTCACCAGGTACTTGGCCTCGGTGTACGCGGCCAAGAGGGCGTCGTCGCGCAGCAGCGTCGCGTGGCCCTGGACGCGGATCCGGTGGGGCGTCTCGAAGTCGATGAACAGCAGGCCGACCTTGGCCTGCCCCTCGATGTTGCCCATCGAGTAGAACATGCCGTTGCCGTCGAAGCCCGGGAAGACGAGCGTCTTGTCGTCGAGCACCTTCACGAAGCCCGTGGGACCGCCCTTGTAGGAGACCGTCGGCATGCCGTCCGGGTCGACGGTCGAGAGGAAGAACATGTCGCGGGAGCCGATGAAGGCGGCCTCGTCCGGCTGGACGGTCTCGTGGACCCAGTCCTCGTCGAGACGCACGGCGAGCTTGGTGGTGCCGAACTCCTCCTGCAGCGCCCGGTGCGCGTCGGAATAGAGCGATGCCATGCGTGTCCTCTCCGCTTGCCGGTCCTCGTACGCGCGGGACCGCTGGCGGGCTTATGGCCGGGACACCCTGTGTCGGGCAACCCGGAACGCGAAGGGCCGGCCACGCCTCCGCGTGACCGGCCCCGCGCGTGCGCGGCCGGGCCGGGCCCGACCGCGCGGATGCGGATCAGTTGCGGGTCTTGTCGACCAGCGCCTTCTCGGAGATCCACGGCATCATGCCGCGGAGCTTGGCGCCGACCTCCTCGATCGGGTGGGCGGCGAGCTTGGCGCGGGTCGCCTTGAACGAGGTCTGGTTGACCTTGTTCTCCAGCATCCAGTTGCGCGTGAAGGTGCCCGACTGGATGTCGTTGAGCACGCGCTTCATCTCGGCCTTGGTCTCGGGCGTCACGATGCGCGGGCCGGTGACGTACTCGCCGTACTCGGCCGTGTTGGAGATCGAGTAGTTCATGTTGGCGATGCCGCCCTCGTAGATGAGGTCGACGATCAGCTTCACCTCGTGGAGGCACTCGAAATAGGCCATCTCGGGGGCGTAGCCCGCCTCGACCAGGGTCTCGAAGCCGGCCTTGATCAGCTCGACGAGGCCGCCGCAGAGCACGGCCTGCTCGCCGAACAGGTCGGTCTCGCACTCCTCCTTGAAGGTCGTCTCGATGATGCCGGCGCGGCCGCCGCCATTCGCCGAGGCGTACGACAGCCCGAGGTCGTGGGCGTTTCCGCTCGCGTCCTGCGCGATGGCGATCAGGGTCGGCACGCCGCCGCCGCGGAGGTACTCGGAGCGCACGGTGTGGCCGGGGCCCTTCGGGGCGACCATCAGGACGTCGAGGTCCTTGCGCGGCTCGATCAGGTTGAAGTGGACGTTGAGGCCGTGGGCGAACAGGAGCGCGGCGCCCTGCTTCATGTTGCCCTCGAGGGACTCGCGGTAGATGTCGCCCTGCAGCTCGTCGGGGGTCAGCATCATCACCACGTCGGCCCACTTGGCGGCCTCGGCGACCGACAGGACCTTGAAGCCCTCGGCTTCCGCCTTCTTGGCGGTGGCGGAGCCCTCGCGCAGCGCGATGACGATGTCCTTCACGCCGGAATCGCGCAGGTTGAGCGCGTGGGCGTGGCCCTGGCTGCCGTAGCCGACGATGGCGACCTTCTTGCCCTTGATCAGGTTCAGGTCGGCGTCGCGATCGTAATACACCCGCATGTCTGTCTCCTCTTAGACTTGGTGTTTCGGGTCGGGTCTGGCCCGGCCGTAGAGGGCCAGGAACTGCTCGACGGCGCGGCCCGCGTCGCGCCGGATCTCGGCCCCGTCGAGGTCGAGGGTCTCGCCGAGCAGAAGGCGGATCTGGATATCCCGGCCGACGAGGCCGAAGAAGGTGCGGAAGGCAGCCTCGCTGTCGGCGAAGCTCAGCAGGCCGGCGGCGCGCCCCGCCTCCAGCACGGGCTTCACCCGCTCGCCGATCGCGAAGCGCCCGTTCGCCAGGACGATGCCGCCGAGATTGCTCTTGCGCGAGCCCGCATGCGCGATGGCGATGCGGTTCAGCGCCACCGAGGTCGGGCCGGTGATGACCTCAAGCCACGTCACGGCGAAGTCCTGCAGGCGCTCCCGCAGGGTCGCGCCGTCGAGCACCTGAGCGCTGTCGTGGCCGGCATGGACCCGGGAGGCCTGCCAGCGCACCGTCGCGGTCAGCAACCCGTCCCGGTCGCCGAACCACTTGTAGAGCGTCTCCTTCGAGCAGCTGGCCCGGCGCGCGACGGCGTCCATGGTGAGCTGCTCGCCGTCCTCGACCATGAGGCCGAGCACGGCGTCCAGCACCGCCTGCTGGCGTGCCGACGGCTCTTCCCGTTCTGCTGTCGCGCTGGCCTGCATCATCTCGAATGGCGTACCGTACCGTACGGTACGCGCTTTAGGCCGATTCGTAGGGCGCGGCAAGGGGGTGCCGTGCCCGCACCTCGCTAGCGGGGGAGCGGCAGCCCTTCGCGGGCGAAGACGGCCTGGACAGCCGGGCGCTCGGCGACCCGGCGCGCATGGGCGGTCCAGGCCGGGAAGCGCCCGGCCATGTCGAACCGGAGCACCGGGCCGTTGGCCCAGAACCAGAAGACCGTCAGGTAGGCGTCGACGACGCTGAACCGGTCGCCCACCGCCCAGCCGCCGTGCGACAGGCGCACCTCGGTCATGGTGGCGAGGTCCGCGTAGGTGTTGGCCGCCTTCGCCTTGATGCCCTCGAAGGCGCTCTCGTCCTCGGTGTAGCGCTCGGGCCGGCGGACATGGGCGTAGGTCACGTGGTGGTTGCAGGCGAGCCAGCCGAGCCACTCGTCAGCGGCGGCCTGCTCGCGGAGATCCGTGGGCCAGAGCCCCTTCTCCGGCACCTGACGGGCGACGTGGCGCATGATGGCCGCGCACTCGGTGAGCACCCAGCCGTCCTCGGTCAGCGCCGGCACGCGGCCGCGATCGTTGATCGCGAGGTATTCCGGCCGGCGCTGGTCGCCCGCGGCGAGATCGAGCTTGAGGCCCTCGTAGGGCAGCCCGGCTTCCTCCAGGATGATGTGGGCGGCGAGCGAGCAGGCGCCGGGGGCGTAGTAGAGGGTGCGGGCGGTCATGGGGGGTCCTTGATCGACGAACACGGGCGCAGCGTTTTCAGCGACAACGGCCAGCCGGCTGTCGCCTTCAGAGCCGGTAACGTCTTCCGGCTCCCCCGAGCACCGACTGGCCGCGCGCCAGAAGCTCAGAGCGGCTCCGCCCCGCGCCCCATGGCGGAGATGCCCGTCCGGCAGATCTCCACCAGCCCGATCACGCTCATCAGGCGCACGAACCGGTCGACATCCTCAGTAGCGCCGGTCAGCTCGAACACGAAGGAGTTGAGCGTGGCGTCCAGCGTCTTGGCGCCGAAGGCGGCGGCCAGCCGCAGGGCCTCGCTGCGGTGCTCGCCCTCGCCCTTCACCTTCACGAGGCAGATCTCGCGCTCGATGGCGTTGCCCTGGAGCGTGAGGTCCACGACCCGATGCACCGGCACCAGCCGGTCGAGCTGCGCCTTGATCTGCTCGATCACGGCGTTCGTCCCGGTGGTCACGATGGTGATGCGCGAGATGTGGCGCGCCTCTTCGGTCTCGGAGACCGTCAGGCTCTCGATATTGTAGCCGCGGCCGGAGAACAGGCCCGAGATGCGGGCGAGCACGCCGGGCTCGTTGTCGACGATCACCGCCAGCGTGTGCCGGTTCACCGGCTCGACGCGGACGGCATCGGGGTAGTGGGTGTTCATCGCGTTCATCGCCGGCCTCGTCCTCGTCGTATCGCGGCCCGGCGGTGACGCCGGGCCGCCCGCCCTCACACCAGCATCTTGCCTTCCTCGGAGATCACGTCGCCGAGCTCGACTCCGGTCTCGCCGAGGTAATCGGACAGGAGCATCTCGTTGTGCGCCTTGCCCGACGGGATCATCGGGAAGCAGTTCTCGGTCTTGTCGACGATGCAGTCGAAGATCACCGGGCCGTCATGGGCGAGCATCTCCGCGATGGCGCCGTCGAGGTCGCCCGGCTTCTCGCAGCGCATGCCCTTGGCGCCGTAGGCCTCCGCGAGCTTCACGAAGTCCGGCAGGCTCTCCGAGTAGCTCTGCGAGTAGCGCGAGCCGTGCAGCAGCTCCTGCCACTGCCGGACCATGCCCATGTACTCGTTGTTCAGGATGAACACCTTGATCGGCAGGCGGTACTGCACCGCCGTCGACATCTCCTGCATGTTCATCAGGATCGAGGCCTCGCCGGCGATGTCGATCACGAGCCCGTCCGGGTGCGCGAGCTGCGTGCCGATCGCCGCCGGCAGGCCGTAGCCCATCGTGCCGAGGCCGCCCGACGTCATCCAGCGGTTCGGCTCGTCGTACTTGAAGTACTGGGCGGCCCACATCTGGTGCTGACCGACCTCGGTGGTGATGTAGGTCTCGCGGTCCTTGCAGGCCTCGTAGAGGCGCTGCACGGCGTATTGCGGCTTGATGATCGTGCCCGACGGCCAGTAGGCGAGGCAGTCCCGCGCCTTCCAGGCGCTGATCTTCTGGAACCACGGATCGAGGTTCGACTTCTCGGGCCGCGACGGCAGGGCGCGCCACGCCTCCAGCATGTCGCCGAGCACGGAGGCGCAGTCGCCGACGATCCCGACATCGACCTTCACGACCTTGTTGATCGAGGAGGCGTCGACGTCGATGTGGATCTTCTTGGAGAAGGGCGAGAACGCGTCGAGGCGGCCGGTGATCCGGTCATCGAACCGGGCGCCGACGCAGATCATCACGTCGCACTCGTGCATCGCGAGGTTGGCCTCGTAGGTCCCGTGCATGCCGAGCATGCCCAGGAACTTCTCGTCCGTGCCCGGATAGGCGCCGAGCCCCATCAGGGTCGAGGTGATCGGGAAGCCGGTCTCGCGGACGAGCTCGCGCAGCAGCCGCGAGGCCTCCGGGCCCGAGTTGATCACGCCGCCGCCGGTGTAGAAGACCGGCCGCCGTGCGGTCGCCATCAGCTCGACGGCCGCGCGGATCCGGTCGGCGTCGCCCTTCACGGCCGGGCGGTACGTCTTGTGGCTCGCGATCTCCGGGCGCTCGTAGAGGCCGGAGGCGAACTGGATGTCCTTGGGCAGATCGACGACGACCGGGCCCGGCCGGCCGTTCGCCGCGACGTAGAACGCCTCGTGCAGGATGCGCGGCAGGTCGTCGATCGATTTGACCAAGTAATTGTGCTTTGTGCAGTGGCGCGTGATGCCGACCGTGTCGCATTCCTGGAACGCGTCGGTGCCGATCAGGTGCGTCGGAACCTGGCCGGTGATGCAGACCAGCGGGATCGAATCCAGCATCGCGTCGGTGAGCCCGGTGACGATGTTGGTCGCGCCGGGGCCCGAGGTGACGAGGACGCAGCCGACCTTGCCGGACGAGCGGGCGTAGCCCTCCGCGGCGTGGACGGCGCCCTGCTCGTGGCGGACGAGGATGTGCTTGACGGCGTTCTGGTGGAAGAGCGCGTCGTAGATCGGAAGTACGGCGCCGCCCGGGTACCCGAACAGCGTGTCGACACCCTGATCCTGGAAGGCCCGGATGACCATCTCGGCCCCGGTCATGACCTCGCCGCCCATGCTCGTCTCCTCGCGCTCTCCGAGGCCACCGCGATCCCATGATCGCCGCCCTGCCCCGTCCTCTCTCCCGGCACCCCCGTCACGCGGGGCGGTCTCCGCCTCGCCCGAAGGTACCTCTCGCCTCGGTCACCCGTCTGCGCCGATCCCATGCCGCCCTGGAGCGGGCAACAAAAAAGGGCCCCGAGGGACCCTGCATGCGCCACCGCTCGGATCGCGACCCTCGTTCAGGGCCGCCCCGTCGGTGACGCTACCGCTACAATAAGGACCGTCGTCATCGGAAACCCGAAACTGCCCCGCGGCGGCCCCATGATCCGGAACTGGCTCATAGTCGGCGCGCGAAGTGTCGGGCCTCTTAGCGGAGAGCGCGGAGCCGGTCAACGCGTCCGTGCGTGCAATCGCGCTGGTTCCGCGCCGGTTGAGTGCCGGAGCCGCGGCTCACTGCAGCGGCGGCGGGTAGCGGCGCACCCAGCCGCTCGCCGCGTCGTAGGCGGCGCCGAGCTGCAGGCAGGCGAGCTCGCCGTGGTTCGGACCGACGATCTGGATGCCGGTGGGCAGACCGGCCTCGCCGAAGCCCGCCGGCACGGCGAGCGACGGGAGGCCCGACATCGTCGCGGGGATCGTGATCTGCATCCAGCGGTGGTAGGTGTCCATCGCCCGTCCGCCCACCGTCTCGGGCCAGCGCAGGCCCTTGTCGAACGGGAAGACCTGGGCGCTGGGCATGACCACGTAGTCGTAGGTCTCCATGAAGCGGCGCAGGGCCTCGTACCAGCGGGTGCGCCCCTCCAGCGCCGCGATGATCCGGTCGGCGCCGAGCGCCAGCCCCCGCTCGACCTCCCAGGCCGCCTCCGGCTTCAGCAGGGCCCGGTGGCGGGGCTCGTCGTAGAACGGGCGGAGGTTCGCCGCGACGGTGAAGGCCCGCAGCACCAGCCAGTCCTGCCAGAGGGTCTCCATGTCGTAGCGCGGCATCGCCTCCTCGACGGTGCAGCCGATCTCCGCGAAGGTGGCGAGCGCCGAACGCCCGACGTCGAGCACGCCGGGATCGAACGGGATCTGGCCGCCGAAATCCCCGAGCCACGCGATCCGGGTCCCGCGGAAGTCGCGGGCGAGCGGGCTCGCGAAGGCGGACGGGTCCTGCCGAATGGCGTTCGGGCAGCGCGGGTCGTAGCCCGCCAGCACCGAGAGCATCAGGCCGATATCGCCGGGCGTGCGCCCGATCGCCCCGAGCACGCCGAGGTTCGGGCTGAACACGTCCTTGGCCTCGGCGGGGATCCGGCCCCAGCTCGGGCGCAGGCCGTAGCAGTTGTTGAAGGCCGGCGGGTTGCGCAGGGAGCCGGCATGGTCGCTGCCGTCGGCGACCGGCTGCATCCGCAAGGCGACTGCGACCGCGGCGCCGCCGCTCGAGCCGCCCCCGGTCTTGGCCGGATCGTAGGCGTTGCCGGTGGCGCCGTAGACCGGGTTGAAGCTGTGCGAGCCCAGGCCGAACTCGGGGATGTTGGTCTTGCCGATGAAGATCGCCCCGGCGGCGCGCAGGCGCGTCACCATGATCGAGTCGGTGTCGGCGACCCGGTCGGCGAAGATCGGGGAGCCCTGCGTGAACCGCAGGCCGCGGACCGGATCGAGATCCTTCACGGCCAGCGGGAAGCCGTGCAGCGGCCCGACGGCGTCCCCCCGCGCCAGCGCGGCGTCGGCGGCCTCGGCCTCCCGCAGGAGCGCGGCATCGTCGGCGAGGCCCACGAGGGCGTTCACCTGCGGGTTGATCCGATGGATCCGCTCCAGATAGGCGCGCATCACCTCCGCGCAGGAGACGACCCGACCGCGAATGGCGGCCGCGAGGTCCACCGCGCCCATGGCCGTGATGCCGTCCTGTCGCGCGTCCTGCATCGTACCTTCCTCCGGATCAACCGAAGATCGGTAACCGGAGGTTGGATCCAGGCAAAGATGGCTTCGGCTGATTGGATGGAGTGCCCATCATCGTCGTTGCGAGCGCAGCGAAGCGATCCAGTGTCGCGAGACGATCACCGATGTCGCGCATCCCTGGGTCGCTTCGCTGCGCTCGCGATGACGGAGCGCACCCATCGCCCTGATTCGTTATACCACCGACCAGGGCAGCGTCTCCTCGCCGCGGAACACGACGACGGCCGTGTCGTCGACCGCGACGGCCTCGGCGATGCGGCTTTCCCGCCGCTCCAGGGTCACGGTCCCGGCATTGGGCTCCAGCCCGTGGAAGCGGGCGCCGTTGAGCGACGCGAAGGCCTCGAACTTGTCGAGCGCGCCCTCCTCGTCGAAGACCTGCACGTAGGTCTGGAGCGCGGAAGGCCCGCAGAACACGCCGGCGCAGCCGCAGGACGCCTCCTTGGCGCCGCGGACATGCGGGGCCGTGTCGGTGCCGAGGTAGAAGCAGGCCTCGCCGGAGGTCGCGGCCTTGCGCAGGGCGAGCCGGTGCCGCTCGCGCTTGGCAACCGGCAGGCAGTACAGGTGCGGGCGCAGCCCCCCCTGGAAGATGTGCGTCCGGTTGATCACGAGGTGGTGCGGCGTGATCGTCGCCGCGCACCGGCCGCGGTGCTCCCGGACCACGTCGAGGATCTCCGCCGTGGTGGCGTGCTCGACGGTGACCTTCAGCCCCTGATGGCGAGCGAGCAGCGGGATCAAGCTGCCCTCCATAAAGGCGGCCTCGCGGTCGAAGATGTCGATCTCCGGGTCGGTCGCCTCACCGTGGATCAGGAGCGGCATGCCGATCCGCTCCATGCGCTCCAGGACGGGGGTAATGCCGACGAGGTCCGTGACGCCCGCGTGCGAGTTCGTGGTCGCCCCGGCCGGGTAGAGCTTCGCAGCGACCCAGACCTTCTCAGCGAAGCCCCGCTCGATCTCGTCCGGGTCGGTGTCGTCCCGCAGGTAGCAGGTCATCAGCGGGGTGAAGTCCATGCCGGCGGGCAGGGCCGCCAGGATGCGCTCCCGGTAGGCCTGCGCCGCGGCGACCGTTGTCACCGGCGGCACGAGGTTCGGCATGATGATGCCCCGGGCGAACTGCGCCGCCGTGTAGGGCAGCACCGCCTTCAGCATCGCGCCGTCGCGCAGGTGGATGTGCCAGTCGTCCGGCCGCCGGATCGTGATCCGGTCGACGGTCTTCGCGGCCTGGCGCTCGGCGGGAAACAGGTCGGCGACGCTCATCGCGAGATGCCCCTCAGGCCTGGCCGAAGGCGGAGATGCCGCCGTGGGCCGCCGACCATTCCGCCGGCGCGTTGAGGAAGCGCTCGACCTCGGCCAGCGTCTTCGGGTCGAAGGTGCCCATCTCCTTGGCCACCGCCAGCACGTCCCACCACGTGGTGAGATAGTGGAGCTTGATACCGATCTCCTCCATCAGCGCGGCGCTGTCGGGGAAGATGTCGTAGTAGAACAGCACGAAGCAGTGATCGACCTGGGCGCCCGAATCGCGGAGGGCCTTGCAGAAATTGACCTTGCTGCGCCCGTCGGTGGCGAGGTCCTCGACGAGCAGCGTCCGGGCGCCCTCGACGATCTCGCCCTCGATCTGGGCGTTGCGGCCGAACCCCTTAGGCTTCTTCCGGATGTACTGCATCGGCAGCATCATCCGGTCGGCGATCCAGGCCGCGAACGGGATGCCGGCGGTCTCGCCGCCGGCGATGTGGGTCAGCTTCTCGTAGCCGATCTCGCGCACGATGGTGGCGGTGGCGAAATCCATCAGCGTCGAGCGCAGGCGCGGGAACGAGATGATCTTCCGGCTGTCGGTGTAGACCGGGCTCGCCCAGCCCGAGGTGAACTTGAACGGCTCGTCCTTGTAGAAGAGCACCGCCTCGATCTCGAGGAACATCTTGGCCGCCTCGCGGGCGATCACTTTCCGGTCGAGGGGCAGGAAGGGGCTGGTCATGCGGCGTGCGCGCTCCGCTTGGGGCGCTCTCCGGGGCCTTGAGAACCGGTCCGGCCAGAGAGATCGCGTGGGAATAGGGCCTGACCGCCCTCCTCCGCCCTGTCTCCGCCAGCGTCAACCCTGATCGCGGCGCTATCCGCGCCTCACGCAGGTCTGCCGGCCCGCAGATGCGCGAGGTGCCGGATCGCCAGGGCGTATCCGTGCGTGCCGAATCCCGCCAGCACGGCCGTGGCCGCGAGCGAGATGTAGGAATGGTGGCGGAAGGCCTCGCGGCGGTGGACATTCGAGATGTGGCACTCGATCACCGGCACCTCGCAGGTGTTCAGCGCGTCGAGGATGGCGACCGAGGTGTGGGTGTAGGCACCCGCGTTGATGACGATGCCGGCCGAGCCAACGCGGAACTCGTGGATCGCGTCGATCAGCACGTGCTCGGCGTTGCTCTGGCGGAATTCGACCGCGAGGCCGAGGCCGGCGGCCGTCTCGCGGCACAGGGCCTCGACGTCGGCCAGCGTCTCGCGGCCGTAGATCTCCGGCTGGCGCTTGCCGAGCAGGTTCAGGTTCGGCCCGTTCAGGACCAGGACGGTGTCGTTCATCGTGTGCCTCGCGGGTCGAGAGGTGCGGCAAGCGCCCGCAAGACTCAAGTCCGTGCTGTCATCCGGCCGGAGATGTCCCGCACACGGAGCTGCCGCCCGCGCCGGGCGGTTCAGATCCGGATCCCGCGGCGCTATCCCGGTCGCGGAAGCCCGATGCGGCAGGGAGGACAGGCGAATGGCAGGATCCCGGAGCGACGCGCCCGTGGTGATCGCGGTGGCGATCACCGGCTCGGTGCCGCGCAAGACCGACAACCCGGCCGTTCCGGTCACCGTGCCCGAGCAGGTCGAGTCGACGCAGCAGGCCTTCGAGGCCGGCGCCACGCTCTGCCACATCCACGTGCGCAACGACGACGAGTCGCCCTCCTCCGATCCGGACAGGTTCGCCGCCGTGCAGGAGGGGCTGCGCCTGCACTGCCCGGGGATGATCGTGCAGTTCTCGACGGGCGGGCGCGGGCGGGACCCGGCCGCCCGCGGCCTCTCGCTCAAGCACCGGCCCGACATGGCCTCCCTGTCCACCGGCTCGGTGAACTTCCCGACGATCGTCTACGAGAATTCCGCGAGCCTCGTGACCGACCTCGCCGGCCAGATGAAGCAGTACGGCGTCCGTCCCGAGATCGAGATCTTCGACCTCTCGCACCTGCACGGCGCCAAGCGGCTGGTGGAGGCGGGCCTGATCGACGCGCGACCGCACGTGCAGTTCGTCATGGGCGTCCAGAACGCGATGCCGGCCGAGGAGCACCTCCTCGACATCCTGCTCGCCGAGACCCGGCGGATCCTGCCGGAGGCGACCTGGACGGCGGCCGGGATCGGGCGCAACCAGGCGATCGTGATGGACTGGGCGCTCGCCCGCGGGGCGGACGCGGTCCGCACCGGCCTGGAGGACAACATCCGGGTGACGAAGGACCGTCTGGCGGCCAGCAACGCCGAACTCGTCGGCCTCGCCGCCGAGGCAGTGGCGCGCCACGGCCGCCGCGTCGCCACGCCCGCGGAGGCCCGCGCCGCCCTGGGCCTGGGTTGAGCGGGCACGGATGTTGCCGCGGTCGCGCGGTGGAGACGGCGCCGGATGCATGCGCCTCACGGCACGCACGCCGTCCCGACCGCGATCCCTGATCGTCGGCTGCGCCGCCGCGGCCTGCGCGTTCCTGGTCGTGTCCTCGGAGGCTCCCGGTCAGGCAGGTCCGGGATCGGCGGAGGCGCTCGTGAACGGGATCCAGACCATTCGGCGCGGCGACACCGTCACGAAAGTCGACCGGACCGGCAAGGGTGCGGTGCTGTGCATGCGCGGCATCCTGCAGGCGATGCGCGCCGTCGGACAGGCGTGCCACGACGGCGCCGACCCGGACTTCCAGCAGGAATTGCGCGCCGCGCTCGCGCGCATCGATCGGTTCATCGCCGACAACGCCCCGGACAGGGCCGTCCCGTCGCGCGACGGGACGACGGAACCGGAGCAGCGGCCCGGCGCGGTCTGCGGCCGCGACGCGGAGGCCATGTACGAGGCCCTGCGGACCGGCGGCGCCGCGGGCCTGCGCGCCCAGGTCGACGACCTGCTCTCGATCCCGCGCGAGCCGGTCATGAATCCGTGCCTGTGAGCCGGCTAGCGACGAAGTGGACTCGGGACGTCGCTCGCGCGGCGGCGATCCCGACCCACCTTCTCACGGCCGACCCGGCGTGCTAACGATCCGCCCGCGCGGGTGTAGCTCAATGGTAGAGCAGCAGCCTTCCAAGCTGAATACCCGGGTTCGATTCCCGGTACCCGCTCCAAGCCCGCCGCGCGCCGCGCCTTCGGGCTCATCCGTCAGATCCCGTCAGGCGACGCCCGTGAAGAAGGTGGCGTAGCCGTCGTCGTTCACCCGGGCGAGATAGGCCCGGTACGGACCGTAGCCCGGCTCCTCCGGCCCGATCCGCCCGTACCCGTGCGCGCCCGCCTGCTCGGGCAGCAGCGCCAGGGGCGCCGCGGCCGGGGTCAGCTGCGTGCCGCGCCCGGCGTGGAGCGTCGTCAGGACCCCGTACATCTCGCCCTGGATGTTGGGGCGGCACAGCACCGCGAGGCGGTGCTGTCCGTGCCAGTTGGTCACGAGGTAGATCATGCCCGACTGGCTCGGCACGGCGACGCTGCCGGACTGCGCGAAGGGCGCGTCGAGCCGCTCGGCCTCGCGGAACACGAGGCGGGCCGCGTCCGCGTCCCAGGCGATCTCGGTGCGGTAGGCGAAGATCGCGCCCGCCGACCCGAACGAGGGCCGCAGGGTGAGGTAGCGCCCCTCGATCCAGGCGACGCTCTCCCGCGAGTAGGAGCCGAGCTCGTCGGGCGCGTGACGGGCCGCCTCCGGGGCCGGGCGCGCCGTCTCCTGGCGCAGGGACTGGCCCAGGGCTTCCTCCAGGCGGATCGTCGTCGCCAGGGTGAAGGGCCTGCGGCCGGCGAGCGCCTTCTCCAGGGTCGAGATGCTGATCCGGGCCTCCTCGGCCAGCGTCTGCCGGGAGATGCGCCGGCGGGCCAGCGCCTCGCGCACGGTCTGGGCAATGGCGCGGCTCTGCGCCTCGGACAGTTCGATCTCGCTCACAGGCACGGCTCGCACGGGCTTGACCCGCACAGATCCGCACGAAACCGCACATTCGCGCAAGCGCGGCCAAGCTGATCGTCCACGCCGAGCCGTCAGGAACGCCCCGGCTCCGGGGCCAGCTCGGTCTCGACGATCAGCCGGAGCGGACCGGCCTGCAGCGCCTCCAGGGGCCAGCAGGTGACGAGGTCGAGATGCCGCCCCGGGGCCTGCGGGTCGATGCCCGAGGCGTCCCAGCGGGCCACCCGCGTGCCGGTGACGCGGAAGCGCAGAATCCGGCCGTCGCGGCCGGTCACCGTGACGGGATCGCCGGGCCCGAGCTGTCCCAGCACCCCGAACTGCGTGTCGCGGTGGGCGGCGATGACCGCGGTGCCGGGCGCGCCGGCCTCCGGGGTGCCGTCCAGGTGGCCGGGGCCGAAGGCCAGGGCCTGGCCGCTCCCGCCCCGCAGCACCACGAAGCTGCGGCCCGCGACGGTGAGCCGGGCGACCGGCTCGGTGTCGGCCCAGGGCCAGGGCCGGGCGGGCCGACCCTCGGCCAGGGTGCGGGCGAAGGCGCGCTCCAGCAGCAGCTGGGCCAGGGCGGCCTTGGCGGGGATCCAGGCGGCCTGCGCCGCGAGCCCGAGCCCCGCGAGGGTGAGGAGGGCCGCGAGGGCCCTCCCCAGTCCGGTCACCGTGCGCCGGCTCATCGCGCGTCCCCGGTCCGCCGGCCGCCGATCGTCAGGCCGGTGCCGAGCAGGAGACCCAGCAGGGCGAGGAGCAGGCCCAGGCCGAGCTGCGCCACGATGCCGGCCCCGGTCCGCGGCAGGTCGACCGCCGCGCCCTCGGCCCGGATCGGCACGATCCGCGCTGCCCCGTCGTCGGCGGGCGTGGCGCCCGGCCGGTGTGTGCCGAACACATTGGCGAAGTCCCAGCCCGCCGGCAGGTTCAGCGGCAGGTCGGCGGCGACGAGGGGCGTGCCGGGCGCGCGGCGCGGCGTGGCGTCGACGGCCACGAGGCTGGTCAGCCGCGTGGTCAGGCCGTGCTCCAGGGCCAGCGCCAGGATGGCGGCGTCGGCCGCGTCCGCACCGAGGCGCCCCGTGATGCGCGCAGTCTCGGTCTCGCCGATCCGGGACCGCGCCCAGACCTTGGAGATGCCGGCGCCCGCACCCGCCTCGGCGAGGGGGAGCGTCCGGGTCCATGTCCGGCCGCCCACCCGGCCCGAGACGGTCACGGTCCCGCGGGCCGTTTCCTCGGCCGCTCCCGGCAGAAGCGCGGCGAAGACCAGCGGCTCGCCGCGATACAGGTCGGGCAGCGCATCCGGCGTGACCTCGACGCCCGGGACCGAGAAGGTCGCGGTCAGATCGGTGACGGCGGGGGATTCCAGCTTCTCGTAGAGCGCGCGGGTCCGCTCGCCGACCTGCGCGAGGTCGCGGATCTCGGTGAAGCTGCCGCGTCCGATCTCGGCGGCGTGGCGCATCAGGTGGCCGTTGGGCGCCGAGCCGATGCCGACCATGAACAGGCGCGTGCGCCCGAGATTGGCGTGGATCGCCGCGAAGATCCGCTCCTCGTCGCCGACGGCGCCGTCGGTGAGGAACACGACCTGCCGGACGCGCCCGTCCTCGGGGTGCGGGTCGGCGAGGGCCGCCTTGAGCGGCGCCAGCATCTCGGTGCCGCCGCGGGCTTCCAGAGCGGCGACGAAGGCCTGGGCCTGCGCCAGGGCCTCCGGCGTCGCCGGGACGGGCGCGGGATGCAGCGCGTCCCAGGTGTCGTCGAAGCGGATGACGTTGAAGCGGTCCGACGGGGTCAGGCGGGCGAGACCGGCGAGCAGCCCGGCCTTGGCCTGCCGCATCGAGGCGCCCGACATCGAGCCGGAATTGTCGATGACGAAGGTGACGTCGCGCGCCGGCCGGGCGGCCATGTCGGTCTCGATCGCCGGCGGGCTCACGGCGGCCAGCAGGTAGGTCCGGCCCGCCACGGTCTCGCGGAACAGGCCGAGGCCGGGCACCCGGCTCGGGACCGGCGCCCAGGTCAGCTCGAGGTCGCGGTCGGCCGGGACGACGCCGTCGGTGAGCGTGACGGTCCGCGCCTCCGGGCCGGTCTCGGTCACGCGGATCGCGTGGGTCGCGCTGCGGACGTCACCGACGGGGAAGCCCGCCTTCAGCCGCACGGTGACGGCGACCGGGTTGGTCGGCGACGACAGGGCCGGGTCGAGCACCGGCGGGCTGATCCGGGCGCGATCCGGAACCGGGTCGCGGGCCTCTCCGGCCACGCCGTCGAGGGAGACCGCGTCCACCGGGGCGGGGGCGGGATTGTAGCGGGGCGCGACCACCAGGGGCAGGCGCAGCGTCCGCGTCTCGCCCGAGACGGGGATCGTCTGCTGATAGGTGATCTGGACCACCACCGTCTCGCCGGGGCCGATATTGGCGACCGCGTTGGTGAAGACGTTGGGCCGCTCCTGCGCGGTCAGCGCCGCCGACTGCCCGGCCGCCTTCGCGGCCTCGTAGGCGCGCTTGGCCGCCGCCCGCTCGCGGATGTCGGCGACGATCACGCGGGAGCCGACGACGAGCTTCATCCCGTCGACGGCCGCGTCCTCCGGCAGGGGGTACAGGTAGGTGCCCTCGACCCAGTCCGCCGTGACGTTGCGGAAGGCCTGGGTGACGGTGGCCCGGGCGGTCGGGCCGCTGACGTCGACGCTGATGTCGGTCGCCAGTTGGACGGCCTCGACCGGCGCGGTGCCGGCCGGCCCGCGCAGCGTGAGGCCGCCCCGGTCTCGGCCCGGCGCCGCGTGGGCCGAGGCCAGCATGATGAGCAGCGCCAGCAGCGCGAGGAAGAGCGGTGACAGCGCGGCGTTGCGGGGGGGCTCGACCGCGGATCGTGGAGCGAAGAACGGCATCGGGGAAACCTCCTGCGCCGGCGGATCGATGCCGGCTCGCCGCTGAAGCTCCCGCGCCAGCCCCTCCGTCGCCACGAGAAGCTTCGCCCTTTTCCAGGCTCGGACCGCACCGGCCGGCCGTGCCCGGGCGGATCTGTGCGGAGCCGGTGCGGAGCTGTGCGTTCCGCGGCGCTTCACGGCGAATCCGCTCTCGGCTTGACATATGCGCAATCTGCGTCTTAGTTATGCTCAACTTGAGTAGAAAGACCGATGACCGAGTCCGAGTTCCTGGCAGGCTATGATCCTGCGGCCTACGAGCGGCCCGCCCTGGCGGTCGATCTCGTCCTGCTGGGGATCCGGGCGGGCCGGCTCGCCGCCCTCCTGCTGCGGCGGGGCCAGCAGCCGCAGGCGGGCCTCTGGGCCCTGCCGGGCGGGTTCGTGGGCATCGCCGAGACCCTCGACGCCGCCGCGGAGCGCGTCCTGCGCGACAAGGCCGGCATCGGGCGGGCGCGGCTCGAGCAGCTCTACACCTTCGGCGCCGTTGATCGGGATCCGCGGATGCGGATCGTCTCGGTGGCCTACCTGGCGCTGCTGCCGGAGGCGGCCTTCGCCGAGGCCCTGGCGGGCGGTGCCGGGCTCGCGGCGGCGGCGCTGGTCGTGCCCTGGGCGGGCGAGTCCGGCGGCCCGGTCTCGGCCGAGGCGGAGGACGGCGCACCCCTCGCCCTCGCGTTCGACCACGCCGACATCCTCGCGCTCGCCGTGAAGCGGCTGCGCGGCAAGCTCGACTACACGGATGTCGGCTTCGCGCTGCTCCCGGAGCACTTCACCCTCCGGCAGCTTCAGGACGTGCACGCGGCGATCCGCGGCGCGCCCCTCAACAAATCCGCCTTCCGGCGCCGCATGCGCGACCGGGGCTGGATCGCGCCGACGGGCGCCCGCGAGGCCGGGACGGCGTTCCGCCCCGCCGAACTCTTCCGCTTCGACAGGTCAGGCCAGTTCTAAGCCTTTGTTTCAACGCGCTCTCTTGAGCCGAACCGGTATCCACTTCGGCGGAGAGCGCTTCGAGGAGCCCATCATGGCCACGGTCCGCAACATCGGTGTCATCGCCCAGCTCCGGAGCGAGGCGAGCAGCCACATCATCCGCTTCCGCAACGGCCGTGTCCGGCAGAGCGGGCGGGGTCTGGTCTTCTGGTTCCGGCCCGAGACCGCCAGCATCAGCGAGGTGCCGGTCGACGACCGCGAGATGACCCTGTTCGTCCGCGGCCGCAGCCGGGACTTCCAGACCGTCGTGGTCCAGGGGACGATCGGCTGGCACGTCGTCGATCCGGAGCTGCTGGCGAGCCGCGTCGACTTCTCGATCGACCTCCGAACCGGGCGCCTGCAGGGTGAGCCGATCGAGCGGATCGAGGCGCGCCTCGGCGGCATCGCCAGCCAAGCGGCGCTCCAGTATCTCGGGGCGAGCCCGATCGGCGCCCTCCTCGACGCGGGTCCGGAGCCGCTGCGCGCCGTGCTGGAACGGGTGCTGTCCGACGCCCCGGCGCTGGCCGAGATCGGCGTGGCGGCGGTGTCTGTGCGGCTCACCAACCTCGCGCCGACGAGCGAGCTGGAGCGCGCCCTGCAGACCCCGACCTTCGAGGCCCTGCAGCAGAAGGCCGACGAGGCGACCTTCGCGCGGCGCGCCCTGGCGGTCGAGAAGGAGCGCGCCATCGCGGAGAACGAGCTCGCCACGAAGACCGAGCTGGCCCGGCGCGAGACCGTGCTGATCGCGCAGGAGGCCGAGAACGCCCGCGACCGCGCCGCCGGCGTCGCGGAGGCGCGGGGCCTGGAGGCGGCCGCGGAGGCCGAGCGGATCCGCCTCGTCGAGGGCGCCCGGGCCGACGCGGAGCAGCGCCGCGCCGCCGTCTACCGGGACATGCCGCCCGCCGTCCTGCTCGGGCTGGCGGCCCGGGAACTCGCCGGCAAGCTGGAGACGATCGAGCACGTCAACGTCACGCCCGACCTGCTGGCGGCCGTCCTCGGCGAGTTCCGGGGCGCGCTGTCCCCGCGGCTCGCGCCGCGCTGAGGAGGCCCGCCATGCCGGCCGTCACACCCCGCGTGGTCTTCGTGATCCGCGACACGGATTACGAGCTGCTCATCGCCCGGCACGCGACTCGCGGCCAGGTCCGGTTCTTCCTAGAGAGCCGGGGCCAGACGCTCGCCGAGGTCGAGGCGCGCCACGCGCAATTCCAGGCCGTGCTCGCCGAGGCCCGGTCCGCCGTGCCCCTGGACTGGCGGCAGGCCCTGGTGCGGCGCCCCGACCTCGACCGCTTCCTGTTCGCCCCCGAGGACGTGGTCGTGGCCGTGGGGCAGGACGGGCTCGTGGCCAACGTCGCCAAGTACCTCGACGGGCAGCCGGTGGTCGGCGTCAACCCGGCGCCCGACCTCTACGACGGCGTGCTGGCCCGGGCGCGGGTCGAGGCCCTGCGCGCCCTGCTGCCCGCCAGCGCGGCCGGCGCCGCCCCCCTCCAGCGGCGCACCATGGTGCAGGCGACCTTCGACGGCGGCGAGCGGCTGCTCGCCCTGAACGAGATCTTCGTCGGCCACCGCAGCCACCAGTCGGCGCGCTACCGCATCGACGACGGGGTGCGGGCGGAGGACCACTCGTCGAGCGGTCTGATCGTGGCCTCGGGCACCGGCCTGACCGGCTGGGCGCGCTCGATCAGCGAGGCGACGCACCTCACCGTGGAGGTCGGCATCGAGGAGGCGGCCTTCGGCTACTGGGTGCGCGAGCCGTTCCCGAGCGTCGCCACCGGCACCGACCTCCGCGGCGGCAAGTTCGCCGGCTCGCCCCTCACGGTGGTGTCGCGGATGAACGAGGGCGGCGTGGTGTTCTCGGACGGGATCGAGCAGGATTTCGTCGCCTTCGACTGGGGGCGGCGGGTGAGCCTCGCCCCGGCCGACCGCACCTTCAACCTCGTGGCCGCGTAGCGCGGCGCCGACCGGGCGCCCGACGACCGCCTGTGCGCGAGGCTCGGGATGCTGCCCGAGGGCCCGCTCCGCGCGTTCTTCGTCCGCGCGGGACCGGCATTGGCCAAAGAGCCCGGCTGAACACGCCGGCGGCAGACAGCCGCTTTCGCGGGCGTCGAACAGGTCGATGCGACACCTCCGTCATCACGAGCGCAGCGAAGTGACCCAGGGCAGCGCCATGTCCGGAGGCGTGGCGCGGCTGGATTGCTTCGCTCCGCTCGCAATGACGGCGGTGCCGTTCCTCGACAGCGCCGACGGGCGAGGCGCGCCGCCAACACCGCAGATTCCCGCGTCTGGCACGCTTCTTGGTTCGTATTCACCAGCGCAGCGTCGCCCCGGCGGCGGCTAGAGGTTGGCGTGCCGTCGATGTGGTGAGGTGCCGGGCGACCGGATCTCCGCGACTGCCTTGAGCCTGTCCCGAGCTCCGATCCCTCCGTTTCAGCACCGGCACGCGCCGTCCGGCGGATCGCGCGATCCGCCCTCTGAGGAGAGTCGATATGTGCGACCGTCACGGCGATTATCGCGTCCCGGATCTCACGCGGTTCAAGCCCAGTCGCAGGCGCTTCCTCGGCGGGACCGCCGCCGCGCTGACCCTGGCGGTGGGCCCGGGCCTGACCGGCCCGGCCGCGGCGGCCACCGGCATCCGCGCGACCCACGGCACCGGCTTCTGCAACCTCAACTTCTTCCTGGCCGAGGCGATGCAGCTCGCCAAGGATGACGGGCTGACCATCGACTTCGTCAACACGCCGACCTTCTCGGATCAGGTCACCTTCCTCGGCATGGGCCAGGTCGATGCCGGCGTGATGCCCTACACGAGCTTCATGGCCCTCTACGACGCGGGCGCCCCGGTGAAGATCGTGGCCGGCGGCGGCATCGAGGGCTGCGTGCTCGTGGCCCAGCCCGGCCTCGACAGCCCGGAGAAGCTCAAGGGCAAGACGCTCGGGACCTTCCAGCTCGATACGCTGGAGGTGCTGCCTTACGACTGGCTGAAGAGGAACGGTGTCGCCTTCAAGGACATCACGGTCCGTTACATGGGCTCGACCCCGGAGGCCGTGGAGGCGTTCCGCGCCGGGGCGCTGGACATCATCTCGACCATCGAGCCCTACGGCACGGCGCTGCTCACCGACGTGAAGGGCGCGGTGAAGCTCTCCGACGGGACCGACATCTACGGCAAGGGCTACACCGACTGCGTGCTGGCGGTCCGCAACGAGCTGATCGCCAAGAACCCGGCCGCCGTGAAGGCCCTGATCAAGGGCATGATGAAGGCCCAGGCGCTGGCGGAGGGCGACCCCCAGGCCGCCCTGAACAAGCTCGTCGGCTCCTACTACAAGACCTCGATGAGCAACGCCCAGCTCGCCATGGGCCGGCAGCCCTCGGTGGTGGACGCCCGTAACCAGACGCAGTTCATCCTCGACCGGACCGATTCCGTCGCCGAGATGGGCTACATCAAGAAGAAGCCCGGCCGGGACGCGATCGACTGGACCCTGCTGGAACAGGTCATCGCCGAGAACCCGGACCTCTACGGCAAGCTCAAGCTGAAGTCGGCCTGAGCGGATGGCCACCTTCCTCGCCCGCGCCGCCGCCGTCCCGCAGGACCGGCCGCGCCTCCCGCTCGGTCAGCGCCTCGCGCTGCCCGAAGGGCTCGTCCCCCTGCTCCGCCGGATCGGCTGGATGCTGGTCTCGGTCGGCTGCTTCGCCGGCCTCTGGGAGCTGCTCTGGGCGCTCGGCATCGCCGACGCCAAGCTCCTGCCGCCGCCGCACATCTTCCTCGGCAACCTCGCCGAGCAGGCGCGCTTCTTCAACACCGCGCAGCGCTGGCAGATCGGCACCGGGATGAATACCGGCCCCAGCCCCGCCATGGCGGTGCTGATCACCGTGCTCGCCTCGACCGGCCGGGTGCTGGCGGGCCTCGCCCTGGCCGCCTCCCTGTCGATCCTGGTCGGGGTGGCGATCCGCTACTTCAAGCTGTTCGAGCGGCTGACCCTGCCGACCATCACACTCCTGGCGCCGGTCTCGCCGATCGCGTGGCTGCCGGTGGCGATCTTCATGTTCGGGATCGGCAACGCCCCGGCGATCTTCATGGTGTTCATCGCCCTGTTCTTCACGATGGTGCTCTCGACCATCCAGCAGATCGACGGAGTCAACCGCAACTACATCAACGTCGCCCGGACCATGGGGGCGTCGAAGCGCCAGATCTACGCGCGGGTGATCGTCCCGGCGATCCTGCCGGGGCTGCTCGCGGTGCTGCGCCTCAACCTGTTCGGCGCCTGGATGGTGGTGCTCGTCGCCGAGGCGACCGGCGTGGGCTACGGGCTCGGCCAGGTGATCATGCTGGCGCGCAACACCTTCAACCCGTCGCTCGTGTTCTTCACCATCACGCTGATCGGCCTGCTCGGCTTCGCCTTCGACCTGCTGTTCCGGCTGGTCCAGCGGCGGCTGCTGTACTGGCTGCCGCGCGACGCGGGGGCCTCCCTTGGCCTCTGATCCCGCATCCCATGACGCCGTCTCGTGCCGCGGCGTCGCCAAGGTCTGGGCGGCCGGCACCGCCCGCGCCCACGAGGCCCTGCGCGACATCGACCTCACCGTGCGGCCCGGCGAGTTCGTGGTGTTCCTCGGCCCCTCGGGCTGCGGGAAGAGCACGCTGCTCTACCTGATCGCCGGGCTCGAACCCGCCTCCGGGGGCGAACTCCTGGCCTTCGGCGAGGCCGTCACCGGCCCGTCGCCGGAGCGCAGCCTGATCTTCCAGGAGACCTCGCTGCTGCCCTGGCTCAGCGTCTGGCAGAACGTCAGCTTCGGCCTGTCGCTGAAGAGCGTGCCGGAGGCCGAGCGGCGGAGCGTCGCCCGGGCCGCGCTCCAGCGCGTCGGTCTCGCCGAGGCCTTCGACAAGCGGCCGGACGAGCTGTCCGGCGGCATGCGCCAGCGCGTGGCGGTGGCGCGGGCGCTGGCCATGCGCCCGAAGGTGCTGCTGATGGACGAGCCCTTCGCGGCGCTCGACGTCCAGACCCGCCAGAAGATGCAGGACTTCCTGCTCGACGTCTGGCGCGACAGCGGCGCCTCGGTGCTGTTCGTGACCCACCACATCGACGAGGCGGTGGCGCTCGCCGACCGGGTGGTGGTGTTCACCGCCCGCCCCGGGCGGATCAAGACGATCGTCCGCAACGAACTCGCCCGCCCGCGCGACCCGTTCTCGCCCGAGGCGGAGGCCTTGCGGCGGCACCTCACCGAGCTCCTGCGCGACGAGGTCGACCGGGCCTTCGCCGAGCAGGAAGCGCTCGTCTGACACACTCCCCCAACACGGACACGACCATGGCCACATCGCTGATCCGCAGCCGGCGGATGATCACCCGTACCCTCGACCACGATCGCTGGGAGGAGATCGCCGACGGCGCGGTCCTTCAGAAGGACGGGGTCATCGCGACGGTCGGCACCTACGCGGACCTGCACGCCCGCTACCCCGACGCCCCCGTGATCGGCTCGGGCCGCGAGATCCTGCTGCCGGGCTTCGTCAACGGCCACCACCATGTCGGCTTGACGCCGGTGCAGCTCGGCTCTCCCGACATGCCCCTGGAGCTGTGGTTCGTCACCCGGATGGTGGCGCGCAACCTGAACCTCTACCTCGACACCCTGTACTCGGCCTTCGAGATGGTCGGCTCCGGGATCACCACGGTCCAGCACATCCACGGCTGGATGCCCGGCAGCCTGGAGGAGGTCGAGGCGCGCTCCAACGAGGTGCTGCGCGCCTACCGCGACCTCGGCATGCGGGTCTCGTACTGCTTCGCGGTCCGCGACCAGAACCGCCTTGTCTACCAGGCCGACATGGACTTCGTGGCGAGCCTGCCGGCGCCGCTGCAGGACCCGATGAAGCGCTGGTTCGAGCGCTTCCAGATGTCCCTGGAGGACAACTTTTCGCTGTTCCGCAGCCTGCATAGCGGCCAGGCCGGAGCCGCGCGGGCCAAGATCCAGCTCGCGCCCGCCAACCTGCACTGGTGCTCCGACGTGGCCCTCGAGGGGCTGGCCGGCCTGTCCGAATCCTACGACGTGCCGATGCACATGCACCTCGTCGAGACCGCCTACCAGAAGGCCTACGCGGAGAAGCGCGGCGGCGGGACCGCGGTCGAGTACCTCGACCGGTTCGGCATGCTGGGACCCCGCCTGACGCTCGGCCACGGCGTCTGGCTCAACGAGTCCGACATCGACCGGGTGGCGGCGACCGGCACCTGCATCTGCCACAACTGTTCCTCGAACTTCCGGCTGCGCTCCGGCGTGGCGGCGCTCAACCGCTTCGAGGCGAAGGGGATCAACACGGCGATCGGCCTCGATGAGGCCGGCATCAACGACGACCGCGATATGCTGCAGGAGATGCGCCTCGTGCTGCGCGCCCACCGGGTGCCCGGCATGGACGAGGCCGACGTGCCGAGCATGGCCCAGGTGCTGCGCATGGCGACCGTCGGCGGCGCCCGTACCACCCCCTACGGCGACAGCCTCGGCACGATCGAGGTCGGCAAGGGCGCCGACATGGTCCTGATCGACTGGGACCAGATCGCCTACCCGTATCTCGACCCGGAGACGCCGCTCCTCGACGCGGTGATCCAGCGGGCCAAGACCGGCGGCGTCACCGCGGTGATGTGCGAGGGTGAGGTGCTCTACGCGGACGGCCGCTTCACCCGGGTCGACCGCGACGCCGCCCTGAAGGCGCTCCACGACGACCTGTCGCGGGCGCTCTCGGACGACGAGGTCGAGCGGCGCCAGCTGTCGAAGGCGCTGCTTCCCCACGCGCGGCGCTTCTACGCCGACTACATCGACCCGTCGCGGCACGAGCCGTTCTACCGCCCGAGCTCGCGCGTCTGACGGCGCGGGCCCGGACCGCGCTTCAGCGGACCAGGCAGGGCTTCTTGTTGTCGAAGGTCCAGCCGGGGATCAGGAACTGCATGGCGGCCGCGTCGTCGCGGGCGCCGAGGCCGTGGTCGCGGTAGAGGGCGTGGGCCTCCTCCACCGCCGACATGTCGAGTTCGATGCCGAGGCCCGGCCGCTCCGGCACCCGCACGAGGCCGCCGCGGATCGCCAGCGGCTCCCTGGTCAGGCGCTCGCCGTCCTGCCAGATCCAGTGCGTGTCGATCGCCGTGACGTTGCCGGGCGCCGCCGCGGCGACGTGAGTGAACATCGCGAGCGACACGTCGAAATGGTTGTTCGAGTGCGAGCCCCAGGTCAGGCCGTGGTCGCGGCACAGCTGGGCCACCCGGACCGAGCCGGCGAGCGTCCAGAAATGCGGGTCGGCCAGCGGGATGTCGACGGCGCCGAGCTGGATCGCGTGGTTCATCTGGCGCCAGTCGGTGGCGATCATGTTGGTGGCGGTGGGCAGGCCGGTGGCGCGGCGGAACTCGGCCATGATCTCGCGGCCCGAGAACCCGCCCTCGGCGCCGCAGGGATCCTCCGCGTAGGCGAGGACGTGGCCCTGGCCCTTGCAGAGGCGGATCGCCTCCGCGAGGGACCACGCGCCGTTCGGGTCGAGCGTCACGCGGGCCTTGGGGAAGCGCTCGCGGATCGCGGTGACGGCGGCGATCTCGTCCTCGCCGCGCAGGACGCCGCCCTTCAGCTTGAAGTCGTTGAAGCCGTACTGGTCGTAGGCGGCCTCGGCGAGCCGGGCTACGGTCTCGGGGGTCAGCGCCTCCTCGTCGCGCAGGCGGAACCAGCCGTCGCGGGCCGTCGGCGCGCGGTAGCCGAGATCCGTGCGGGTGCGGTCGCCGACGTAGAACAGGTAGCCGAGCATCTCGACGGCGTCGCGCTGCTGGCCCTCGCCCAGGAGCGCCGCGACCGGCACGTCGAGGTACTGGCCGAGCAGGTCGAGGAAGGCGGATTCGACGGCCGTGACCGCGTGGATGGTGATGCGCAGGTCGAAGGTCTGCAGGCCGCGCCCGCCGACGTCGCGGTCGGCGAAGCGCGTCCGCATGGCGTTGAGCACCGCATTCCAGGCGCCGAGCGGCTGCCCGACGACGAGGTCCCGGGCATCCTCCAGGGTCTTGCGGATGCCCTCGCCGCCGGGGACCTCGCCGAGGCCGGTGGCGCCGGTGGAGTCGGTCAGGATCACGAGGTTGCGGGTGAAGTACGGGCCGTGCGCGCCCGAGAGGTTGAGCAGCATGCTGTCGTGGCCGGCCACCGGCACCACCGTCATGGCGGTCACGGTCGGCGTGTGGCGGGCGGCGTGGCGACTGTCATTCAGCATGGCGTCCTCCTCGGGGGCCCCCGGCCGGTCTGCGCCGGGCGCGAGGCGGGATCGATGCGGGGCCGGACCGGCCGGGGCCGGTCCGGCGTGCGGGTCAGTGGGCCTTGAGCTCGACGCGGCGGATCTCGCCGACCACCACGAGGTAGCAGAAGCAGGCGACGAGGGCGTTCAGGCCGACGAAGACCAGCGCGCCGTTGAACGAGCCCGTGCTCTGGACGATGTAGCCGATCGCGATCGGCGTGGTGATGCCGGCGGTGTTGCCGAAGGTGTTGAACAGGCCGCCCGAGAGGCCGCCGCTCTCCCGGGGCGAGGTGTCGGCGACGACCGCCCAGCCGAGCGCGCCGATGCCCTTGCCGAAGAAGGCGAGCGCCATCAGGCCGACCACCAGGGCGTCCGCCTGGACGTAGTTGCAGCCGATGATGCTCATCGACAGCAGCATGCCGCCGACGATCGGGATCTTGCGGGCCGCCGTCAGCGAGAAGCCGCGGCGCAGGAGCATGTCGGAGATCACGCCCCCGAGGATGCCGCCGATGAAGCCGCAGAGCGCCGGCAGCACCGCCGCGAAGCCGGCCTGCAGGATCGACAGGCCGCGCTCCTTGACGAGGTAGACCGGGAACCACGTCAGGAAGAAGTAGGTCAGCACGGTGATGCAGTACTGGCCGACATAGATGCCGAGCAGCATCCGGTTGGCGAGCAGCTGGCGCAGCGTCCGGCCGGCATCGCCCTGCTTGGACCGGCCCTGGCCGTCCATGTCGAGCAGCGCGCCGCCGGCCTCGATGTAGTCCCGCTCCGCCTGGTTCATCGACGGGTGGTTCTTCGGGCTGTCGACGACGCGCAGGCAGAGCACCGCGAAGGCGATGCCGAGCAGGCCCATGCTGGTGAAGACGTGGTGCCAGCCGAAATTGTGGACGATCCACGCCATCAGCGGCGTGAACAGCACCGTGGCGAAGTACTGCGCCGAGTTGAAGAACGCCGAGGCCATGCCGCGCTCCCGGGTCGGGAACCATGCGGCCACGATCCGGGCGTTGGCGGGGAAGACCGGCGCCTCGGTGAGGCCGACGGCGAGGCGCAGCGCGAAGAGCAGCACCACGGCGGTCAGGCCGGTGAAGAAGCCGACGGCGCCCTGGACCAGCGTGAAGGCCGACCAGAGGGCGACGGCGGCGGCGTAGACCCACTTGACGCTGTAGCGGTCGAGGAGCCAGCCACCCGGGATCTGGGCGAGGACGTAGGACCACGCGAAGGCCGAGAAGACGTAGCCCATCTGGACCGGCGAGAGGCCGAGTTCCTTGGCCATGTCGGGGCCGGCGATCGAGATCGTCGCGCGGTCGGCGTAGTTGATGGTGGTCGCGGCGAACAGCATCGCGACGATCAGCAGGCGGACGCGGGTGCGGCGCTGCGCGTCGGCGGCGGCGAGCAGGGTGCTCGGCGCGCCGGTCGAACTGGCACTCATGGACGTTCTCCCTGGCTCGTCGCCGCCCGGTTGATCCGGGAGGCGGGTCGTGGCCGCCGTTGGCTCGGCGGGTCTATCTTGGGTGTCCAGGCGGGGGCTCAGCGCCGGTCGCCGATCAGGGCAGTCAGCTCGGCGCGCTCGGCCGCGTCGAGCTCGGTCAGCGGCGGCCGGACCGGGCCGGCGTGGCGACCGACGGCGCTCATGCCCGCCTTGACGATCGAGACCGCGTAGCCGCGCTTGCGGTTGCGGATCGCGATGTAGGGGAGGACGAAGTCGCGCAGCTCCCGGTAGACCGCGTCGCGGTCCCGGCGGCGGACGCTGTCGTAGAAGGACAGCGCCCATTCGGGCAGGAAGTTGAAGATCGCCGAGGAGTAGGTGGTGACGCCCATCTCCACGTACGGCAGCGCGAAGGTCTCGGCGGTGGGCAGGCCGCCGACATAGGTCAGGCGGTCGCCCAGGGCCGCGTAGACCCGGGTCATCAGCTCGACGTCGCCGACGCCGTCCTTGAAGCCGACGAGGTTCGGGCAGCGCTCGCACAGGCCGGCCAGCGTCTGCTCGTTGAGCTGGGCGTTGGCGCGGTTGTAGACGATGATCCCGAGGGAGGTCGCGCGGCAGACCGCCTCGATATGGGCGGCGAGCCCGGCCTGCTCGGAGCCGACCAGGTAGGGCGGCAGCAGCAGGATCCCGTCCGCGCCGGCGGCCTCGGCGGCCCGGGCCATCTCGACCGCCAGGGCGGTGCCTTGGCCGGCGGGGGCGATGACCGGGGTCCGGCCGCGGGTCTCCTCGACGGCGGCGCGCAGGACGCGGTCGATCTCGGCGGGCGTCAGCGAGAAGAACTCGCCGGTGCCGCCGGCGGCGAACAGGCCCGACACCCTGTAGTCGGCGAGGCGCCCGAGATTGTCCCGGTAGGCGGTCTCGTCGAAGCTGAGGTCGTCGCGGAAATGCGTGACCGGGAAGGACAGCAGGCCGGAGCCCAGCACGCGCGCCATCTCGGCCGGGGTCATGCTCGCCATCACTTCTCTCCCTGATACGCACCGTTCGGTGTCGCGTCCGGGGTTAGGCGCCAGCGTTACATGCGTCCAACGTTGATTTTGGCTGGATTATCCCAGATCCTGCATCAATGTTCGATCTCGGCCATGCCCGCAGCTTCGTCGCCGTTGCCGAGGAGATGCATTTCGGCCGGGCCGCGGCCCGGCTGCACCTCACCCAGTCGCCCCTGTCGCGGCAGATCCAGATGCTGGAGCAGACGCTGGGCGTGACGCTGCTGGAGCGGACCACCCGGGCGGTGCGCCTGACCCCGGCGGGCCGGACCTTCCTGGCCGAGGCCTACCGGGTGCTGGCGGCGGCCGAGAACGCCGCCCGCATCACGCGGCGCGCCGCCCGCGGCGAGAGCGGGGTGCTGCGCCTCAGCTTCACCGCCGCCTCGGCCTACCGGACGCTGCCGCAGGTCGTCGCCCATGTCCGCCGGACGCTGCCCGAGGTCGACCTCGTGCTGGAGGAGATGGTCTCGGACGAGCAGATCCTGGCGCTGGGCGAGAACCGCACCGATCTCGCGATCCTGCGGCCGGCGCCGGTCCTGCAGGATCCGAAATCCGCGATCGCCACAGCGCCGCTGGCGCGCGAGCGGCTCCTGCTCGCGGTCCCGCGCGGGCACCGCCTCGCGACGGCGCGCGACCCGACCCTGCGGGACCTCGACGGCGAGGCCTTCGTGACGTGGTCACCCCGGGGCGGGCGCTACTTCATCGACCTGCTCGACCGTCTGTTCGAGGCCGGGGGCGTGCAGCCGCGGATCGTGCAGCGGGTGAACCAGGTCCACGCGATGCTGGCCCTCGTCGGCGCCGGCATCGGCGTCGCGCTGGTTCCGGGCAGCGCCAGGGGCAACAGCATGGCCGACATCCGGCTCCGGCCGATCGCCCTGCCGGCCACGACCGGGCCGGAGCTGTGGCTCGCGTGGCGCAGCGACAACGCCAATCCCTGCCTGCCCTCGGTGCGGGCGGCGGCGCTGGAGACCGGCGAGGCGTGACCGCCGGCGCCGGCCTGGAAAGTCGGTGCGGCCGGCGATAGGCTGCGCGCTCGCCCCGCTTCCGGTCGCGCAGCCGGCCGGGGCCGCCCCTCCCGGATCAGGCAGGCACCATGAAAGTTTCGGCCGACCTCTGCATCGTGCCGATGGGCGTCGGCCCGTCGGTCTCGCCCTACGTCCGCGAGATCAAGGGGATCATCGAGTCGAGCGGCCTCACCGCCACGATGCATCCCAACGGCACGAACATCGAGGGCGAGCTGTCGGAGATCTGCGCGCTGGCGGAGCGGTGCGAGGCGAGGCTCGCCGAGCTCGGCGTCCAGCGGACCTTCTTCACGCTGATCTTCTCGACGCGCCGCGACAAGGACCAGTCGATGGCCGACAAGCTCGCCGCGGTCTCCTGACCGCGACCGCCGCGGCGCGTCATCCCGGGGTCGTTCTCCGAACCCGCGCCGAATGAGGTGCGGGTCCCCGCTCGTGCGGGAGAGGGGGCGCGTCGCGGCTGGCTCGACCGGTGACGCGTCCTCCGGACCGTCGCGACGCGAACGAGAAAAGCCCTAGCCGTGGCAGGCGCAGCCGGCGTGCTCGCAGCCGGCGTGATCCTTGTGGCCGTTCGCGCAGTCGTCGCAGCAATAGGCCTTGCCGTCCCGCGACACGGCCTTGGCGACCGGGATCACGCAGACGCAGTCCTGGCAGGCGCACTTCACCATCTCGACGTCGACGCTGGCCATGATTTCCTCCTCCGGCGGGACAGTCCGCATGTCGACGTTAGAGCCGCTGCGGCGGCGAGGAAACCCTTCTCCGGGCGCGGTGACGCGCCCGTGATCCCATTCGCCCGCTCGCGCGTTCCCCAGGTCCGGTGCTCGCTGCGCCGGGTGGAGGGCGCCATGGCCGATCAGAACACCGACGACGTCCGGATCGAGCCCTATGACGGGCCTGCGGGCGGCTGGGGCTCGGCCCGCTCCCTCGTCGAGATCCTGACCCGCGAGGGCGTGCCGGTCACCGGGTCGGCGATGCTGCTCAAGCAGAACAAGCCGGACGGCTACATGTGCACCTCCTGCGCCTGGGCGAAGCCCGCCAAGCCGCTGGCGTTCGAGTATTGCGAGAACGGCGCCAAGGCGACGGCCTGGGAGCAGACGCGCCGCCGCGCGACGCCGGACTTCTTCGCCGCGCACACGGTGACGGAGCTTCTCGGCTGGAGCGACTACGCGCTGGAGGAGCAGGGCCGCCTGACCCACCCGATGCGCTACGATCCGGCGACAGACCGCTACCGGCCCGTCGCCTGGGCGGAGGCCCTGGCCGAGATCGGCCGTGAGCTGAAGGAGCTGCGCGCGCAGGACCCGCGGTCGGTGGTGTTCTACGCCTCCGGTCGGGCGTCGCTGGAGACGAGCTACATGTGGGCCCTGCTCGCCCGGCTCTACGGCAACAACAACCTGCCCGACTCCTCCAACATGTGCCACGAGCCGACTTCGGTGGCGCTGCCGCAGTCGATCGGCGCGCCGGTCGGCACGGTGCTGCTGGAGGATTTCGAGACCACAGACCTGATCTTCTTCTTCGGCCAGAACGTCGGGTCGAACTCGCCGCGGATGCTGCACCCGCTCCAGGAGGCGCGGCGCCGGGGCGCGCAGATCATCACCTTCAATCCGCTGCGCGAGCGCGGGCTGGAGCGCTTCACCGACCCGCAATCGCCGGTCGAGATGCTCACCCGCTCGTCCACGAAGATCTCGACGCAGTACCATCAGGTGAAGGCCGGCGGCGACCTCGCGGCGCTCACCGGCCTGTGCAAGGCGCTGATCGCCCTCGACCGGGCCGCGGAAGCCGCCGGCCGGCCGCGGGTGCTCGACCACGCCTTCATCGCCGAGCACACCCACGGCTTCGAGACCTTCGTCGCCTTCTGTGACGGTCAGGACTGGGCCGCGCTGGAGCGGCGCTCCGGCCTCACCCGGACTGCCCTGGAGGCCGCCGCCGAGGTCTACGCCCGCGCGAAGGCGGTGATCGGCATCTACGGGATGGGCCTGACCCAGCACCGCAAAGGCACCGAGACCGTCCGCATGCTCGTGAACCTGCTGCTGCTGCGCGGCAATATCGGGAAGCCCGGAGCCGGGATCTGCCCAGTGCGGGGCCACTCGAACGTGCAGGGCCAGCGCACCGTCGGCATCACCGAGAAGCCGGAGCTGGCGCCGCTGGACAAGCTGCGGGAACTCTACGGCTTCGAGCCGCCGCGGGAGAAGGGCCTCAACACCGTCGAGACCTGCGAGGGCGTCCTCGACGAGCGTGTGAAGGCGTTCATCGGGCTCGGCGGCAACTTCCTGCGGGCCGTGCCCGACACCGCCCGGATGGAACCGGCCTGGCGGCGGCAGCGGCTCACCGTGCAGATCTCGACCAAGCTCAACCGCTCGCACCTCGTGACCGGCGCCGTCGCCTACGTCCTGCCCTGCCTCGGCCGGATCGAGATCGACCGGCAGGCGAGCGGCCCGCAAGCCATATCGATGGAGAGCTCCACCGCCCAGTTCCACGGCTCGCGGGGCGTGGCTGACCCGGTCGGACCGCACCTGCGCTCCGAGCCCTGGATCGTGGCGGAGATCGCCAAGGCGACCCTGCCGCCCAATCCCCGCATCGACTGGGATGCCTGGGTCGGCGACTACGCCCGGGTGCGCGACGCGATCGAGGCGACCTATCCGAGCGTGTTCCACGACCTGAACGGCCGCATGTTCCACCCGGGCGGCCTGCTGAAGCCGCTGGGCGCCCGCGACCGCAAGTGGGAGACCGACACCGGCAGGGCGAATTTCGCGGTCCCCGAGGGCTTGGAGGCCGATCCGGACCTGCCCGACCGGGGTCCAGAGGTGCTCGACCTCATCACGCTGCGCTCGAACGACCAGTTCAACACCACGGTCTACGGCTACGACGACCGCTTCCGCGGGGTGAAGGGCACCCGGGACGTGCTGTTCATGAACCGCCGGGACATCGCGCGGCTGGGGCTGAGGGACGGGATCAGCGTCGACGTGGCGACCGAGGCGGACGACCAGGTGACGCGGCGCGTCGGCGGGCTGCGGGTGATCGCCTACGACATCCCCGAGGGCAACTGCGCCGGATACTACCCGGAGTTGAACGTCCTGCTGCCGCTCTGGCACTACGACGAGCAGTCCAAGACTCCCGCCGCCAAGGCGATCACCGTGCGGGTGACGGCCGCGACCGCCGCACCCTGAGCGGAGCGTCTGGCGTCCGGTCGCGCCTTCCGGCAAGGAACGACCATGGACCAGGCGACTCCTCCCGACGCGCGACCGGACGCTCCGGTGGAATCGCGGCTGCGCGCGCTCGTCGGCCGGATCGCCGCCGGGGCGCCCCTGCGCGAGCCGGGCGCGGACCTGTCGCAGCTGAGCGCCGGGCCGGGCGCCCTCGCGGATGTGCCGGAGGCCGGCCTCGTCAGCGACGCCGAATCAGGCGGCCTCGCGCTCGCCGGCGCGGACCTGTCCCGCGCCCGCATGGAGGAGGCCGATCTCTCCGGCGCGAACCTGCGCGGGGCGAGCCTGTCCGGCGCGGTGGGGCGCTCGACCCGCTTCACCGGGGCGATCCTGGAGGCGGCCGACCTGTCGGAAGCCGATCTCTCGGGGGCGGACTTCACCGGCATCGTCGCCGGGCAGGTGAAGTTCGCCGGGGCGATGCTGGAGGATGCCCGGTTCGGCCAGGCCGCGATGCGCTTCGCCGACCTGTCCGGCGCCCTGCTCGACGGGACCGACTTCACCGGCGCCGATCTGTGGGGCGCGGATTTCTCCGGGGCGGACGCGGACGACACGGTCTTCCGCGGGGCGCGGCTCGACGAGGCCAAGCTCGCCGACGCCAACCTGACCCACGCGGATTTCGCCGAGGCCAGCCTGACCAAGGCGAGCCTCGCCGGCTCGCGGCTGCGGGGCGCGCACTTCACCGGCGCGAAGCTCGACGGCGCCGATCTCTCGGGGGCGGATCTCTCCGACACCGACCTCGTGCGGCTCAACCTCGCCACCTGCCGGTTGCGGCACGCGCGCTTCGCCGGCGCGTGGCTCAACGGCACGCGGATGAGCGTGGAGCAGCTTGGCGGCGCGGTCGGCGAGGAAGTGGCCGGCGCCTACGACGCCGCCCAGGCCAGCTACCTCGCCCTGGAGCAGAACTGGAAGAGCATCGGCAGCCACGACGCGGCGAGCTGGGCCTACAAGCGCGGCCGCCGGATGGGCAGGTTCCACGCCGGTCAGCAGGCCCGCGCCGCCTGGTCCGACCGGGACTGGTCCGGATTCCTGCGGCACGGCTATCGCTGGACCGCCGACCGCTTCGTCGAGTGGCTGTGCGATTACGGTGAGAGCCTGTCGCGCATCGCCCGCGCCTTCGCGCTGCTGATCGTGCTGTTCGGCGGCCTCTTCGGCCTGACGGGCGGCCTGTTCATCGTGGAGGGACCGGAGGCCGGGCCGACCTACAATCCCCTCGATCTCCTGAGCTACAGCGCGCTCAACATGATGACCGCGAACCCGCCCGAGATCGGCTTGAAGCCCACCGGCCGCGTCACCAACCTACTGGTCGGCATCGAGGGCGGCGTCGGCATCATCCTGATGGGGCTGTACGGCTTCGTCCTCGGCAACCGCCTGCGGCGGTGACCCCGATCGCGTCCGGGCCGCTCAGTCGTTCACGCTGAGCCGCTCGATGACGAGGCTCAGATCCTTGCGCAGGGCGCGGATCTCAGGCTCGCTGAGTTCGAGCTGGCACATCACGCTCTCGCGGACCGAGACCGCGTCGGCGCGTAGGGCGGCGCCCTCTGGCGTCAGGGCGATCTCGACCTCGCGCTCGTCCGACTGGCGCCGGGTCCGGAGCAGGAAGCCCGCGCTCTCCAGGCGCTTGAGCACCGGTGTCAGCGTGCCGGAATCGAGGCGCAGGCGCCGGCCGATCTCGGAGACCGTGACGCCGTCCTGTTCCCAGAGCACCAGCAGGACCAGATATTGCGGATAGGTCAGTCCGAGCCGCTCGAGCAGCGGCCGGTACGACTTGGTCATCCGATGCGCGGCAGCATAGAGCGCGTAGCAGAGCTGGTTATCGAGAAGCAGCGGATCCGTCTCCGGCTGCGCCTCAGCCGTATCGGCAGTATACGCCATATCGTTCGCCCATCGCGGTCCACGCACCGCCATTCTCGACCGCGACCGCGGGTTCGTCACCATACCATAACACGGGATACCGGCGCGCAAGCTCCGGTCGTCCGGCCCGTTCTCTTAACAACCCTATGGGGTTCGTCTCGGTGTTCGTCCCCCGCCCGCGACGGGCGGGAGCGCCGCCAGGCTGTCGAGGAAGCCGGCCTCGTCCTCGAGCGTCCGGAGATCGAGGCGGACGGCCTCGTCGCTGATCCGGCCGATCACCGGCACGGGGAGCCGGCGCAACTCCTCGGCGAGCCGCCGGCACCGGCCGCCCGCGCCGCGGCTGCCCGCCGAGGCCGGCGCCAGGACCAGGGCGGCGCTGGGCAGCGTCTCCACCGGCAGTGCGCCGGATCCGATCTGGCTGATGCACTCGGCGACCGTGACCGCGGCGCGGCCGGCGAGCCGCTCCGCCACTGCGGGGGCGAGGCGCTCGGCCTGGGCGGCGATGCTGTCGCGGTCGCGGGTGAGGAGCCGCAGGGTCGGGAGATCCGCGCGCAGCCGCTCCGGGTGCAGGTAGAGCCGCAGCACGGCCTCGAGGGCCGCGTAGGTCATCTTGTCGACGCGCAGGGCCCGCTTCAGCGGATTCTTTCGCACGCGGGCGATCAGGTCCTTCCGGCCGGCCACGATGCCGCACTGGACCGCGCCGAGCAGCTTGTCGCCGCTGAAGGTGACGACGTCGGCCCGCTCCAGGGCGGCGCGGATCGTGGGCTCGGGGGGCAGCCCGTAGGCCGCGAGGTCGACGAGGCTGCCGCTGCCGAGATCGTCCGCCAGCGGTACGCCGCGCTCCCGGCAGAGGGTGTGGAGGGCCACGGGATCGGCCACCGCGGTGAAGCCCGCGATGGCGTAGTTGCTCGGGTGCACCTTCATCACGAGGCCGGTGCGGGGCCCGAGAGCCTCCGCGTAGTCGCGCAGGTGGGTGCGGTTGGTGGTGCCGACCTCGCGCAGGCGGCAGCCGGCCCGCACCATAACGTCCGGCACCCGGAACGAACCGCCGATCTCCACGAGCTCGCCGCGGGAGACCACGACCTCCTTGCGCATGGCGAGCGCGTTCAGCACCAGCAGCACCGCGGCCGCGTTGTTGTTGACCACCACCGCGGCCTCGGCGCCGGTCAGGCGGCAGATCAGGCCCTCGACATGGTCGTCCCGCTCGCCCCGGGCGCCGGTCTCGAGATCGAACTCGAGGTTGCTCGCCTGCACCATCACGGCGGCCACCGCCTCCGCGGCCGAGCGGGGCAGCAGGGCGCGGCCGAGATTGGTGTGCAGCACCGTGCCGGTCAGGTTGAAGACCGGCCGCAGCGACGGCCGGCGCTCGGCGGCGAGCCGCGCCGACGCCGCGGCCCGGATCGACTCCGCGTCCGGGACGGGGCCGCCCCCGGCCCGGATCTCGGCCAGCACCGCCCGGATCGCGTCCGTGAAGGCCGTCCGCCCGTAGGTCTCGAGCTCCGCCGCCGACGCGCCGCCGACGAGGCGCTCCACCGCGGGAATCCGGCGCGGGGACGGCGCCGGGTCGTCGGCCTGCGGGGTGGGGACGGGCGCGTTCATGGCAGGCCAGAGATATAACCATCCCGGTGCACGGAGCCAGCCCGTCGACGCGCGGATAATGCGCGCAGGTTGTTCCGGTCCCGGCCCGACGGTAAGGGCAGATCCTGAAATCGGCGCCCGAGAGTCCATCGCACCCGCGCGGGGCGGGCTCGGCCGCGCCAACACCGCCGAGCCTTCTCGGGAGACGTCACCATGTCCCGACCTTCGATCCAGATCCACCCGATGATCCTGTGCGGGGGGACGGGGACGCGGCTGTGGCCGGCCTCGCGGGAGAGCATGCCCAAGCAGTTCGCCCGTCTGGTCGACGCCGAGCGCTCGACCTTCCAAGCGACGCTGGCGCGGGTGTCGGACGCCACCGTCTTCGCCACGCCCACCGTCATCGCCTCGGCCGAGGCCCGCTTCATCGTCGCCGAGCAGCGCGACCAGCTCGGTCTCTCCGCCGACATCCTGCTCGAGCCGCAGGGCCGCGACTCCGCCGCCGCCGTTGCGGTCGCGGCGCTGCACGCCGCCGCCAGCGACCCGCAGGCCGTGGTGCTGATCATGGCYGCCGACCACGTCGTGCCCGACACGGCGGCCTTCGTSGACGCCGTGCGGCGCGCGGCCGCCGGCGCCCAGGCCGGCTACACGATGACGCTCGGCATCGAGCCCGACCGGCCGGCCACCGATTACGGCTACATCCGCCGCGGCGAGCCGATCGCCGAGGCCGAGGGCGCGGCCCGCGTCGCCCGCTTCGTCGAGAAGCCGGACCGGGCCGGCGCCGAGGCGCTGATCACCGACGGCGCCCTGNGACGCCGTGCGGCGCGCGGCCGCCGGCGCCCAGGCCGGCTACACGATGACGCTCGGCATCGAGCCCGACCGGCCGGCCACCGATTACGGCTACATCCGCCGCGGCGAGCCGATCGCCGAGGCCGAGGGCGCGGCCCGCGTCGCCCGCTTCGTCGAGAARCCSGACCGGGCCGGCGCCGAGGCGCTGATCACCGACGGCGCCCTGTGGAACTCGGGCTACTTCCTGTTCCGCGCCGACCTGATGCTGGCCGAGCTGGAGGCGTTCGTCCCCGAGGTGTTGGCGGCCGCGCGCGCGGCCCTGGAGGCGGCGGTGACCGACCTCGACTTCGTCCGCCTCGACGCGGCGGCCTTCGCCCAGGCGCCCAAGATCTCGATCGACTACGCGGTGATGGAGCGGACCGCCCGGGCCGGCGTGCTGCCGGTGTCGTTCGCGTGGTCGGATGTCGGCACCTGGGACGCGGTCTGGCAGGTACTGGACCACGACGAGGCCGGCAACGCCGTGCGCGGCCGGGTGTCGCTGATCGGGACCAAGAACAGCCTCGTGCACAGCCAGGGCGAGGGCCTGACCGCGGTGGTGGGCCTGGAGGACGTGGTGGTGGTCTCGNCATGCCAGAGGAATTGCTGATCGATCTCACTGCGACCCGGCAACGCCGTGCGCGGCCGGGTGTCGCTGATCGGGACCAAGAACAGCCTCGTGCACAGCCAGGGCGAGGGCCTGACCGCGGTGGTGGGCCTGGAGGACGTGGTGGTGGTCTCGACCCCCGACGCGGTGCTGGTGGCGTCCAAGGCGCATTCCGGCAAGGTGAAGGAGCTGGTCGGCGCCCTGCGGGCGCAGGGCGCACCGGAGGCGGACGCGCACCTGCGGATGTATCGGCCCTGGGGCTGGTACCAGCGGATCGACCTCGGCGAGCGCTTCCAGGTGAAGCGGATCCAGGTGGTGCCGGGCGGGCGGCTGTCGCTGCAGAAGCACTACCACCGGGCGGAGCACTGGGTGGTGGTGCGCGGCACCGCCGAGGTCACGATCGACGAGCGGGTGGTGCTGGTCCACGAGAACGAGGCGGTCTACCTGCCGATCGGCTCGNGAGCACTGGGTGGTGGTGCGCGGCACCGCCGAGGTCACGATCGACGAGCGGGTGGTGCTGGTCCACGAGAACGAGGCGGTCTACCTGCCGATCGGCTCGATGCACCGGCTGGCCAACCCCGGCAAGATCCCGCTGGAGTTGATCGAGGTCCAGGTCGGCTCCTACACCGGCGAGGACGACATCATCCGCGTCGAGGACATCTACGGCCGCTGAGCGCCCGGCCGGGCAGCCTGCGACCCGATCACCCGCAGGCGCGCCCGGAACATGCGGCCACCCCGATCGATAGCCTAGCGTGTGGCCGCTCCCGTGCGGCCGCGCCGCAGCGTCGGGGATACCGCATGAAGCACAAGCCGCTCCGCGAGCAGGTCATCGTGATCACCGGCGCCTCGTCGGGCATCGGTCTCGCAACGGCCCGGATGGCGGCCGAGCGCGGCGCCCGGGTGGTGCTGGCGGCGCGCAGCGGCGACGCCCTGGCGCGCATCCGCGCCGAGATCGAGGGCGTCGGCGGCAAGGCGATCGACGTCGTCGCCGATGTCGGCCGGCGGGCCGACGTGCAGGCGGTCGCCGACCGGGCCGAGGCGACCTTCGGCGGCTTCGACACCTGGGTGAACGTGGCCGGCGGCTCGATCTACGGCCGGCTGCGCGAGATCAGCGATGCCGACCACGAGCGCCTGATCCAGACGAACTTCTGGGGAACCGTCTACGGCTCCCTCGTGGCGACCGAGCACCTGCGCCAGCACGGCGGCGCCCTCATCAACGTCGGCAGCATCGCCTCCGACCTCGCCTTCCCGTTCCAGGGCATGTACGCGGCCTCGAAACACGCCGTGAAGGGCTTCACCGACGCCCTGCGCATGGAGCTGATGGACGAGAACGCGCCGATCTCGGTGACGCTGATCAAGCCCGCCTCGATCGACACCCCCCTGCCCCAGCGGGCGCGCAACTACATGGACCGCGAGCCGAGCCTGCCGCCGCCGATCTACCCGCCGGAGGAGGTGGCGAACGCCATCCTGCACGCGGCCGTCCACCCGCAGCGCGACATCTTCGTGGGCGGGGCCGGCAAGGCCTTCGTGGCCGGCAAGGAATTCGCGCCCGGCGCCTACGACTATCTCGGCCCGGCCATCATCGCGCTCCAGAAGCGCCGGAGCGCGCCCCGCAACCCGGACGGCGCGCTGCACGCGCCGGTCTCGGCGGGCGAGACGCGGGGCGACCCGCCCGTCCCGGTCATGCGGACCAGCGCCTATACCCGCGCGACCCTGCACCCCCTCGCGGCGGCGGCCGGCCTCCTCGGCGTCGGCGCGGCCACGGCCTTCGCGGTGCTCGGCACCTCGTCCGGGCGCCGGCGGCGCCTGTAAATGGCTGTCGCGACGGAGACCCTGCCCGGCCCCGCCCGACCGGCGCGGGAGGCCGGGACCGGCACCGAGGCCGATCCCCGGATCGTGCCGCGCCGGATCGTGTCCCTGGCCGACGACCGGACGATCGCCTACGCGGAGACCGGCGCCGGGCCGGATCTCGTGGCGATCCACGGCACGCTGATGTGCCTGGAGGACGTCTGGCTCGGGCCCGTGCCGGCTCTGGCCGAGCATTTCCGCGTGGTCGCCGTCGACCGCCCGGGCCACGGCTTCAGCCGCCGGCCGCGCGGCGGCGGCGCCGACATCTGGGATCAGGCGGCGTCCATCCGGGAGGCGGTGCGGCGCCTCGGCCTGGAGCGCCCGGTCATCCTGGGCCACTCGTTCGGGGGCGCCGTCGCCCTCGCCTACGGCATGCTCCATCCGGACGAGGTGGCCGGCATCGTCGCCCTCGCGCCGATCTGCTTCCCCGAGCCGCGGCTGGAGCAGGTGCTGTTCGGGCCGCGGGCGCTGCCGTTCGGCGGCGACGCGCTGTCGGCGTTCCTGGGCGCCAGCAGCGACCGGGCGCTGCTCCCGCTCCTGTGGAACGCGATGTTCTTCCCCGAGGCGATGCCGGCGCGCTTCGCGCGGGACTTCCCCTTCGCCCTCGCGGGTCGCCCGGCGCAGATCACCGCCGAGGGCGAGGATGCGGGCTGGCTCTGGCCGGGGCTCGCGCGCAGCGTCCTCGGCTACCCGTCCCTGCGCCGGCCCACCCGTATCCTGGGCGGCAGCGCCGACCTGGTGGTGAACACCGAGTTGCACGGCCGGCGCGCGGCCGGCCTGATCCCCGGGGCGCGGTTCGAGTCCCTTCCGGGGGCCGGCCACATGCTGCACCACCTGCAGACCGACGCGGTCGTGCGCGCGGCCCTGGCGGTGCGGTCGGAGGCCTGACGGACCCGGTCACGAGCCCCGCGGGCGGGGCCTCCCTCAGCGGATGAGCGCCTTGATCTGCTGCTTGGCGCCCGCCTTCAACCGGGCCAGCCCGCCGCGGGCCTGCCGCTCGCGCTCCTGCCGCAGCGTGCGCTTCTCGGCGTTCCAGGGATGCTCGTGGCAGAGCGTGTGCTCCGGCGCGCGGACCCCGAAGCCGAGGGCGTAGGCGCGCCGCGGTCCGGCGCTGAGATTCGGCCCGGCGCAGTGCAGGGTCCGGCAATCGTGGAAGGTGGCGCCGCCCGCCGGGAGCGGACACGGGACCGCGCGCTCCACCGGAACGCCGAGGGCCTCGAGCCCGTGGATCCGCGGGTCGCCGCCGATGCTGCGATGGGGGAGGAGCGGCTCCCGGTGGCTGCCCGGGACGTAGAGCATGCAGCCGTTCTCCGGCGAGACGTCCTGCAGGGGCATCCAGACCGTGATCGCCCGGTAATTCGTGTAGGCGGCGTAGAACGCCTCGTCCTGGTGCCACGCGGTGGCGGCGCCGATCTTCGGCGGCTTGCGGATAGCGTGCTCGAAGACGAGGGCCGCGCGGTTCCCCAGGAGCTGGCGCGACATGGCCAGGGCGTTGGCCCGGAACAGGATGTCCCGGAGGAGCGGCTCGAAGCGGGACGGGTTGAGGAGCTGGGGCGAGCGCGCCTCGCTGGCGCCGCGGTCGACGTCGACGAGGTCGAACAGGCTCCCGTCCTTCCAGCCGCGCGCCTCCTCGAACAGACGGTCATAGGCGCCGCGCAGGGTCTCGAGCTCCTCGGCGGTGGAGATCGCCGGGACGGTGACGAACCCGTCGCGCCGGAACGCGGCGATCTCGTCGTCGGTCAGGATCCGCGTCGGGACGCGCGCCTGCGCGCGATTACCCACGATCCAGCGGATGAGCCGCGACCGTGCCTCGGCCGCGCGGGCGGAGAGGCCGTTCCCGGCATCGGCGACGCCGAGCCCCAGGCGATCCGGAATCGTGACTGGCATCGCACCCTCCGCTTCGAAGTGATTCCGCGAAGATGCCCACGTCTATTCAGAGGCTTACAGTACCGATTCTTAGGTATGACTGAGCGTCACGGCCTCAGGCATTTGCCTTCAGCTTCATCATGAACCACCTCCGGTTGAGATTTCCGGTTGCAGCTCTTTCCGGGGCCGGACGCGGCTGCCGGTCGCCAGCGGCGCTCCCGCTGACGGGCGATGCCGGCGCGGAAGCGCCGCGCCAATGCATCGGATTGATCGCATTTTCGGAACCATTTTCTTTCATGGCCGATATTTAATGCATCTGCGGGAGGTATTGATGAGTTCTGTGAAAGATCGGGGCGATCAATACGGACCGATTTCCCGGAGAGTGATGATGAATATCTTAACGAAAGCTGCCGCGGCCGTAGCCCTGGCGGCGCTGCCGGTCTCGGCCGCGCAGGCGATGCCGGTCGTGGCCGATCCGGGCCTCGCGGCGCCGATCACGCTCGTGGCGGGGGGATGTGGGCCGGGCGCCTGGCGCGGCCCCTGGGGCCACTGCCGCAGCACGCCCTATGTCGGTCCGCTGCCCGGCGGCTGGTATCAGGTGCGAGCGGGGAACGGCTGCCCGCCCGGCTACTGGCGCGGACCGTGGGGCCATTGCCGCAACACGCCGTATCACGGACGGCTGCCGAACGGCGGCTACCGGTAGCCGCCCGCCCTCACCGTCGACGGAGGCCGGCGCCGGAGCGCCGGCGGGCGGTGAGGGACTCGAACTCCTGACCCTCTCCGTGGAAGGATTGGCGTTCCCAGGCCGTAGAGCGACGGCACAGGAAAAAACGTAGCGGGCCATCCGGAGCCCCGTCGGGCCTTCGTTTCCGGAAAATATCCGGAGACCTGTTCCGGGCCGGTTCGTCGGATGCTCCCTGTGTTCTACAGCGCACCCATGTCGGCCCGTAATTGGTCACGCGGTCCTCGCACCCGGCTTGTCGCTCGACGGCTTCGGCCTTGTCGCCATCGTCTCTATCGCCGCAGTCCGTTACAACTGCGCGACCCCGGCGCGGATCTCGGCCAGCTTGTCGGCAAGCTCTCGCATAGACCTATGGACGATTGAAAAACCCTATTGGCGGACCTCTGACTTCTTGACTGTTGTTTGTTTATTTGTCACTCATGAATGCTAATTTTTCCATATTTTTGAGCTTCAAAATCTGCTGACGGATCGGCCCTAAGCCGATTCCAGAAATGCCTATAACAACGCAGGCGACAGAATGGAGTTTCTGAACATGACACATACTCGCGAGGCCGTCGCCGGACTCAGCAAACAAAATGTTTCTTCTCTGAGGTATAACAGCAGAAACAATAATCGATACGAAAGCACGGGATTATTGATTTCGTTTATGAAAAAAAATAAAAAGCTATTAGATGTTGGATGCGGAACAGGGACGATCACATCCACACTGAGAGACGCGCTGTCTCTTGATGTAGTTGGCGTTGAGCCTCATCCCGAGAGAGCCGAGCAAGCGCGCACAGAAGGATTAAATGTCATCACTGGTGTTTATGATCAAACTTTCGCACAAAGAAACGGAAAGTTTGACTACATCTTATTTGCAGATGTTTTAGAGCATCTTGTAGACCCAGCAGAAATGTTGAGAGAAGTAAAAAATTCGCTGGCGCCAGATGGTCGCGTGCTGGCCTCTATTCCAAATGTTGCGCATTGGAGCGTAAGAGCGCAATTATTATTCGGAAATTTTAACTACAAGCCAACCGGGATAATGGATGCTACACATCTCCGATGGTTCACGCGCAGGAGTGTACGTCGTTTGTTCGAGGCGGCGGGATATGAAGTTGAAGATATTCGCGGCGCCGCGGGTGGTTGGATGGGCGTATACCGCTACACGCCCTTTCGCTTTCTCCCTCAAGATCAGAAGAGTTTTGTGCTCGGCCAGCTCTGCAGGATCGCGCCCGCCCTTTTTTCAGTTCAACATGTGATAAAAGCGCGGCAAAAGTAATATTTAAGCCGTAATTAAGGTTATTATTCTGCACTTATGTGCATGATCCTGTGTCGCTTTTCGACGGAGTTCCTGTCTGCCTTCCGCCCGACCGCCCCGAGACACGGTCTCCACAACGCCGCGCAGATGCTCCGGGAGGTGGTGGCCATAGACCTGCTCCACGAGTTGCTCGTTGGTGCCGAGCGCTCGAGCAACCTTGCCGAACGGCACGCCCGCCCTCATGGCCCCCCGTCGCGAAGGTGTGGCGCAGTGCGCGCGGCAGTTCAGCCAGGTCGAGTTGGCGCCCGACAATGCCTGATTGAACTCATCAATAATAGTGACGACGAATTACCAGCGCGACGAGGGCAGCAACGGCTCCCAAGGACGCCCCGATTGGCGTGAAAAGCAAAACGACCATATAGCCGGCCGTGCCCTCGCGCTGAGTTACCTTCATGATGTCAACATACCAAGCACCGACGAGAAAACCCAGTATTCCACCCACCACTGCCCCGCAAATAGCGGCACCTAGATACACAAAAATCGAAAATAAAATCTGATTGAACGCCATCGACACGCGAGCCCGCCCTCGAATCAGGGCGAAGCATCCGAAGATCCTCCTGTTTTTGCAACAGGCTCACTCTCAAATTGTGTCCTAGTACTGATATTCGCCCTCGCCAGATTTATCGATGCCTCCACAGGCGCGCCGCATCGTAGCGGGGCAGCTAGCGTCCCGTTCGCTTCAACGTCCCTTGGAACTCACACGAGGCGCCGTGCCACATCGTGCAGCCCTGCTCTTCCAGGACGACGGACCGGAAATCCGAAGCGTAGCGGGCGGTGATCCGGCAGGTTTGCCCACCTTCGGTTTTGCGGAAGACGACCGTGTCGGGTCCGGTCGGCCGCCCTTTCATCGTCACCTCACCGCCGCAGCCCTTGGTTCCCGTTGAGAACTGGGCCGTGAAGCCGGCTGCGCCCGCGGCCTTCACCTCGACGCCCTGCTCGTAGCCGTCCTCCTGGTGCTCGAAGGTGCCCACCGCCCTGGCTCCGGGGCCCGCAGCGTGCGCGACCGTGGAGACGAGCAAAGGGAGGAGGATCGCGAGCCGGCGGAGCATTACCGCACCTTATCAGATCGAGGAGAGCGATAGCCCTGGGCGGCCCGCACGATGATCGCCACGACGCTGACGGCCAGCAGCAGGATCAACGCCTCGTAAGGCCACGACCCGAGCCACGATGCGACCGCGTCCGGCATGTGACGCACGAGCGTACGCACGATGCCCGCGGCGAGCGCGATCAGCGTGACGAGGCCGAGGGCGAATTGAAGCCAGCGGGGCATGCGGCTTAGGTTAGCACGCCCCGCCAAGCCGGTCAGCGGGCAGCCTGCCGCTCGAACTGGATCCCGCATCTCTTCTGGACGGAGACCTTTTCCAGCGCCTTCATCTCGCCCTTGAGGCGCACCAGCTCGGTCCGGCTCGGCGTGTCCTAGGACCGGGCCGTGGAGGCGCAGCAGCGCAAGCGCGACGGCCAGAAGATGACCGAGGCGCTCGAGCCGTCGACCGCGGCTTCACCAGTCCTCTCCTGTGGGCCGCGGCCTAGCCGGAACCACGGTGCCGTAAGGCGCCGTCAGAACAGTTGTTGAGGCCGGAATTTGCCGGCCTCACATCAGCAAACAATGGAAAACGAGAAACAATCTTGGTGGGCGGTGAGGGACTCGAACCCCCGACCCTCTCCGTGTAAAGGAGACGCTCTACCAACTGAGCTAACCGCCCGGCTGGCGACCGTTACGGCATGGTCCCGGTCCGGTGCAAGGGTCCGCACCCCGGATCCTTATCAGGGATCGATGAGCCGCGTCGCCAGCGCGGGTGTCAGGCCGGTGCTCTCGACAGGGTCAGGCCTCGACGGGGCCTGCCCGAATGCGCCCGCGGCCAGAACCGCGCGGGTCCCCGCCTCGACCGAGCAAATCACCGGAACGGGAACCTGCGGAGCGATCCGCGCGGCGAGCCCGGCCAGACCGGCACCGCCCAGGATGACCGACTCGGCGCCGGCCCCCGCGCAGGCGCGGCAGGCTTGGGCGAGGATCTCCAGGGCCGCGTCCGGGTCACGGGCGATGGTGCCGCCGCTCGGAGCCACCGTGCGGAGGGCCGCGAGGGCGTCGGCGAGGCCGAGCGCCGCCACGAACTCCCGCAGCATCGGCTCCCAGGCCGCGCCCCCGGTGACGATCCCGAAGCGACCGGAGGCAGCGGCCTCGCGGCAGGCCGCCTCCGCCATGCCGATGACCGGTACCCGCAACAGCTCACGCAGGGCGAGGAGGCCCGGATCACCGAAGCAGGCCAGGTAGACCGCATCGCAGCCGGCGCCGTGCTCCGCGAGAGCGTCGAGGGCCGCGTGGCCGGCGATCGCCGCCGCCGCCCGGCTCGCGATGTAGCGGGCTCCGAACCGGCCGGTGACGGCGCGCAGCTCCGCACGGCCGCCGAGCTGAGTGCGGACATGGCCGGCGACGAGATCGGTGACGTGCGCACTCGTGTTCGGGTTGATCAGCAGGATGCGCATCCGGGCCTCCGCGCTCGCGTCCGCGCATGAAAAAGCCCCCGGGGCTCGGGGCACCGGGGGCTCGTCTCAATCGATCGGGCGGCTCAGTGCGCCACGAAGGCGGCGCCGTCCTCTTCGGTCCGGGCGGGCTTGGCCACCGGGAGCGGCTCCTCCCACTCGATCGCCTCGGGCTGACGGACCAGCGCCTTCTCCAACACCTGATCCATCCGCGACACAGGCACGATCTCCAGCCCGTTCTTCACGCTGTCGGGCACCTCGGCGATGTCCTTGGCGTTCTCCTCGGGGATCAGCACCGTCTTGATGCCGCCGCGCAGCGCGGCGAGCAGCTTCTCCTTCAGGCCGCCGATCGGCAGAACCCGGCCGCGGAGCGTCACCTCGCCGGTCATCGCGACGTCGCGACGGACCGGGATCCCGGTGAGCGTCGAGATGATCGCGGTGGCCATGGCGATGCCGGCCGACGGACCGTCCTTCGGGGTCGCCCCCTCCGGAACGTGAACGTGGATGTCGCGCCGGTCGAACAGCGGCGGCTCGATCCCGAAATCGATCGCCCGCGAGCGGACGTAGCTCGCCGCCGCCGAGATCGACTCCTTCATCACGTCCTTCAGGTTGCCGGTGACCGTCATCTTGCCCTTGCCAGGCATCATGACGCCCTCGATCGTCAGCAACTCGCCGCCGACCTCGGTCCAGGCCAGACCCGTCACCACGCCGACCTGATCGTCCGCGTCGATCTCGCCGTAGCGGAACTTCGGCGGGCCGAGGAAGACCGGAAGGGTGTCCGGGGTCACCGCGACCGACTTGGTCTTGGTGATCAGGATCTCCTTCACCGCCTTGCGGATCAGGTTGGACAGCTCGCGCTCCAGGTTGCGGACGCCGGCTTCCCGCGTGTAGCGGCGGACCAGCATCATCAAGCCATCGTCGTCGATCGACCACTCGTGCGTCCCGAGGCCATGCTTCTTCAAGGCGTTCGGGATCAGGTGCTTGCGCGCGATCTCAACCTTCTCCTCCTCGGTGTACCCGGCGATGCGGATCACCTCCATCCGGTCCATGAGCGGGCCCGGGATGTTGAGGGTGTTGGCCGTGGTCACGAACATCACGTTCGAGAGGTCGTAATCCACCTCCAGGTAGTGGTCGTTGAAGGTGCTGTTCTGCTCAGGGTCGAGAACCTCGAGGAGCGCCGCCGACGGATCGCCGCGGAAGTCCATGCCCATCTTGTCGATCTCGTCGAGCAGGATGAGCGGGTTCGAGGTCTTGGCCTTGCGCATCGACTGCACGATCTTGCCGGGCATCGAGCCGATATAGGTCCGGCGGTGACCGCGGATCTCGGCCTCGTCGCGCACGCCGCCGAGCGACATCCGGACGAACTCGCGACCCGTCGCCTTGGCGATGGACTTGCCGAGCGAGGTCTTGCCGACGCCGGGAGGACCGACGAGGCACAGGATCGGGCCGGTGAGCTTGTTCGCACGCTGCTGCACCGCGAGGTACTCGACGATCCGCTCCTTGACCTTGTCGAGGCCGAAATGATCCTCGTCGAGCAGCGCCTGGGCGCCGAGCAGGTCCTTCTTGATCTTCGAGCGCTTGCCCCACGGGATGCCGAGCATCCAGTCGAGGTAGTTGCGCACGACGGTCGCCTCGGCCGACATCGGCGACATCTGGCGCAGCTTCTTCAGCTCGGCGGTGGCCTTGTCGCGGGCCTCCTTGGAGAGCTTGGTCTTCTCGATCTTCTCTTCCAGCTCGGCCAGCTCGTCGCGGCCATCCTCGGAGTCGCCCAGCTCCTTCTGGATCGCCTTCATCTGCTCGTTCAGGTAGTACTCGCGCTGGGTCTTCTCCATCTGCCGCTTGACGCGGGTCCGGATGCGCTTCTCCACCTGGAGCACGGAGATCTCGCTCTCCATCAGCGACAGCACGCGCTCGAGGCGCTGCGCCACCGTGGGGGTCTCCAGGATGCCCTGCTTGTCGGAGATCTTGACGAGCAGGTGCGAGCCGATCGTGTCGGCGAGCTTGGACGGCTCGTCGATCTGGGTCACGGCGGAGACGACCTCGGGCGAGATCTTCTTGTTCAGCTTGACGTAGTTCTCGAACTCCGAGAGCACGGAGCGCGCGAGCGCCTCGGCCTCGACGCGGTCGCCGAGCTCGTCGTGGAGCGCCTCGGCGGTCGCCTCGTAGAACTCGTCCGAGCGGGTGAAGTCGACGACCTTGGCGCGGCCGACACCCTCGACCAGCACCTTCACGGTGCCGTCGGGCAGCTTCAGCAACTGGAGCACCGAGGCGAGCGTGCCGATCTTGTAGATGGCGTCGGTCGCCGGGTCGTCGTCGCCCGCGTTGATCTGGGTGGCGAGCAGGATGTGGCGGTCGGTGCGGACGGCCTCCTCGAGGGCGCGGATCGACTTCTCGCGGCCCACGAACAGGGGCACGATCATGTGCGGGAAGACGACGATGTCGCGCAGGGGGAGGACGGCGTAGGTGCCCGTCGAACCCGGGACCACCGGCTGGCGCGATTTCGACTGTGACATGTGACTTCCTCTCAGGGACGCCCAGGTTCGACGCCCCCATGCACGGAGCGCGCCTACAGCCGGGTGCCGACCGGGCCGCGAGGGTCGGATTTCGCTAACTTTGCGGCTGGCGACGCGGACCGGACCTCGAAGGAGCGTGCGGCCACCGCGCTGAGCCTGAGGTGGCTGCGAGGAAGCGCGTTTTCAAGGCGATCCCCGCAGCGCGCCCGGCCTGGGCCGGGCGCCTGATGCAACCCTGCCGAGTGCCTACGCGCTGACGCTCGCGGGCGTGTCCTTGTTGCGGTCGCCGTGGATGTAGAGGGGGCGCGACTTGCCCTCCACCACCTCCGGACCGATGACCACCTGCTCCACGGACTCGAGGCCCGGCAGGTCGTACATCGTGTCGAGCAGGATGGTCTCCAGGATGGAGCGCAGGCCGCGGGCGCCGGTCTTGCGCTCGATCGCCTTGCGGGCGACGAGCGACAGCGCCTCGTCCTGGAACGTCAGGTCGACGTTCTCCATCTCGAACAGCCGCTGGTACTGCTTGACCAGGGCGTTCTTCGGCTCCTGCAGGATCTTCTTGAGCGCGGCCTCGTCGAGGTCCTCCAGGGTCGCCAGAACCGGCAGACGGCCGACGAACTCGGGGATGAGGCCGAACTTCAGCAGGTCCTCCGGCTCGACCGAGCGGAAGATCTCGCCGGTGCGGCGGTCGTCCGGGGCCTGCACGGTCGCGCCGAAGCCGATCGAGGTGCCCTTGCCGCGCTGGGAGATGATCCGCTCCAGCCCCGCGAAGGCGCCGCCGCAGATGAACAGGATGTTGGTGGTGTCGACCTGCAGGAATTCCTGCTGCGGGTGCTTCCTTCCGCCCTGGGGCGGGACGGAGGCGACCGTGCCCTCCATGATCTTCAGGAGCGCCTGCTGCACGCCCTCGCCCGACACGTCGCGGGTGATCGACGGGTTGTCGGACTTCCGGGAGATCTTGTCGATCTCGTCGATGTAGACGATGCCGCGCTGGGCCCGCTCGACGTTGTAGTCCGAGGCCTGGAGCAGCTTGAGGATGATGTTCTCGACGTCCTCACCGACGTAGCCGGCCTCGGTGAGCGTCGTGGCGTCCGCCATGGTGAACGGCACGTCGAGGATCCGGGCCAGCGTCTGCGCGAGCAGGGTCTTGCCCGAGCCGGTCGGCCCGATCAGCATGATGTTGGACTTGGCCAGCTCGACGTCGTTGTGCTTCGTCGCGTGGGCGAGCCGCTTGTAGTGGTTGTGCACCGCGACCGAGAGGACCTTCTTGGCGAAGTCCTGGCCGATGACGTAGTCGTCGAGGACGCGGCGGATCTCCTTGGGGGTCGGCACGCCGTCGCGGCTCTTCACCAGCGAGGATTTCGACTCCTCGCGGATGATGTCCATGCACAGCTCGACGCACTCGTCGCAGATGAACACCGTGGGGCCGGCGATCAGCTTGCGGACCTCGTGCTGGCTCTTGCCGCAGAACGAGCAATACAGCGTGCTCTTCGAGTCGTTGCCGCCAGTCTTGCTCATATCGGTCTCCGATTCCTCGCGTCCGCCGCCGGCAAGGGGCGGACGCGCATCGCATGAATGTAGGGGGCCCGTTTAAAGAAACAGTGTGCTGCGCGCCTTTGACCGAAGGGCCCGAACCTCGATGCAAACACGCTGCCGCGGCGGGATCAAGGCCGCGCCGCGGCGGTCAGGCGACGCGGGCCGGTCAGGCGGCCGCCGGCTCGGGACGCTTCTCGATCACCTCGTCGATGAGCCCGAACTCCTTGGCCGCGTCGGCGGTCATGAAGTTGTCGCGCTCCAGCGCCGTGTGGATCGTGTCGTAGTCGCGGCCGGTATGCTTCACGTAGATCTCGTTCAGGCGCCGCTTCAGCGCCTCGATCTCGCGGGCGTGGATCAGGATGTCGGTCGCCTGCCCCTGGAAGCCGCCAGACGGCTGGTGGACCATGATCCGGGCGTTCGGCAGGGCGAAGCGGTGGCCCGGCTCGCCGGCGGTGAGCAGAAGCGAGCCCATCGAGGCGGCTTGGCCGACGCAGAGGGTCGTCACCGGGCAGCGGATGAACTGCATCGTGTCGTAGATCGACAGGCCCGAGGTGACCACGCCGCCGGGGGAGTTGATGTAGAAGGAGATTTCCTTCTTCGGGTTCTCCGCCTCGAGGAAGAGCAGCTGCGCCACGATCAGCGACGCGCCGTAATCCTCCACGGGGCCGGTGAGGAAGATGATGCGCTCGCGGAGCAGGCGGGAGTAGATGTCGAAGGCGCGCTCGCCGCGGCTCGACTGCTCGACGACCATCGGCACGAGCGCGTTGTTGTAGACGTCGATCGGATCTCTCATCTCATCCTGCCCCGGAGTGAGGCCCGGGGCTGCCGCGAATCAGGGCAGCCCCGGGCATGTCAGCGAACACCGGCGATGCTTAACCATCGCCTAACCCTTGCCCGCCGTCCTGGGACAGAGCGGGACTCAGTCGGCCTTGGCTTCGGTCTTGGCGTCGGTCTTGGACTCGCCCTTGGCCTCGGCCTTGTCTGCCGGCTTGCCGCCGGTCGTGTCGTCGTCATCTTCGTCCGCGAAAAGCGCCTCTTTCGAGACGGGCTCCTCGACGAGCTTGACCTGCCCGAGGACGTGGTCGACGACCTTCTCCTCGAACAGGGGCGCGCGGAGTTCCGCGAGCGCCTGCGCATTCTTCCGGTAGAAGTCCCAGACCTGCTGCTCCTGGCCCGGGAACTGCCGGACCCGGGCGATGAGGGCCTGGTTCACCTCCTCGTCCGAGACCTTGATATCGGCGCTCTCGCCGACCTGCGCAAGCACGAGACCGAGACGGACGCGCCGTTCCGCGATCTTCCGGTACTCGGCCTGGGCCTTCTCCTCGGTGGTGTCCTCGTCCTCGAAGGTCTTGCCGCGGGTCTTGAGGTCCTGCTCGACCTGGGCCCACACGGCGGCGAATTCCTGCGCGACCAAAGACGGGGGCAGCTCGAAGGCGTACTTGCCGTCCAGCGCGTCGAGGAGCTCCTTCTTGAGCCGGCGGCGCGAGGCGGCCTCGAAATCCCGGCCGATCGCCTCGGACACGGCTTCGCGGAGCTTCTCCAGCGACTCCATGCCCATGGACTTGGCGAGCTCGTCGTCGATCTTGGCCTCGCCCGCCGCCTGGATCTTCGTGACGGTCACGTCGAATTCGGCGTCCTTGCCGGCGAGGTGCTCGGCCCCGTACTCGGCCGGGAAGGTGACCTTCACGAGGCGGTTGTCGCCGACCTTGGCGCCGACGAGCTGCTCCTCGAAGCCCGGGATGAACGAGCCGGAGCCGAGCTCCAGGTCGATGCCCTCGCCCTTGCCGCCCTGGAACTCCTCGCCGTCGATGCGGCCGACGAAGTCGATGGTGACGCGGTCGCCGCTCTGGGCCTCGGCGCCCTCCTCGCGCTCGGTGAACGGACGGCTCTGGCCGGCCATGCGCTCCAGGGCCTCGTCGACCTCGGCGTCGGCGGGCTTGGCCACGAGCTTGGTCAGGCTGACGTCGGAGAGGTCGGCGAGCTCGAAGCTCGGCATCACCTCGAGGGCGACCTTGAAGGCGAGGTCGCCCTTGGCGTCGAGCGCCTTCTCGACCTCGGCCTGGTCGGTCGGGAACTCGACCTGCGGCTCCAGGGCGAGCTTGAGGCCGTTATCGGTGACGATCTGGCGGTTCGCCTCGTTGACGGCGTTCTGCACCACCTCGGCCATCACGGAGCGGCCGTAGACCTTGCGCAGGTGCGCGACCGGCACCTTGCCGGGACGAAAGCCCTTGAGCTGCACCTTGTCCTTCATGCCGGACAGCTCGTTGGTCAGGCGCTCCTCGAGTTCCTGGGCGGCCAGCAGAACCTGAAACTCGCGCTTCAGCCCCTGGGCGTTGATCTCGGTCACCTGCATCGTCGTCGTCGCTCTTCAAAGAAACCTGGGTTCGCCGGCCGGGCCGGCGTCGTGCTCGCGCGGACCGGGATGCCGAGATGTCGGGTACGGGGCGGAGGGTCCCAAGGGGACCGCAACCTCAGCAGAGGTCCTGGTGCGGGCGGAGGGGCTCGAACCCCCACGTCTTGCGACACTGGAACCTAAATCCAGCGCGTCTACCAGTTCCGCCACGCCCGCGCGCGCCGACATCCGGCGCATCGCCGGCCGCCGGAAGCGCGCCCTATAGCATGGGCCGGCGGGCCCGCAGCAAAAAACTTGCCCCTGTGGCGCGGGAGCCCGCGCGCCGCTAAGGAGCGGATCCGTCGCGAGCCGCAGCCGAGATCCCATGCCGCCATCCCGCACCGTGCCGCCGACCGATTCGCGCGCCGGCACGCCGTCGCGCCGAACCCTGCTCGCCGCCGCGGCGGCCTTCGGGCTCGCGCCGGAGGCCGCGCGGGCGCAGGCGCCGGCCGCCGCGCCGGGGACATCCGCGCCCGTCCAGCCTGAGCCCGCGGCCGCGCCGGCGGCCCTGCCGGCGGCGCCCGGGAAGGCCCGGTTCAGGCCGGACCCCGCGCCCGAGACGCCGGTCTGGTGCTTCGACGGCAAGGTCCTGCCGCCCGTGGTCCGGGTGAAGCTCGGGCAGGCGTTGCGCCTCAAGGTCGAGAACCGGACCGACAAGCCGCTGTCGCTCCACTGGCACGGGGTGCGCAACGTCAACGCCATGGACGGCGTCGGCGGCGTGACCCAGGCGCCGATCCCGCCGGGCGGCGACTTCCTCTACACTTTCACGCCGCCGGATGCCGGCTCCTACCTGATCCGGCCCCTGGTCGTCGGCGGGGCGAGCGAGCCGTCGGGCCGGGGCCTCGCGGGCATGCTGGTCGTCGAGGAGACGAACCCGCCCGCGGTCGACGCCGACGTCAGCGTCGTCCTGCAGGACTGGCGGCTCCAGGACGACGGCACCCTCATGCCGTTCGGGCAGACGGCGCTCGCGGCCGCGAACGGGCGCCTCGGCAACCTCGTGACCGTCAACGGCAAGCCGGTGCCGGGCGCCTTCGAGGCGAGACCCGGCTCCCGAATCCGCCTGCGTCTCGGCAATGCCTGCAACGCCCGGGCAACGCGCATCAAGTTCGAGGGCGTGAAGGTCTACGTGGCGGCGGTCGACGGCCAGCCCACCGACACGTTCGAGCCCCTGCGGGCGACCCTGCCCTTCCCGCCCGGCACCCGCTACGACCTGCTGGTCGACCTGCCGGAGGAGGAAGGCGCCACCTGCGAGATCCACGCGCTGATCGGCAAGGGCCTGGTCCTGGCGAGCGTCGTCACCAAGGGCGCCCGGATCACCGAGAAGCGGCCCCCGATCGGGCCGATCGGCGAGAACAAGCGCCTGCCGGCCGAGATCAAGCTCCAGAACGCCCTGCGCCGCGACGTGGTGATCACCGGCGGCGCCTTCGTGCCAAAGGGTAAGGACGGGGCCAAGGACGGCACCAAGGACGGCACCGCGCCCGACCCGGTCTACACGGGCGACCCGCAGAAGATCTGGTCGGTGAACGGCGCGAGCGGCACCGCCGGCCTCGCGCCGATCTTCACGGTGAAGCGCGGCCAGGTGGTGGTGCTGGCCCTGCGCAACGAGACCGCCTTCCCGCAGGCCCTGCACCTGCACGGCCACTGCTTCCGCCTGCTCCACCCCCTGGACGACGGCTGGGAGCCCTACTGGCTCGACACGTTCCAGCTCCTCGAAGGGCGGACCGCCCGGATCGGCTTCCTGGCGGACAATCCGGGGCGCTGGCTGATCAGCGCCACGGTGCTGGAGCGGTTGGACACCGGCCTCTGGACGATGTTCGAGGTCACCTGAGCGGTCAGCCGCCGGGTCAGCCGCGGGGTCAGCCGCCGCTCGACGCGACGAGGTCGCGCAGCACCGCCGGCATCAGCTCGGGGATGTCCTCGGCGATCAGGCCCGGCCCGTGGCGCAGGCCCGCATCCCCGTGAAGCCAGACGCCGGCCGCGGCGGCCGCGAAGGGCTCCATGCCCTGCGCGAGCAGGCCGGCGATCAGGCCGCCGAGCACGTCCCCGGACCCAGCCGTCCCGAGATAGGGGCTGCCGTGGTCGTTGATGGCCGCACGGCCGTCGGGGGCCGCGATCACCGTGTCGGCCCCCTTGAAGACCACCACGGCGCCGGTGAGCGCGGCCGCCGCGCGGGCCCGGGCGACCTTGTCGGCGCCCTCGGCCATCGCGTCCGTCCCGTCGAAGAGCCGCGCGAACTCGCCGGCATGCGGGGTCAGCACGGCCCGCGCGTCCCCGTCGGCGAGATGGGCGGCGAGCAGCGGCGCCTTGCCGGCGAAGCTCGTCAGCGCGTCGGCGTCGAGGACGAGGCCGCGCCCGGCCGCGGCCGAGACGGCCACGCGCTCCCGGGTCGGCTCGCCGGTGCCGAGCCCGGGTCCGGCCAGGATCACGTTCAGCCGCTCGTCGGTGAGCAGGTCGTCGAGGTCGTCGGCGCTCTCGCAGGGCCGCAGCATGATCGCCGTGAGGTGGGCGGCGTTCTCAGGCAGCGCGGCGGTCGGGGACGCGACGGTGACGAGCCCGGCGCCGACCCGCAGGGCGCCGCGGGCGGCGAGCCGGGCGGCGCCGGTCTTGGTGGCCGGCCCGGACAGGACGAGGGCGTGGCCGCGGGTGTACTTGTGGCTCGCGCCAGTGAGGCGCGGGAAGTCCCGGCCCCACAGGTCGGGCCCGTTCCGGTCGAGGGGCGCGCGGGCGGCCAGGCCCGCCTCCAGCGCCGCCGGGCCGGTCCCGATATCGGCGAGGCTGAGCTGGCCGCACAGGCCCCGCCCGGGCTGGAGCAGGTGCCCAGGCTTGAAGGTCACGAAGGTCACGGTCTCCACTGCCCGGATGGCGGCGCCGCGCACCGCGCCGGTATCGCCGTCGACCCCGCTCGGCACGTCGACGGCGAGCACCGGCATCCCGGCCTCGTTCACCGCCTCGACGAGCGCGCGGGCGGCGCCGTCGAGGTCGCGCGACAGGCCGGCGCCGAACAGCGCGTCGATCACGAGGTCGCCGGACGGCAGCGCGCCGCCCGCGGCCGGGCGCACTGGCCCCGTCCAGGCCGCGGCCGCGAGCGCGGCGTCCCCCGTCAGCGCCGACACCGCGCCGAGGCAGAGGAGCTCGACCGCGTAGCCGGCTTCGGCCAGCAGGCGCGCGGCCACGTAGCCGTCGCCGCCGTTGTTGCCAGGGCCACACAGGACGACGACGCGGCCACCCGCCGGGAGCCGGGCCCGGGCGCGGGCGGCCACGGCGGCCCCGGCCGCCTCCATCAGCGTCAGGCCCGGCTTTCCGCCCTCGATTGCCGCGGCATCGACCCGCCTCATCGCCGCGACCGTCAGCAACCGCATATCCGTCTCCGCCTCTGCCCGTGCACCGATCAGCCCTGACTAAAATCGCGCCAGATTCCGGTGAAGCGCTCTAAGGATGTGCGTGCATCGCACAGCAAATAGGCACTATGGTCGGACGCGCCACGAAAACGGCGTGGCGAAGGCGTCACGAGGATGTTAGAAATGCCAGGTACCGCAGCGCAGGCCCGAGCGGCATGAAGAAGATCGAAGCGATCATCAAGCCTTTCAAGCTCGACGAGGTGAAGGAGGCGCTCCAGGAGGTCGGCCTCCAGGGCATCACCGTCATCGAGGCGAAGGGTTTCGGCCGTCAGAAGGGCCACACGGAGCTCTACCGGGGCGCCGAGTACGTGGTCGACTTCCTGCCCAAGGTGAAGCTCGAGATCGTCCTGTCCGACGCCCTAGTCGAGGGCGCCGTGGAGGCGATCCGCAAGTCGGCCCAGACCGGGCGCATCGGTGACGGCAAGATCTTCGTCTCGACGATCGAGGAGGCGATCCGCATCCGCACCGGCGAGACCGGCACGGACGCGATCTGACCCGAGCCCGCCCGCGGTCCAGGACCGCCGGCGGCCGCGCACCGCGCGACACTGCCTAAGATTTCGCACTGCGCGAATGTCCGGCATCGGCGCTTCCGGCCCTGGAGCGCCGCTTCCCGCACCCCACATCATCGGGAACGGCCGGCCCGATCGGCCGCTCGAACCGGTGCAGGAGGAAGTGCGATGGCCGCCACGGACCCGCGCGAGACCGCCAAGATCTACGATCTGTCCGCGTTCCGACGCGCGCGCGAGACCGCCCGGGCGGCTCCGGAGGCGAAGCCCGCGCCCGTGCCGAGCTTCGGCGGAGGCGCGTGGTACCACGAGGCCGCCATCCGCGAGGACGAGCGCCCGCGGCAGTCCTGAGGCGGAGGAATTCGGGAACGATGGCGCCCCTGCGGCCGTCGAGCAGGCCCGACGGGCTCCCTCACCCGACCCACTCATCCTGACGTGCCCGCGCCAGCGGGCCTCGAGAGGGCGCCCGGCGGTCCGCGCGATCCCCGGAGGCCTCCGTCGAGGCCTGCGCCGCGCTCCAACCCCGAGGACGTGGTAGATCGGAAGCCCGTTACCCCGGAAACGGCGAAGCCGGACCCGAGGGCCCGGCTTCGCACCGTCTGTCGAAGCTCCGCGTCTTACGCGGCTGCAGCGGCCTCGGTCGGCACGGAAGCGATCGTCTTCAGCACCTGCGAGGCGATCTGGTAGGGGTCGCCCTGCGAGTTCGGACGGCGGTCCTCCAGGTAGCCCTTGTAGCCGTTGTTCACGAAGGAGTGCGGCACGCGGATCGAGGCGCCGCGGTCGGCCACGCCGTACGAGAACTCGTGGATCGAGGCGGTCTCGTGCTTGCCGGTCAGGCGCATGTGGTTGTCCGGACCGTAGACGGCGATGTGCTCCTCGCGGGCGTTCTTGAACGCCTCCATGAGCTTCTCGAAGTAGGCCTTGCCGCCGTGCTCGCGCATGAACGCGGTCGAGAAGTTGCAGTGCATGCCCGACCCGTTCCAGTCGGTGTCGCCGAGCGGCTTGCAGTGGTACTCGACGTCGATGCCGTACTTCTCGCAGAGGCGCTGCAGGAGGTAGCGGGCCATCCACATCTCGTCGGCGGCCTTCTTGGAGCCCTTGCCGAAGATCTGGAACTCCCACTGGCCCTTGGCCACCTCGGCGTTGATGCCCTCGTGGTTGATGCCGGCGTCGAGGCAGAGGTCGAGGTGCTCCTCGACGATCTTGCGGGCGACGTCGCCGACGTTCGAATAGCCGACGCCGGTGTAGTACGGGCCCTGCGGCGCCGGGTAGCCGGAGGCCGGGAAGCCGAGCGGGCGGCCGTCCTTGTACAGGAAGTACTCCTGCTCGAAGCCGAACCAGGCGCCGGCATCGTCCAGGATCGTGGCGCGCTTGTTGGACTCGTGCGGGGTCACGCCGTCCGGCATCATCACTTCGCACATCACCAGCACGCCGTTCTTGCGGGCCGGGTCGGGGAAGTGGCGCACGGGCTTGAGCATGCAGTCGGAGCTGCCGCCCTCGGCCTGCTTGGTGGACGAGCCGTCGAAGCCCCACATCGGGAGCTGCTCGAGGGTCGGGAAGCTGTCGAATTCCTTGATCTGCGTCTTACCGCGGAGGTTCGGGGTCGGCGTGTACCCGTCGAGCCATATGTACTCGAGCTTGTATTTGGTCATTCCGGTTCTCTCGTCCGTATCGATGCGCGACCTGGGCAACCCGGGAAGACGCGAACGGCTTGCCGCCTCGTCGACGGCTGCGGCCGCAATTGCATGGATCGTGCCAGGAAGGCCATTGCCGGAGAACAACGGTGCCCTAGAAACGGAGCTGCCGATCACGGTTACGAGATCGGGTGCGTGAACGGGCCGATCGTTTCATCCGTCGGCCGATTCCGCTGCCCGGCGGGTGGCAAGGCACGCCCGCGCCGGATATCAAGCGCCGCTTGCCGGCGCGCGACCGCGTGCGGGTGCGCCACGAGAGCCGATTCAGAGATCCCTGGAGGATGCCCACGATGACGACTGCGGCCGAGGTGCTGAAGACGATCCGGGACAACGACGTGCGTTACGTGGACTTCCGGTTCACCGACCCGCGCGGCAAGTGGCAGCACGTCACGTTCGACGTGTCGCTCATCGACGAGGAGATCTTCGACGAGGGCACCATGTTCGACGGCTCCTCGATCGCCGGCTGGAAGGCGATCAACGAGTCCGACATGCTGCTGATGCCGGATCCCGTCACCGCCACGCTGGACCCGTTCTTCTCGGCCGCGACCATGTCGATCGTCTGCGACGTGCTGGAGCCGGCCACCGGCGAGCCCTACGGCCGTGACCCGCGCGGCACCGCCAAGCGCGCCGAGGCCTACCTGCAGCAGACCGGCATCGGCGACACGATCTACGTCGGCCCCGAGGCCGAGTTCTTCGTGTTCGACGACGTGAAGTTCGGCGCCGACCCGTACCGCACGGGCTTCGAGCTCGACTCCACCGAATTGCCGACCAACGGCTTCACCGATTACGAGGGCGGCAACCTCGGCCACCGGGTCCAGACCAAGGGCGGCTACTTCCCGGTGCCGCCGCAGGACTCGGCGCAGGACATGCGCGGCGAGATGCTCGCGGCCATGCAGTCCATGGGCGTGAAGGTCGAGAAGCACCACCACGAGGTGGCCTCGGCCCAGCACGAGCTCGGCATGAAGTTCGACACGCTGACCCTGCTCGCCGACCACATGCAGATCTACAAGTACTGCATCCACAACGTCGCGCAGAGCTACGGCAAGTCCGCGACCTTCATGCCCAAGCCCGTCTACGGCGACAACGGCTCGGGCATGCACGTCCACCAGTCGATCTGGAAGGACGGCAAGCCGGTCTTCGCGGGCGACAAGTATGCCGGCCTGTCCCAGGAGTGCCTCTGGTACATCGGCGGCATCATCAAGCACGCCAAGGCGCTGAACGCCTTCACCAACCCGTCGACCAACTCGTACAAGCGCCTGGTGCCGGGCTACGAGGCGCCGGTGCTGCTCGCCTACTCGGCGCGCAACCGCTCGGCCTCCTGCCGCATCCCGTGGACCAAGAGCCCGAAGGCCAAGCGCGTCGAGGTCCGCTTCCCCGACCCGATGGCGAACCCCTACCTCGCCTTCTCGGCGCTGCTGATGGCCGGCCTCGACGGCATCCGCAACAAGATCGACCCGGGCCCGGCCATGGACAAGGACCTGTACGAGCTGCCGCCGCGGGAGCTGAAGAAGATCCCGACCGTGTGCGGGTCGCTCCGGGAGGCCCTGAACAGCCTCGACAAGGACCGGGCCTTCCTCAAGGAGGGCGGCGTGTTCTCGGACGACCAGATCGACTCGTTCATCGAGCTGAAGATGACCGAGGTGCTGCGCTACGAGATGACGCCGCACCCGATCGAGTTCGTGCAGTATTACTCGCTGTGATGTGAGAGCCGGCCGGGCACGAGGCCCGGCCCGGCACGCACTTCCGGGCCGGGGCCTCTCGCGGGGCCCCGGCCTTTTTCTTGGGGACGCTCAGACGTTACCCCTCGCCGCCTCACCCGAGGCAGCCCGTGAGCGCCGAGACCGGGTCGGGACCGGTGCGGTCCCGGGCATGCCCGGCGGCCGGCTGCATAGGTGCCCGCGCACACGGAGCCCGAACGATGCTCACCCTCGACCACCTCGTCGTCGTCGCGCCCGACCTCGCGGAGGGCGTGGCCCATGTCCGGGACTGCCTCGGCCTCGCCATGCCCGAGGGCGGTCGCCACCGCGAGATGGGCACGCGCAACCACCTGCTGCGCCTCGGCGACGCCCTGTTCCTGGAGGTGATCGCCGTCGATCCGGAGGCGCCGCCGCCGTCGGGCGCCCGCTGGTTCGGCCTCGGCGACGCGGCGCGGGTGCGGGCCGACTGGGATTCGGGCCGGCGGCTGCGCGGCTTCGTCGCCCGCGCGGACGATCTCGACGGCCTCCTCGCCGCGCACGGCGCGCTCCTCGGCGCGGCGGCGACGATGACCCGGGGCGACCTGTCCTGGCGCTTCGCGGTGCCCCCGGGCGGGGCGTGGCCGGCGGACGGGGCCGCGCCCTGCGCGATGGCGTGGGGACCGCGCGGCAATCCCGCCGCGACGATGCCGGATCTCGGCGCCGGTCTGGAGGCGCTGGTCCTAACGGATCCGGATCCCGCCGCCGTCGCGGGGCTTCACGCGGCGCTGAGCCTCGTCGCTCCACCGCAGGTTGTAGCCGGCCGGGGCCCGCGCTGGACCGCCCGGATCAGCACGCCGTCGGGCCCGCGGACCCTGACCTGAGGGCGACGGACCCTCCTCGCCGGCCTGATCGGGTGGGCGACCGGCGAGGAGGGCCTGGCCGGGACTCGGAAGCCCAGGCAGCCACAACCTACCAGCGACTTATCGCGGTGCGGTGACAGGAAAGTCTCACTCCGCACAGGAAGTGTGCAGGCCCCGCCGGACCCTCAGGTGTGCGCGAAGATGTCGGTCTCGGGCCAGCCGTCGAGATCGAGGCGCGCCCGCGTCGGCAGGAAGCCGAAGCAGGCGGACGCGAGGTCGGTGCGACCCTCCCGGGCCAGCATCGCGTCGAGCCGCTCCCGGGCCGCGTGGAGGTGGAGGACGTCCGAGGCCGCGTAGTCGAGCTGGGCCTGCGACAGGGTCTCGGCGCCCCAGTCCGAGGATTGCTGCTGCTTCGACAGGTCGACGCCGACCAGCTCGCGGACCACGTCCTTCAGCCCGTGGCGATCCGTGTAGGTGCGCGCGAGCTTCGAGGCGATCTTGGTGCAGTAGACCGGGCTCGGCATCACGCCGAGGGCCCTGTACAGGACCGCCACGTCGAACCGCGCGAAGTGGAAGATCTTCAGGATGCCGGGATCGGCCAGGACCCGCTTGAGCACCACCGGCTCCGGCCCGTCCTGCGGGATCTGCACCACGTCGGCCGTGCCGTCGCCGGTGGAGAGCTGCACCACGCAGAGGCGGTCCCGATGCGGGTTGAGACCGAGCGTCTCGGTGTCGATGGCCACCGCCCGCCCCGCGTCGTAGGTGGCGGGCAGGTCGCCGCGGTGAAGACGTACGGTCGGGCTCGGCATCGTTCTCGGACCTTGCGGGGTTTTCGGCCGGTAGCATCGGTGCCAAGTGCCGGCAAGCCGCGGACGATCCGCGCGGCCGGGACCGACAGGGAGCTGGACATGACGGCAGCCGAGGTGATCGCGACCCTGGGGTTGAAGCCCCATCCGGAGGGCGGCCATTACCGCGAGACGTTCCGCGATCCACGGACCGTCGACGGCCGTTCGGTCGGCACCGCGATCTACTTCCTGCTCGACCTCGGCGAGGTCTCGGCGTGGCACCGGGTCGACGCCACCGAGATCTGGCACTGGCACGCCGGCGCGCCGCTGGTGATCACCACGAGCCCCAACGGGCACGACGCCGAGGCCCGGCATCTCGGGCCGGACCTCGGCGCCGGGCAGCGCCCGCAATGCGTCGTGCCGGCCGGCCACTGGCAGACCGCCACCAGCCTGGGCGCCTGGACGCTCGTCGGCTGCACGGTCTCGCCGGGCTTCGACTTCGCCGGCTTCGAGATGGCGCCGCCCGACTGGCGGCCGACGCCGCGCGGATGATCCGCCGCTATCATGGCGGCGGCGCGCCGGGGCGTGCGGGGTCACGCCCCTGTCACCGTCCCCCTCTACCGGCGGCCTGAAACGGGAGGTTCGCGATGCGTGCGATCATGTTGGGGCTGGGGCTGCTTCTGGGAGCGGGCGCCGCGCTCGCCGGCGAGGCCGCCCAGCTCGGCCCCCGGCCCTTCTACCTCGTCGACCAGCTGAAGCCCGGCCCGCTCAAGGACAGGCTCGCCGCCTGCGGCGTCGACCGGACCTACACGCCCCGGACCTTCTCGATCTCGCACCGCGGCGCGCCGCTGATGTTTCCCGAACACACCCGGGAGGGCCTGCTCGCCGCGTACCGGATGGGCGCCGGGATCATCGAGTGCGACGTGGCCTTCACCAAGGACCGCCAGCTCGTCTGCCGCCACAGCCAGTGCGACCTGCACACGACCACCGACATCCTCGCCCGGCCCGAGCTCGCGGCGAAGTGCACGCAGGGCTTCACGCCGGCCGACCCGGCCACCGGGCGGAAGGCCTCGGCCAAGTGCTGCACCAGCGACCTGACGCTGGACGAATTCAAGTCGCTGAACGGGAAGATGGACGCGTCCGACCCGGACGCCACCACGGTAGCGGCCTACATGAACGCCACGCCGCGCTGGCGCACCGACCTCTACGCCGGCACCGGCACGCTGATGTCGCACAAGGAGTACATCGCGCTGGTGAAGGGGATGGGGCGGAAATTCACCCCCGAGCTGAAGGCGCCCCAGGTCCCGATGCCGTTCCAGGGCAGCTACACGCAGGACATGTACGCCCAGCAGCTGGTCGACGAGTACCGGGAGGCCGGGATCCCGGCCTCCGACGTCTACCCGCAGAGCTTCCAGCTCCGCGACATCCTCTACTGGCTGGAGAAGGATCCGGAATTCGGCCGCCAGGCGATCTTCCTCGACGACCGGGACGAGACCGCGAAGGGCTTCGACCCGGAGAAGCCCGCCACGTGGCAGCCCGGCATGGCCGAGCTCGCCCGGAAGGGCGTGAAGATCCTGGCGCCGCCGCTGTGGATGCTGGTCCGGCCGGGCCCGGACGGGACGATCGAGCCCTCGACCTACGCCCGGGAGGCCAAGGCGGCCGGGCTGGGGCTGATCGCGTGGTCGCTGGAGCGCTCGGGCCCCCTGAAGGGCGGCGGCGGGTATTATTACCAGTCGATCAAGCCGGTGGTCACCGGCGACGGCGACATCCTGCGGCTGCTCGACGTCCTGCACGGTCAGGTGGGCGTGCTGGGGGTCTTCTCCGACTGGCCCGCGACCACGACCTTCTACGCCAACTGCGTCGGCGCTCCGTAGCGCCGCCGCTCAGTCGGCCCAGAGGGCCACGAGGGAGAAGAGGCCGGCCATCACGAAGTTCACGATCAGGAAGCCGGTGATGATGAGGGCGAGCGTCATGGTGGCCTCGGAGGCGGAGCGGTCTGGGGGATGGGGGCGCGGCGCGGCCAGGTCTTCGTGGACCTGCGCCGCCCGCCGATGAGCCCCGCGGCGCGACCGCGGGGCCGTGCGCGGCGTCCGCCTAGTGCGGGCTCAGCACGTGGAGGAGGTTGAACAGGTACTCGCCGCTCAGCGGCTTCCAGCCGAGCCGCCGCCGGATCAGGCCGTAGCCCGCGCAGGTCAGAGCGGCGGAGCCGAGGACCGCGAGCGTGAACCAAGCGAGGCTGGCGGTCGCGAACCCGACGGCGCTGCCGAACAGGGCCACGGTCACGAAGATGATCCGGCTCGGGTTGCGCGGGCCGCGCGTCGTCATGTCGGACATGGGCACCTCCCTCGATCCGGATCAGCGGGCGCGGCAGTTCGGGCCGTACCAAGTCATGGTCCGGCGATCCATGCCGCCGTCCGAGGAGGCGCCGCAGACGGGGAACCGCGCGTCGCCGGTGCGCTGCAGGCTCATGACCTTGTAGAGGTCCTGCTGGGCCTCGCGGCGGCGGTTCTGCTCGGCGAGCTGCGCCTGCCAGTACAGGTTGCTGTTGGACTGGGCGACGGCGCGCTGCTGGTGGAGCCCCATCATGCACTCGGCGAAGCCGTCGGTGCCGGGCTCGAAGCCGAAAGCGTAGCACTGGTTCTGATCCAGCGCGTGGCGCTCTTGCGGGGTGACGCAGGCCGCCAGCCCCAGGGCACAGGCCGCCGCGAGCCCGAGCTTCGCGATTGCGGGCAGCCCGGAGCGGTCGTCACCGATCGCGGTCGTGCGGGAAGAACAATTCTGGCTCGCGCCGATAAACTGAACGCCGAATTTACCGTGAAACCAGTTGTTCATGATCCTCAGGACCTCGATTTCTATCGGCAGGACCATCCGTGAGCCGATGGAAGGAGGTCTATACGAGGCCGTTCGAATTGTTCGTGTCTCAGAACACGCGGGCCGGAGGCTCGATCGCTGCCCGCAATGCCCGTTATCCCGCCCGACGCGCGATTCCGCACGCGAGGAAGGACTTTCGTCACGCTTGATGGGTCGGATGGTGCGGGCCCGCGACCACGGCCGGCGGCGCGTGGGCCGGACCGGCGCGGCCCGGGACGGTCGCCGGCAGGCGGGGCCCGGCGCTAGGAGCGCCGTCGTCGGGCTCGGCCGCGCGGAGTGTCGGAAGGAACGCTCACCGGACGGAGAGTTGCGCGTCCGGCGCGGTGGGGCGGCTCGCCCACAGGGCGGGCGCGCCGGGTCGATCCGGCGCGCCCGCGGCGATCAGACGAAGTGCTGGCCGCCGTTGATGGTCAGCGTCGAGCCGTTCACGAAGCCGGCCTCGTCGCTCGCCAGATACTCGACCGCGTGGGCGATCTCGTCGGCCTCGCCGAGGCGGCCGGTCGGGATCGTGGAGATGATCTTGTTGCGGATGTCCTCCGCCACCGCCATCACCATCTCGGTGGCGATGTAGCCCGGCGCCACCACGTTGACCGTGATGCCCTTCGAGGCGCTCTCTTGCGCGAGCGCCTTGGCGAAGCCGATCACGCCGGCCTTGGCGGCCGAGTAGTTGGTCTGCCCGGCCTGGCCCTTCTGGCCGTTGATCGACGAGATGATGATGATGCGGCCGAAGTTGCGGCTGCGCATGCCCTCGATCAGCGGACGGGTGCAGGTGAACATCGAGTCGAGGTTGGTCTTGATGACCGCCTGCCACTTCTCGAACGTCATCTTGTGGAAGGCACCGTCCCGGGTGATGCCGGCGTTGTTCACCAGGATGTCCACCGGGCCGAGCTCGGCCTCGATCGCCTTGATGCCGGCCTCGCAGCTCGCGAGATCGCCCACGTCGAACTTGAAGACGGGGATTCCGGTCTCGGCCTTGAAGGCGTTGGCCGCCTCGTCGTTGCCGGCGTAGTTGGCGGCGACCTTGTAGCCCTTGTCCTTGAGCCGCTTCGAGATCGCCGCGCCGATGCCGCGGGTGCCGCCCGTCACGAGGGCGACGCGTCCTTGAGCCATTGTTTCCTCCTGTTCGCATCACTTGATGCCGCGTGCGGATGGCGTCCGCACGCGATTTTTTCTGACTTCGGCCTTAAGTCTATGTTGTGGGCCGATACTGTCGTGACAGACCGATCAGGTCCGCTCGACGCACATCGCCACGCCCATGCCGCCGCCGATGCAGAGCGTGGCGAGGCCCTTCTTGGCGTCGCGGCGCTTCATCTCGTGAAGCAGGGTGACGAGGACGCGGGCGCCCGAGGCACCGATCGGGTGGCCGATGGCGATGGCGCCGCCGTTGACGTTCACCTTCGCGTCGTCCCAGCCCATGTCCTTGTTCACGGCCAGCGCCTGGGCCGCGAAGGCCTCGTTCGCCTCGATCAGGTCGAGGTCGGACGGCTTCCAGCCGGCCTTCTCCAGGGCCTTGCGCGAGGCGGGGATCGGGCCGGTGCCCATGACCTTCGGGTCGACGCCCGCGGTCGCCCAGGACTTGATCCGGGCGAGCGGGGTCAGGCCGCGGCGCTCGGCCTCAGAGGCCGACATCAGCACCAGGGCGGCGGCGCCGTCGTTGAGGCCCGAGGCGTTGGCGGCCGTGACGGTGCCGTCCTTGGTGAAGGCCGGCTTCAGCTTGCCCATCGCCTCCAGGGTGGCGCCGTCGCGGATGTACTCGTCGGTGTCGACGACCGTGTCGCCCTTCTTCCCCGGCACCGTGACCGGGACGATCTCGTCCTTGAACCGGCCCTCCTTGCGGGCGGCCTCGGCCTTGTTCTGCGAGCGGGTCGCGAACTGGTCCTGCTGCTCGCGGGTGAGCTGGAAGGCCTGGGCGACGTTCTCGGCGGTCTGGCCCATATGGTAGCCGTTGAAGGCGTCCCAGAGCCCGTCCTTGATCATGGTGTCGACGAGCTTCACGTCGCCCATCTTCTGGCCGCCGCGCAGGTACTGCGCGTGGGGCGACAGCGACATCGATTCCTGGCCGCCGGCCACGATGACCTTGGCGTCGCCGTTGGCGATCTGCTGCATGCCGATCGCGACCGTGCGCAGGCCCGATCCGCAGACCTGGTTGAGGCCCCAGGCGGTGGCCTTCTCGGGGATGCCGGCCTTGATGGCCGCCTGCCGGGCGGGGTTCTGGCCGGCGCCCGCGGTGAGGACCTGGCCGAAGATCACCTCGTCCACCTCGTCGGGCGAGACCTTAGCGCGCTCCAGGGCGGCCTTGATCGCCGTCGCGCCGAGCTCGTGGGCCGGCACCGCCCCGAAGGCGCCGCCGAACGAGCCGACCGGCGTGCGCGCCGCCCCGACGATGACGATCTCTTCGCTGCCTGCCATGTGAACGTTCTCCTCTCGCGAGCCGGCGCGCCTTCCACGTCCCGGGGCGCGCTCTGTGCCGGCCCTGGGATGAAGGGCCTGAGGTGGGCGAAGTCAAGGTTGTGGATCAACGCGCCAAACGCGCCGATGACGCGACCGCGAGACTGAAATGGCGCGACCGCCCCGACCGCTCTGCATTATTCTGCGTTGAACAGCTGCAGTTTGCTGTTTTCTGCGCCCGGGGAAGGCTTTAAGGATCGTGTTGCGGGCGCGAAGACAGCCCCCGTCAGACAGCACCGCGCGTCTGCAACGCCCCCCGGTCCCGAGTCCAGAAAGGCCGTTCCCGATGGCGGATACCGTCAAGGCCACCCAGACCGTCATCAAGAAGTACGCCAACCGGCGCCTCTATCACACCGGCACCTCGACGTACGTGACGCTGGAGGACCTCGCCACGATGGTGCAGAACGGCGAGGATTTCGTCGTCTACGACGCGCGCACGGGCGACGACATCACCCGCTCGGTCCTGACGCAGATCATCTTCGAGCAGGAGAACAAGGCCGGCGCCGAGAACCTGCTCCCGGTGGCGTTCCTGCGCCAGCTGATCCGCTTCTACGGCGACAGCATGCGCACGATGGTGCCGAGCTTCCTCGAATTCTCGATGGCGAACTTCGCCAAGGACCAGGACGGCCTGCGCGAGAAATTCGCCCAGAGCTTCGGCCCGGCGGCGTTCCAGAACGCCATCGAGCAGCAGGTGCGCACCAACATGAACTTCTTCGGCGATGCCATGAAGATGTTCACGGGCTTCGCCCCGCCCGCGCCGGGAGCCCAGCCGACGGCGCCGGCCGCGACTCAGCCCGCGACCTACGGGGGCGGCGAGCTGGACGATCTCAAGCGCCAGATGCTGGAGATGCAGCAGCGCCTGGAGGCGCTCGCGAAAAAGTAATTCGGCCGGACCGATCGGACGAAGGGTTGACGATCGGTAAACGTCGGCCCCACCTTTGCGACACGGGCACGGAAACGTGCGGAGAATGTGCGCATGGTGCGTATCGGAACAGTCAGCCGTCTCGGCCCGACACAGGTCCGCTCCACCCGGCGCGCGCCGGTCCCGGACGCGGACGCCTCCCCCGAGGCGGCGCGGACGAAGGTCCAGGCGCTCGCCCTGATCGACGGAGGGCTGTCCGAAGCGCCGTCGAGCACCCAGACAGCAGAACGCGCGGCCGCGGGGAGACCCCGCGCCGGCTTCATCGCGCAATTGCTGACGGCCGACGATCCGACGCTGCTGCCGTCGCGCCTGGAACGGACCCGGATGGCCGCCGCGCGCTACGCGGACGCCGCGCGGCGCCTCGCCTGAGGCGCCGCCCTCGCGAGGTTCAGGCCTCGGCCGACTTCACCTTCAGGACCTGACGGCCGCGGTACATGCCGGTCTTCAGGTCGATGTGGTGCGGACGGCGCAGCTCGCCGGAATCCTTGTCCTCGACGTAGGTCGGCGCCTTGAGGGCGTCGGCCGAGCGGCGCATGCCGCGGCGGGAGGGGGAGGTCTTTCGCTTCGGAACGGCCATGGCAGGATCCTTCGTGACGCCGCGGACAAAGCGGCGCGCGGGCGGCTCCTCGATCGAGGATCGCCACGCACACCGCGGGATACGGATGAGGCCGGGCTTATAGCTCCGGCGCCGGCCCGTGACTAGGGGTGCCGGACCACAACCGTTAAGGGCGGGTTCAAGCGGAGCGGCGCAGATCTGGCCGGACGGCACCGCGGTGCGGGCCGCGCCTCTCGGGAGAACGCCATGGCTTCCTCCACCAAGACCCTCGCCCTCCTCGCCCTCCTGTCGAGCCTCGTCGCGGCCCCAGCCCTGGCGCAGGCGCCGCAGGCGCCGACGACCGCGGCACCGACGGCCCCCGCGAAGCCCGCCGCCCCGAGCGCGCCCGTCGCCGGATCGCCGAACGCCGCCAAGGGGGCGCTGATCGATCTCAACAGCGCCAGCACCGAGGAGCTCGACGCGCTGCCCGGCATCGGCGCGGCGCGCGCGGCCGCGATCATCAAGGGACGGCCGTATCGCGGGAAGGACGATCTCGTCTCCAAGAAGATCATCCCGCAGAGCGTCTACGACGGCATCAAGGACAAGGTCATCGCCAAGCAGAAGTAGCCGCTACTCCGCGATCGCCCCCTGGGGCATGGAGAAGCCGGGGGGCGTCTTCGGGGCCGCCGCCTTCGGTGCCGCCTGGCGGGGCGCCTTCTTGCGGGCCTCGGCCTTCGGCACCTTCGGCGCCTTGACGGCGGGCGCCGCCTCGCAGGCGCGGAAGGTCAGCTGCGCCAGGGGCGTCCCCTCCTCGCTGACGATCGCGATCGGGTCGGGGAAGGTCGGCAGCGTCGGCTCCCAGTGGATCGGGCTGCCCAGCATCGCCTCGACACCCGACGCGGCGCCGCCGCGCCGCAGCGTGGTGAAATCGGGCCCGTAGGCCGTGGCGACCTTTCCGGCGATCACGACCTGGAGAACCTCGTTCACCTCGGTCGTCAGCGGCCTGAGCGGGTTCGTCGTGCGGACCTGCCCGGCCCGCGTGATCACCATCTTGAACCCCTTGGCGCTCTCGAAGCGGGCCGCCTGCGTCCCGCAGGGCTGCTCGAGGGTCGGGCCGGCAGCGGGCGTGGGGCTCGCCGCCTGAGGCGCGGCTTGGCCCGGCGGCGCCGTCGCGGCGGGCGCGGCCGGCGCAGGCGCGGCCGGTGCAGGCGCGACTTGCGCGGGCGAAGCCTGGGGAGGCGCGGCCGGCGCCGGCTTGCCGGCAGGCGCGGCGGTCGCCTGCATCGTCGACAGGCAGAGAGGACCGGCGAGCAGCAGCCCGGCCACCCCGCGCGCACATCGCTTCATCGCCCGGCTCCCGGCGGATCTCCGCGGAGCGCCGCGTCGCGCTGCGTCCGGTCGAGGGCGCGGATCGGCTCCAGTTCGATCGCGTCCAGATCGAGCACGCGTGGGTCGAGCACCTGGGCGCTGCGGTCGATCGGGCTCTTGCGCGGTCCGACCGAGCCGAGGACGAGGTCCTCGTCCTCGATGTCGAGTTCGGAACCCATGCGCAGGGGCTCGCGTCGGCCGCGCGCCGCCATCGCGGCCACGGCGACGATGGCGACAGCGAAGACCAGAATAGCCAGGATGATGAACAGGCGCTCCATCAGGAGGTCAGCTCTAGCCTGCGGTTCAGGCCGCCGCCACCCCATCCCATCGTCGATATCGCCCCGCCGCGTCGCGGTTGTGTGTCCCCTCACGTCCCACGTCACGTCCCCGGTCACGTCCTCGGCCCCGTCTTCGGTCAGTAGCCGGTCAGTAGCCGGTCAGTCCCGGGTCACGTGCGGAACGCTCCTTGCGTGGGCCGCCGGACCGGGTAGATGCGGGCAGACCGGAGCCGGGACCGACCGATGCAGCACGAGCCGAGCCGCGAGCCCGAGGAACTGGAGGCGCACCTCCTCGGACTGATCGAGGCCGCCCGGGATCAGGCCCGGGAGGACCCGTTCCGCAACCCCGTCCTGGCGGTGACCCTGGCGATCACCCGGCGCTTCGACCGGAACGAGATCTCGACGGGCGACCTGGACGGCCTGTTCGTGCGCCTGCGTGCCGCAGCGCTGGCAGCGCGGGCGGAACGGCTGCGGGCCTATGTCGGGCTCGATGCCGGCCCGGAGGATCCGCAGGCGGCGATCCCCGCGCGGCTCGTGGCGGCGGCACCCGACCGGCCGGACGGCGTCGGGGCTTTCGCGGCCCTGATCCACCGCACCGCCTTCGCGGTGGTGTTCACGGCCCACCCCACCTTCGGCATGCCCCGAGCCGTCGCGGGCCTCCTCGCCGAGGCCGCGAGCCTGCCCGACGCCAGGGACCGCGCCGGGCTGGTCGCGCGCGCGGCGGCCCTGTCGACCCGGCCGGACGCGCCGATCACCCTGGATGTCGAGTTCGAGCAGGCCTGCGCGGCGGCCAATAACGGCCGGCTCGCCCTCGACGCCTTCAACGGCGCCCTGCTCGACGCCGCCCGCGCCCGCTGGCCCGACCGCTGGACCGAGCTGACGCCCCGCCCCTTCGCCATCGCCAGCTGGGTCGGCTGCGACACCGACGGGCGCACCGATATCGGCTGGTGGGACACCCTGCGCTACCGGCTGATCTCGAAGCGCATGCAGTTCGACCGGGTGATGCGCGACCTGCCCGAGATCCCGGCCTGCCGCGAGGTCCGGGCCCTCGCGGAGAACGCCCTGGCGGCGGTGAACCGCCAGCTCACGGTGGCGCCGCGCCTCGGCGACCAGCCATCGCTCGAGGCGGTGCACCGCTTCGCCCTGGCGCTCATCATCGAGCGCGAGCGCGCCCAGACCGACGCGGGCGCCCTCGTCGCCGCGCTGACCAAGGCCCTCGAGGCCGCCGACGACCCGGCCGACCAGCGCCGGATCGCCGTCCTGCGCGCGGGCGTCGCGACGCACGGCCTGTCGAACGCCCTGCCGCATTTCCGGCTGAACGCCAGCCAGATCCACAACGCGGTGCGGCGGGTGATCGACCTGGAGGGCGAGCCCACCGACGCGGCCCGCCGCCGCTCGCACCTCGCGACGATCCACACGCTGCTGAACGACGTCCGCCCGGTGGCGGTCGATTTCGGGGCGCTCGCGGCCGAGCGGGCCTCGGCGGCGCGGCTGATGATGACGATCGCCCAGATCCTCAAGCACGTCGACGGCACCCATCCGGTGCGCTTCCTCATCGCCGAGACCGAGACCGGCTACACCCTGCTCGCCGCCCTCTGGCTCGCGCGCCACTACGGCATCGCCGACAAGCTCGAGATCACGCCGCTGTTCGAGACGGCGAGCGCGCTGGAGCAGGGCATCCGGGTGCTCGACGACGCCCTGCGCAACCCGCACTGGCGCCAGTACCTGAAGCGCATCGGCCGCCTCACCGTGCAGTTCGGCTACTCCGATTCGGGCCGCTACGTCGGCCAGCTCGCGGCGACCTTCTGGATCGAGCGGCTGCGGCTGCGCATCACCGAGATGCTGGTCCAGAACGGCCTGTCCGACGTCGAGCTCGCGATCTTCGACACGCATGGCGAATCGATCGGGCGCGGCGCCCATCCGACCTCCCTGCGCGACCGCCTCGCCTACCTCGCCCCGGAGGATGCCCGGGACCGGGCCCGCAAGGCCGGCATCCGCGTCCGGCTCGAATCGAGCTTCCAGGGCACCGACGGCTACCTGCTGTACGGCACCGAGGCGCTGGCGCGCGCCAGCGTCGCCCGCATCGCGGAGCACGTCTACGCCCTCGACGTGACGGAGGAGGACTCGTTCTCGGACTACGCCCTGAACGACCGGCCGAAGGCCTCCGACGGCAAGGTCGACCCGATCTACGCCGAGCCGGATTTCGCCCTCGAATTCTTCACCGCAGCCCGCCAGGACATGGAGTCGCTGGTCGACGACCCGGGCTACGCGGCGCTCCTCGGCACCTTCGGCCCGAGCCTGATCGACCGGACCGGGTCGCGCCCGGTCGCGCGCCAGACCGACAACGGCGGCCCGGCGCGGATCACCCATCCGCGCCAGATGCGGGCGATCCCCAACAACGCGATCCTGCACCAGCTCGGCTTCCTGGCGAACTCCCTCCACGGGATCGGCCGGGCCGCGCAGCGCGGCCCCGACCTGTTCCGCGACATGCGGCGCGATTCGGTGCGCTTCTCCCGGGCCTTCCGGCTGGTCCAGCACGCCGCCTCGGTCGGCGACCTCGACGTGCTGCGGGCCTATATCGACACCCTCGATCCGGCCGTGTGGCTGGAGCGGGCGCGGCGCACCCAGAAGGATTTCCGCCGGGACGAACTGGTGGTGATCTCCGGGGCGCTGGAGCGCCTCGACCTCGCCCCCGCGCTGCGGAACCTGTTCGGACGCCTGACCCGGGACTGGCTCGCCCTGAGCGCTGCCGCCCCGGACCTGCCCGCCATGTCGGCCCGGCTGACGCTGCTCCACGCCCTGCGCCTCGCGCTGATCCACCGGATCTGGTTCCTGGCGGTGCATATCCCGGGCTTCCGACCGCAGGCGGGCATCTCCCGCGAGCAGCTGCTGGAGCGCTTCCTGCGGCTGGACATCGACGGCTGCCTGAAGCTCCTCGACGCGATCTTCCCGGTGACGCCGGACCCGACGCTGGGCCTGAACTTCGGCGAGGCGGCCGGCCCGCGCGACGTCGGCACCTACGAGGCGGAGCACGCCAACCTGTTCCAGCCGATCCGCCGGATGTTCGATCAGGTGCGGGAGATCTCGGGGATGATCCAGCACGAGGTCGGGGCGTTCGGGTAGGCGCGGCCCTCAGGCCGCCTCCACCCGAAGGACCGTGCCGCCGATCCCGGTGACGCGCACCCGGCGGCCCGCCGGCAGGTCGGGCCCCTCGACCCGCCACAGCGTGTCGTCGAAGCGGATCCGGCCCGCGCCCCGCACGATCGGCTCGTCGAGCACGCCCTCGCGCCCGATCAGGCCGCGGTCGGCGCGGTTCAGGTCCGGCCCGGCCCGCCTGCCGCGGTGCTGGAGGCGGGCCGCGAGCGCCACCAGGGCGACGGCGAGACCGGCGAACAGCAGGGTCTGGCCCTGCCAGGGCATGGGCAGCGCCGCGGCCGCGAGGCCGGTCGCGACGGCGGCGAGGCCGAGCCAGATCAGGAACACGCCGGGCAGCAGGATCTCGGCACCGGCGAGCACGAGGCCGGCGATGACCCAGCTCCAGGCCGCCCCGAGGGCCCCGAGGGTTCCGGCGAGGGAATCGAGCGTCACCGGCGTCAGGCCCGCGGCGCCGCGACGTTCGGCGGGGTCCCGGTGCGCCGGGGCGCGGCGGCGCCGTCGCCGAAGACCGTGCGGGTGAGCTCGCCGATGCCGCCGAGCGTGCCGGCGAGGGCCGCCGCCTCGATCGGCACCACCACGACCCGCTGGTTCGGCGCGGTGGCGATCGCCCGCACCGCGTCGACGTACTTCTCGGCCACGAGGAAGTTCGCCGCCGCGATGTCGCCCTCGGCGATCGCCCGGCTGACCATCCCGGTCGCCGCCGCCTCGGCCTCGGCCGAGCGCTCCCGCGCCTCCGCGTCGCGGAACGCGGCCTCGCGCCGGCCCTCCGCCTCCAGGATCGCCGACTGCTTGCGCCCCTCGGCCCGCAGGATCTCGGCGGCGCGCTGCCCCTCCGCCTCCAGGATCGAGGCGCGCTTCTCGCGCTCGGCCTTCATCTGCCGGGCCATCGCCCCGGCGAGGTCGGCCGGGAGCACGATGTCCTTGATCTCGATCCGGTTGATCTTGACGCCCCAGGGCGAGGCCGCCGCGTCCATCACCCGGAGCAGGCGCTCGTTGATCTCGTCGCGGTGGGCGAGGAGCTGGTCGAGATCCATCGAGCCGACCACGGTGCGGATGTTGGTCATGGTCAGGGTCGTGGCCGCGAGGTCGAGGCTCGAGACCTCGTAGGAGGCGCGCGCCGCGTCGAGCACTTGGTAGAACACCACCGCGTCGATGGTGACGCCGGCATTGTCGCGGGTGAAGGCCTGCTGGCTCGGCACGTCGATGACCTGCTCCATCACGTTGACCTTGCGGCCGATCCGCTCGACGAAGGGCGTGATCAGGCCGAGGCCGGCGTCGAGGCTGCGGGCGTAGCGGCCGAAGCGCTCCACCGTGTAGACATGGCCCTGGGGCACGATCTTCACGCCCGCGGCCAGGGTGATGATCGCCAGCACCGCCAAGCCCACGGCGAACACGCTTAGCCCCAACGGAAGCCCCATCGACACCCCTCCCCTGACGGCGCCACGGCCGGCGCGGCCGCGCAGCCTAACAGGCCGATCGGGGCTCCGCGACCGCGTGTCCGCGGGGCACCCCGGAGGCGTGCCGCGCCGCGGCGTGAACGGTCACCCGCGGATGTCGATCATCAATGGTTCAGGCCGCCGCGCTTAGGAAGCCGGCAAGCGTCGCGTTCGTCGTCGCTCGGACCCCGTCAACGCAACGCTTGTTGAAGAAATATTCGGCATGATCCCCGCCACCCTCGCTGCGGAAAGAAGTCCTTTCGCGCCGCTGCGGGCGGCAGAAATCCCCACCCAACCGGACTCGGTGCGCGCGTGAAGATCGCTGTCCTCGCACATCTGAAATACCCGATCGGCCAGCCCTACGCCGGCGGCCTGGAGATGCACACGCATCTCCTGACCGTCGCGCTGAAGCGGCACGGGCACGACGTCACGCTGTTCGCGAGCCGCGGGTCCGACCCGGCGCTCGACCCGGTCATGCTCTGCGATCCGACCGGGGACGCGCTCCTCGACCCGGAGCGGGAGGAGGCGATCGACCGGGAGGAGGAGGACGCCTACCGGCGCATGATGGAGATGGTCGCGGCCGGAGGCTTCGATCTCGTCCACAACAACGCGCTGCACGCCCTGCCGCTGCGCGAGAGCGCCCGGCTCGGCCTGCCCTGGGTCACCGTGCTGCACACGCCGCCCTTCGACTCCCTGGTCGGCGGCGTCGTCCAGGCCGACCCCGACATGGCCTTCCTGGCGGTGTCCCCGTCGCTGGCGCAGGAATGGGCGCATCTCGTGCCCGGCGCCCAGGTGGTCGACAACGGCGTGGACCTCTCGACCTTCGCGTTCTCACACGCTGCCGACGATACGCCCTTCGCCTTCTGGTCGGGCCGGATCGTGCCCGAGAAGGGGCTGCACCTCGCGATCGACGCGGCGCGCGCCGCCGGGCTGCCGCTGACCTTCGCGGGTCCCAAGCTCAATCCCGGCTACTGGGCCGCCGAGATCGCCCCGCGTCTCGGGCCGGACCTGACGCATCTCGGCCATCTCTCCCACCGGGACCTCGCCCACCATCTCGGCCGGGCCCGCGTGGCGATCGTCTCGCCCCGCTGGGAGGAGCCCTTCGGCCTCGTCGTGGCAGAGGCCCTGGCCTGCGGCACGCCGGTCGCCGCCTTCCGGCGCGGCGCCATGCCCGACATCCTGGACGCGTCCTGCGGCCGCCTCGCCCGCCCGGACGACCCGCAGGATCTCTCGGTGGCGATCCGGGAGGCCGCCGACCTGTCGCGCCGGGCCTGCCGCGACCGCGCCGAGGCGCTCTACGACGCCGCCGCCATGACCGGGCGCTACCTGGAGGCCTACGACGCCGTGATCGCGCGCTGCGCCGAGCGGGCGCGGCCGGCCCTGCGCGTCGCCGGAGGACGCGGCTGAACGGCGCGGATCGGCGCGCCGCAATCCGCACCCGAGCCCGGAGCCCGGCGGCATGACGGGCCGCCCCCGACCTCCGCGGCGCACGAGGGTGCCACGGGAGACCTGTCATGACCACCGACGCCGACCATCCGGCCCCGCCCCCCTGCGTCGTCTGCATTCCCGCCCGGAACGAGGCCGAGCGCCTGCCGCGCCTGCTCGCCTCCCTGGCCGCGCAGAACGGCGTCTCGGCGCGGGCGCCCCTGCGCGTCGTGGTGCTGGCCAACAATTGCACGGACGGGACCGTCCAGGCGGTGCGAGACGTCGAGGCCTCGGGCATCCTCGCCACCCTGACCCTCCGGCTGATCGCGGTCGAGCTCGGCGGCGCGGACGCCCATGTCGGCACGGCGCGGCGCATGGCACTCGATGCCGGTGCCGACTGGCTGGAGGCGGACGGTGAGCCGGACGGCATCCTCCTGACCACCGACGCGGATGCCCGCCTGCCGGCCGAGTGGGTCGCGGCCAACCTCCGCGCGCTGGAGGCCGCCGACATCGTCGGTGGCCGGCTGGTGATCGACGACGACGGCACGCCGGACCCCGCCCTGACGGACCTGCACGCGCGCATCGAGCGCTACTGGTCCGGCGTCCGACGCCTGGAGGACCTGCTCGACCCGCCGCCCTACGATCCCGCCCCCCGTCACGGCGACCATACCGGCGCGAGCCTCGCCGTGCCCGCGATCCTGTACCGGGCGGTCGGCGGGCTGCCGGCGCTGCCCTGCGGCGAGGACAACGCCCTCGTCGGGCTGCTGCGCGCCAACGGCGCGCGCCTGCGCCACTGCCCGAACGTGCAGGTGCTGGTCTCGTCCCGCCACCAGGGGCGGGTCTCGGGCGGCATGGCCACCGAGATGCTGCGCCGGACCCGCGTCCTCGACGGGGAGGCCTACCTGCTGCCGGAGGCCGCGCACTGGCAGGCGCTGATCCTGCGCCGCGCGGCCCTGCGCCGGGCCTTCCACCTCGACCCGCAGGCCCGCGCTGCGGCCTGCGCGCGGCTCGGTCTCGACGCCGACGACCTCGCCGTCGTCGGGGCCTGCCCGAACGACATCGCCTTCGTGGAGCGGGCCGACCGGATCCTCGAATCGCGCAGCCCGCCCGCGCGGGACTGCGCCCTCGATCAGGCAGTCGCCGATCTCGACGCCCTCGCCTCGTCCCTGAGGGACGCCGCGTGACCCGCGGCATCGGCTGGTACGTCCATCACCAGGGCGCCGGCCACCTCCAGCGAGCCCGGGCCGTCGCCGCTGCCCTGGACCGGCCCTGCACGATCCTCGGGACGCTGGCCGGGTTCGACACCGCCGGCCTCGACACCGTCGACCTGCCCGACGACCGCCCCCTCGGCGACGCGGCCTTCGACGGCCGGGACGGCGCGACCGAGCGGCCCGAGGCCCTGCACTACGCGCCGCTCAACCATCCGGGGGTCCGCGCGCGGATGGCGCGCATCGCCGCCTGGGCGGAGCGAGCCGAGCCGGCCCTCCTGGTCGTCGACGTCTCGGTGGAGGTGGCGCTCCTGGCGCGCCTCCTGTCGGTGCCGACCCTGGTGGTGCGACTCGCGGGGACCCGGACCGACCGGCCGCATCTGGAGGCATTCCGCGGCGCGACGCGGCTGCTGGCCCCCTTCCCCGCGGCACTCGACGGCGCGGCCGTGCCGGACTGGGTCCGGGCCAAGACGCTGTACACGGGCTTCCTGGGCGCGCCGGCGCAGGCCCCGATCGAGGCGGGACGCGAGATCTTGGTCGTGTTCGGCCGCGGCGGCGCGGGGGGCGATCTCGCGGATCTCGCCGCGGCCGCGCGGGCGGTGCCGGACCGGCCGTGGCACGTCCTGGGGCCGGTCTCAGGCTCGGGCGCCGTCCCCGGCAACCTGCACCTGCACGGCTGGGTCCCGGACGTCGAGGCGCGGGTCGCTCGGGCGGCTTTGCTGGTGGGCGGCGGCGGCGACGGCGTGGTCGCCCTGGCGGCCGCGCAGCGGAAGCGCTTCGTCTGCCTCCCGGAGGAGCGTGCCTACGGGGAGCAGACCGAGAAGGCCGAGGCTCTGGCCCGGCTCGGGGCCGCGATCGTTCATCCCGGCTGGCCCTCGGCCGCGGCGTGGCCTAGCCTCATCGCGGCGGCCCTCGCCATCGACCCATCGGTGATCGGCGGCCTGCACGACCCGGACGCGGTCCGGACCTGCGCAGCGACGATCCAGACCCTGGTCGCGGATCTCTGAACGGCCGGGCCGCGACGGAGCGGGCGGTCGCCGCGCCGGCGCGGGTGCCTCAGTCCGCACTCAAGTCCGCACTCAGGAGATCAGGTCGAGCTTCGCGGCCTCGATCCCGTCGGCGCGGATCGTGTCCGGCAGGGACGAGAAGTCGCGATAGCCCGCCTCGCGCGCCATGGCGTCGAGGGCCGTCTGCTCGTCATCGGCCGCCCCCGTCCAGAGCACCGCGCCGCTCTTCGTCTGCCTAATCTGGAAAATGCTCATCGACCCCTCCCCGGTCCCGAGAAGACCATCGGCCTATTAACGTCGCTATTCGTGGCTGGTTGCAGGTTGAGCGCCGTGAACGGCCGCGCTCCGGCCGCGCCGATCACCTGCGGCGCGAGGCCCGGCGACGGCCCCGCCGGATGGCGCTATGCTCGACCTCCGGTGGAGTGGCTCGCCATGAAAACGCCGACCTGCCCAGCGAGGGAGAGGCACTACCAGTCCAGCGCCGATTGCGAGGCCCCCGTCGTGAACTCCGTCCGTTGGCGCGCGCCCCGCCTCAGTCTCCTGTGCGGGCTCGCGATCCTCGCCGGGGCGCCGGCCAGGGCCGTCGAGACCGCCGCCGTTCCCGACGCGGCCGCCATCGCGCCCGCCGTCACCGTGGTCCCGGCCGAGAACCGCGAGATCGTCGAGCGGGCCGTCGTTACCGGCACGCTGGTCCCACGCGACGAGATCCTCGTCTCCCCAGAGGTCGAGGGCCTGCGCATCACCGATCTCCTCGTCGAGGAGGGCGACCGCGTCACCAAGGGACAGGTTCTCGCCAAGCTGTCGCTGGAGATGATCGTCACCCAGGAGGCCTCGAACGCCGCGGCGATCGCCCGGGCCGAGGCGGCCATCGTCCAGGCCCAGAGCCAGATCGTCCAGGCGGAGGCGGCCAACGTCGAAGCCAAGCAGTCGCTGGAGCGGGCCCAGGCGCTCGCCAAGACCGGGAACGCAACCGCGGCCGTGCTGGAACAGCGCGTCTCGGCGGCGCAGGGGGCGGAAGGGCGCCTCGCCGCCGCCAGGGGCGGCCTGCAATCGGCGCAGGCCGACCTCGCCACCGCCCGGGCGGCCGGCGCCGAGATCGCCCTGCGGCGTGCCCGCACCGATATCCGGGCGCCGGAGGCCGGCATCGTCAATCGCCGCACCGCCCGGATCGGCGCCACAGCCACCGCGGTGGGCGAGCCGCTGTTCCGGCTGATCGCCCGGGGCGAGATCGAGTTGGAAGGCGAGGTGCCGGAGACGTCGCTGGCGCGCATCCACGTCGGCAACCCGGCGAGCCTCGACCTCGATGTCGGCCGCCGCCTCGCCGGCAAGGTGCGCCGGGTCTACCCAGAGGTCGACCGGGCGACGCGGCTCGGCAAGGTGCGCATCCGCCTCGGCGACGATCCGGCCCTGCGCATCGGCGCCTTCGCGCGCGGCAACGTCGAGATCGCGCGCCGCACCGGCGTGGCCGTGCCGGTCTCCAGCCTGCTCTACGCGGCCGACGGCCGCGCCAGCGTCCTCGTGGTGAAGGACGGGCGCGTCGAGGCGCGGCCCGTGGCCGCGGGGCTCTCCGCCGACGGCTTTACGGAACTCCGCTCCGGCGTCGCGGCCGGCGAGAGCGTCGTGGCCCGCGCGGGGAGCTTCCTGCGCGACGGCGACCGGGTGCGCCCCGTGCCGGCGCCCACCAGCACGCCGATCGCCGACGCGGCCCCGCGGTAGGACGAGTCGAAGGATCCGGCCATGCGCCTCAACGTCTCCGCCTGGGCGATCCGCAGGCCCCTGCCCTCGGTGGTCCTGTTCCTGGTCCTGATGATCCTCGGGCTGGTGAGCTTCCGCGCGCTGCCGATCACGCGGTTCCCCAACATCGACATCCCGATCGTCTCGGTGACGATCACCCAGTCGGGCGCCGCGCCCGCCGAACTCCAGACCCAGGTCACCAAGTGGGTCGAGGATTCGGTCGCCGGCGTGAAGGGCGTCAAGCACATCCTCTCGACGATCACGGAGGGCACCTCCACCACCACGATCGAGTTCCGCCTGGAGGTGAACCAGGATCGGGCGACCAACGACGTCAAGGACGCGATCGCCAAGATCCGCCAGAACCTGCCGCGGACGATCGACGAGCCGATCGTCTCGCGCGTGGAGATCGCCGGCCTGCCGATCATGGTCTACGGCGCCTCAGCGCCCGCCATGACGCCCGAGGACCTGTCGTGGTTCGTGGACGACGTCGTCGCCCGGGGCCTCCAGAGCGTGAAGGGCGTCGGCGGCGTCGAGCGCCTCGGCGGCGTCGCCCGCGAGATCCGCGTCACCCTGAAGCCCGACCGCCTGCTGGCGCTGGGCATCACCGCCGCGGACGTGAACCGGCAGCTGCGCCTGACCTCGGCCGACATGGCCGGCGGCCGGGCCGAGGTCGGCGGCCAGGAGCAGTCCATCCGGGCGCTGGCCGCCTCGGCGAGTCTCGAGACGCTGGCCAAGACCTCCATCGTGGTGCCGGGCAACCGCAAGGTCCGCCTCGACGAGCTCGCGACCCTGTCGGACACCGCCGAGGAGCCCCGCACCTTCGCGCGCTTCAACGGCGAGCCGGTGGTCGCCTTCGCGATCTCCCGCGCCAGCGGCGCCAGCGACGCCGACGTGTCGGCGGGCGTCGCCAAGAAGATCGCGGCGCTGCACGCGGCCAATCCCAGCGTGCGGTTCGACCTGATCGACACCAGCGTCGTCAACACGATCGGCAACTACCACTCGGCCATGATGGGCCTGATCGAGGGGGCCCTCCTCGCCGTCGTGGTGGTCCTGCTGTTCCTCCGGGACTGGCGCGCGACCCTGATCGCCGCGGTGGCGCTGCCCCTCTCGGTGCTGCCGACCTTCTGGGTGATGAGCGCCCTGGGCTTCTCGCTCAACGCCGTCAGCCTGCTGGCGATCACGCTCGTCACCGGCATCCTGGTGGACGACGCGATCGTGGAGATCGAGAACATCGTCCGGCACATGCGGATGGGGAAGTCGCCCTACCGCGCGTCCCTCGAGGCCGCCGACGAGATCGGCCTCGCGGTCATCGCCATCACGGCGACGATCATCGCGATCTTCTCGCCGGTGTCGTTCATGGGCGGCATCGCCGGCCAGTACTTCAAGCAGTTCGGCCTGACCATCGCGGCCGCGGTGTTCATGTCGCTGCTCGTGGCGCGCCTGATCACGCCGCTGCTCGCCGCCTACTTCCTGCGCGACCACGGGCCGGACCACGAGCGGGACGGCGTCATCATGCGCGGCTACACCCGCCTCGTGGCGTGGTCGGTCCGGCACAAGTTCATCACGCTGGTGCTCGGCCTCGCGTGCTTCGCCGGCTCCATCGCCTCCACGGGCCTGCTGCCCGCGGGCTTCCTGCCGGCCGAGGACCAGGCCCGCACCCTGTTCGTGGTGGAGCTGCCGCCGGGCGCCCGGCTCCAGGACACGGTCCGGGTCACCGACCGCATCGAGGAGAAGATCCGCGCGCTGCCCGAGGTGAAGAGCGTGTTCGTGGACGGCGGCCGTCAGCTGCCGGCCAAGAAGGAGGTGCGGCTCGCGAGCCTCACCATCAACCTCACGCCGAAGAACAGCCGCGACAAGACGCAGAAGCAGATCGACGCCGAGGTCGCGGCGATCCTCCGAGAGGAGCCGGACCTGCGCTTCTGGGCCCTGCGCGAGGGCGGCCAGCGCGACCTCGCGCTGATCATCGCCGGCCCCGACAAGGCCGTGGTGGCCGAGACGGCGGCCAAGCTCCAGCGCGAGGCCCAGCAGGTCCCGCACCTCGTCAACGTCATGTCGACGGCCCCCCTCGACCGGACCGAGGTCCGGATCCGGCCGAAGCCCGCCGTGGCGGCCGATCTCGGCGTCAGCACCGACACCATCGCCGAGACCGTGCGGGTCGGGACGATCGGCGACATCGGCATGAACCTCGCCAAGTTCAACGCCACCGACCGGCAGATCCCGATCCGCGTGCAGCTCCCCGAGAGCGTGCGCGGCCGGCTCTCCGACCTCGAGACCCTGAAGGTGCCGGTGAAGGGCGGGACGGCCGTGCCGCTCGCGACCGTGGCCGACATCAGCCTCGGCCAGGGCCCGACCGGCATCGACCGCTACGACCGCGCCGTGCGCGTCGCCCTGGAGGGCGACATGCAGGGCACCGACGCGCTCGCCGCGCTGATCGGCCAGGTGATGAACCTGCCGACCGCCAAGAACCTGCCGCCCGGCGTCACGATCAGCCAGACCGGCGACGCCGAGGTGATGGGCGAGGTCTTCGAGGGCTTCGCGCTGGCCATGGGCGCCGGCCTGATGATGGTCTTCGGCGTGCTGATCCTGCTGTTCGGCAACTTCCTGCAGCCGCTGACCATCCTGTTCTCGCTGCCGCTCTCCATCGGCGGCGCGATCCTGGCGCTGCTGATCTGCCACATGCCGATCTCGATGCCGGTGGTGATCGGCATCCTGATGCTGATGGGCGTCGTGACCAAGAACGCCATCATGCTGGTAGACTTCGCCGTCGAGCAGATCCGCGCCGGCGTCGATCGGAACGTCGCGATCGTCGATGCCGGCCGCAAGCGCGCCCGGCCGATCGTGATGACCACCATCGCCATGGCGGCCGGCATGGTCCCCTCCGCGATGGCCTACGGGATCGGCGGCGAGTTCCGCTCGCCCATGGCGGTGGCGGTGATCGGCGGCCTGATCGTCTCGACGGTGCTGTCGCTCGTCTTCGTGCCGGCGATCTTCGTGCTGATGGACGACCTGTCCCGCCTGCTGACGCGGCTGTTCGGCCGCTTCATCGGCGAGCGCGACGATCCGGAGGATGCCCCCGTCTTCGATCCGGCCCATCCGGCCAATGACGGGCACCCGCCGCCGCCGCGGATCGCCGCGGAGTAGAGCGGGTCGGCGCGGAGAGCGGGTGCCGGATCGGCGGCGCGGATTGCGTCGCGGATTGCGTCGCGCGCCGCGATGGGCTGTGACTCGGCCCCGCCGAATCAACGGAGACGAGCGAGACGATGTCGGGTGGTCACGGGGCGGTCGAGGGGTCGAACAAGCGCGTGGCGCTGCTGATCTCGGTGCTGGCGCTGTTCCTCGCGTTCAGCGAGACACTGGGCAAGGCGTCCCAGACGGATTCGATCGGCGCCAACGTCGAGGCCGCGAACCAGTGGGCCTATTTCCAGGCCCGCACGATCCGCGCGACGGTGCTCAAGACCGCCGACGAGGCCCTGGCGCTGGTGCCCCCGGGACCGAACCAGGAGGCCATCGCCGCCAAGCGCGCCGAGTGGTCGAAGACGCTGGCGCGCTGGGATTCGGAGCCGTCGACCGGCGAGGGCCGCAAGGAGCTGTCCGAGAAGGCCCGCGCCTCGGAGGGCCGGCGCGACCTCGCGCTGCTGCGCTACCACCACTACGAGCTGGCCTCGGCGGCCTTCCAGATCGGGATCGTGCTGGCCTCGGCCGAGGTCATCACCGGGATCAGCCTGCTGGTCTTCGCCGGCGGCTTCCTGGGCCTCGCCGGGGCGGCGCTGCTCGGCTTCGGCTACCTCGCGCCGCACGCCCTGCCGTTCTTCCACTGAGCGGCCCCGGCCGCCGGCAGCGACGTAACGCCACCCCCGATCCCGATCGATCGAGCACAAGCGTCGCCGCACTGGACGCGCGGTCCGGAAGCTGATCGTCTCGGCGCATTCCAGGGGGGAATGATGTCGGAACACTCAGAAGACCAGGGACGCCTGACGAAGGTCGCCAGCGCGATCTTCCTGCACACCGAGCACGCGATCTACGCGGCGCTCGGCATCCTGCTGGCGCTCACCGCCCTCGTGGCGCTGATCGAGGCCGCCGGCATGACCTGGGAGGCGATGCGGGCGCTCGGCGGCGCTCAGCAGATCCTCGAGGTGATCGACCGGCTGCTGTTCCTGCTGATGCTGATCGAGATCCTGCACACGGTCCGGGTCTCGATGCGGTCGGGGACTCTGACCTGCGAGCCGTTCCTGATCGTCGGGCTGATCGCCTCGATCCGGCGGGTTCTGGTGATCACCCTGCAATCGTCGGAGATCATGCACGCCAAGGACTGGTCGCCGGAGAAGCAGGCGCTGTTCCAGGCCTCGATGATCGAGCTCGGCGTGCTGGCGGGTCTGATCCTCACGATGGTGTTCGCGATCTTCCTGCTGCACCGCGCCCGCGACGACGGCAGGCCGGCCGGCGAGGAGAAGCCCGAGCACGTGTCCTGAGAGCCGCGCGCCTTCGCGGCGTTCACGAAGGACCTGCACCGATCCGTACGCCTGACGGCGTCCGGATTGCCCTGACCGTCCTTACGAGCGCAGCGAAGCAATCCGGTTGCGTCACGCCGACCGAGGTAACGCTGCACTGGGTCGCTTCGCTCGCGATGACGGAAGGAAACCGAACCGGAATTGGAAATCAGTTCATCCGCAGGATCGCGGCGTTGAGGAGCGTCGCGAAGGCGACCCAGGCCGCGTAGGGGACGAGGAGCCACGCCGCGAGCCGGTCGAACCGCCAGGTCAGCCGGATCGTCCAGAGCACCATCACCAGCAGCATCGCGACGACGATCAGGCCGGCGCCGATCGCGTGGGCGGTGAAGAAGACCGGCGTCCAGGCGGCGTTGAGCGCGATCTGCACCAGGAACGCCGCGAGGGCGAGCCACCAGCCCTGGCGGCTCGGTCCCGTGCGCGGCATGGCGCCGAGCAGGCGCCAGAGCGAGACCGCGATCATCGTGTAGAGGATCGTCCAGGCGACCGGGAACACCCAGTTCGGCGGGTTGAAGGCCGGCTTGTTCAGGCTCGCGTACCAGCCCGGGATCTCCGCCTGGGTCGACACCGAACCGACGGCGGCCGTGGCCGCGACGGGCAGGATCGCGGCGGCGAGGCGCAGCCAGCGCGGTAGGGGCGATCCCTCGGGGACCTGTGTGGCGGCGGCCATGATCGTCTGTCTCCACGGGGCGCGGCATGTGGCGTGGCATGTGGCCCGGCATGTGGCGCGGCATGTGGCGCGGCTTGCCGGCACCCGCGCGCCGTGGCACGCGCCCGTCTCCATCCGCCGAGAATCGCCAGATGTCACAGCCTTACGCGCCGCCGGGTCCGTCGGATACCCGGAGCGACGCCGAGCCGGAATACACGCGCCGGAGCCTCGCCGCCCAGGCCATGGGGCGGATCGAGCCGGAGACGCGGGCGGTGGTGATGCCGCTCCACGTCGCCACCACCTTCATCCGCGATCCCGACAACGGCTACAGCTCCGGCTACAGCTACGCGCGGCCCGACAACGCCACGGTGCGCGAGGCGGAGTCGGTCCTGGCGATGCTGGAGGGCGCCGCCGCCGGCGCGCTGCTGTTCGGCTCGGGGATGGCGGCGGCGACCGCGGTGTTCGGCGCGCTGGAGCCCGGCGACCACGTGGTCGCCGGCACGGTCATGTACTGGGCGCTGAAGCGCTGGCTGCGCGAGGAGGCGCCCCGGCGCGGCCTCACACTGAGTTTCGTGGACACGGACGACGCGGGTGCCCTGCGCGCCGCGATCGAGCCCGGCCGGACCAAGCTCGTCTGGATCGAGACTCCCGGCAACCCGCTCTGGACCGTCACCGACATCGCCGTGGCGGCCGAGATCGCCCACGCGGCGGGGGCGCGGCTCGCCGTCGATTCGACGGCCGCCTCACCGGTGCACACGCGCCCTCTGGAACTCGGCGCCGACATCGTGATGCACTCGGCCACCAAGATCCTGAACGGTCATTCCGACGTGGTTGCGGGCGTGCTGGCGGGGGCGCGGGCCGACGCGTTCTGGGAGCGGATCCGGGGGATCCGCGCCGGCAGCGGCGGGATCCTCGGGCCGTTCGAGGCCTACCTGCTGATGCGCTCGCTCCGGACCCTGCACCTGCGGGCGGCCGCGCAGGCGGCGGGCGCCCTGCGCCTCGCCGGGCGCCTGAGCGGGCACCCGCACGTGACCCGGGTCCTCTACCCGGGCCTTCCGGACGATCCCGGCCACGCGGTCGCCTGCCGGCAGATGCGGGACGGGTTCGGCTTCATGCTGTCGATCCGGGTCGCCGGCGGCGAGGCCGGCGCCATCGCCACGGCGGCGCGGGTGCGGCTCTGGAAGCGGGCGACCTCGCTCGGCGGCGTCGAGAGCCTCATCGAGCACCGCGCCTCGGTGGAAGGCCCGGGCAGCCCCTGCCCGCCGGACCTGCTGCGCCTGTCCACCGGCATCGAGGACACGGACGACCTGTACGGCGATCTCGACCAGGCCCTGCGCGGCGCCCACGCGGGCTGATCGTCACGGGCGCTTGGTGCCGAACCGGCTCCTGGCGCGTTGTGCCGGCAGTTCCGGCGGCGCGAACCGCCACAGATCGCGAGTCCGACGACATGACGACCCGTTCCCGCACGATGGTCCCCGGCACCTTCGCGCTGCTCATCCTGGCGCTCGCGCCGGCCTCCGCCCGGGCCGACGCGGTGCCCGATCTCGACGTCGAGCGGACCTGCCGGTCGGCTCAGGTCGCCAACACGAGCATCAGCGACAAGGCGAATTACGACGGCTGCATCCGCTCCGAGCGCGACGCCAAGAAGGAGGCCGAGCGCCACTGGAGCAGTTACACGCCCGCCGCGAAGAGCCAGTGCCAGAACCAGTTCAAGGCGGGCGGCTTCCCCTCCTACGTCGAGATGGTGACCTGCCTGGAACTGGCGTCCGGCACGGTGCCGACCCAGAGCGCCGAGGGCGGCCGCGCGGTGGGCGGGCCGGGTGCGCCGAAGGACGTCAAGGTGCAGCGGGAGGGCGGCGCCAACCTGACCAAGGAACCGCCCGCGAGCCAGCGCACGGATCCGATCCAGGTGCTGGAGAACAAGTAGGCGGCGCGGGCGCCGTCACGCGCCGCTGTCGGCCGTGGTGATGAAGGGGAGGTCCACGGTCTCGCGGCCGGCGCGTTGCCGGGTGCCCGCGATGAGGGCCCGCACCGCCGCGGCGACCCGGGCGCGCTCGGCGGCGCGGTGATTCTCCCCCCTCTCGTCCGGCATGCCAGCACAGCTTCCGACGGGGCGCGACGCGGCGCGCGGGCGTGCTATGGGCCGAATCCTCCCCCCGCGCATCAGCCCTCGCTCCCGCCGGCCCCGTGAACGCCCTCGCCATCATCGCCCCGATCTTCGGGATCGTCCTGATCGGCTGGGCCGCCGCCCTCGCGGGGCTCCTCTCCGACAAGGTCAGCGACGGGCTGTCGGAATACGTCTTCGCCGTCGCCGTCCCGGCGCTGATCATCGCCACGCTGACCAAGCCCGGGATGAGCGGGACCATCGCGTGGTCCTACTGGGTCGCGTATTTCGGCGGCGCGGCGATCTCGTGGTCCGTCGGCACGCTGATCGCCCGGCGGCGGGCCGGGATCGAGCGCCGGGGTGCGATCCTCCACGGCTTCGCGGCGAGCCAGTCGAACACGGTGTTCGTGGGCGTCCCGATGATCCTCCAGGCCTACGGCGAGGAGGGCGCCTTCCCGCTGTTCATGCTGCTGGCCGTCCACCTGCCCCTGATGATGGGCAGCGCCACTTTCCTGATCGAGTCCGATTCCGGCCTGCCGGTCCTGGCGCGGATCCGCGGGCTCGCCCTGGTGCTGCTGCGCAACCCGATCTTCGTGGCGCTGCTGATCGGCATGGCCATGAAGGCCCTCGGCCTCGCGCCGGTCGGCATCGCCCAGTCGCTGATCGACGCCTTCGCCGGCACGGCCTCCACCTGCGCCCTGGTGGCGCTGGGCGCCGGCCTGAAGCGCTACCGGGTGCTGTTCGACCTCAAGGGTGCGCTCGTGATCGCGCTCCTGAAGAACCTCCTGCACCCGCTGGCGGTCTGGGTCCTGGCCTTCCACGTCTTCGCGATGCCGGCCGCCTACGCGGGCGTCGCGACCCTGTTCGCCGCCATGCCGGTGGGGATCAACGCCTACCTGCTGGCGGCGCGCTACCGGACCGAGACTGGCATGGTCGCGGCCTCGGTCCTGGTCTCGACGCTGCTGGCGCCACTCACCACGCTGCTCTGGCTCATGCTCCTCGGCCGGGCGTGACGGCGGCGCCCCGGCGTCACCGCGCGCGTTGGACCGGGCGGCGCGCGGGTCTAGGGTAGGGTCAAGCGCGCGGGCCGCGAAGACCCGCGCCACCCTGCAGGCGAGGAATCTCGATGAACGCTCCGATGCGCCCTCCGGGCAGCGCCTCCCCGTCGGCCCCGGCCTCGGCCCGCTTCGTCTGGGACGATCCCTTCCTGCTGGAGGATCAGCTCACCGAGGACGAGCGGGCGATCCGCGACGTCGCCCAGAGCTTCGCGCAGGAGCAGCTCCTGCCCGGGATCGTCGAGGCCTACGCCGACGAGAAGACCGATCCCGGCCTGTTCCGGAAGATGGGCGAGCTCGGCCTGCTCGGCGTGACCCTCCCCGAGGAGTACGGCTGCGCGGGCGCCTCCTACGTGGCCTACGGGCTCGTGGCGCGGGCGGTCGAGGCGGTGGATTCCGGCTACCGCTCGATGATGAGCGTGCAATCCTCCCTCGTGATGTACCCGATCCACGCCTACGGCTCGGAGGAGCAGCGCGAGAAGTTCCTGCCGAAGCTCGCCTCGGGCGAGTGGATCGGCTGCTTCGGCCTCACCGAGCCGGATGCCGGCTCGGACCCGGCCGGCATGAAGACCAAGGCCGAGAAGATCGACGGCGGCTACCGGATCTCCGGCGCCAAGATGTGGATCTCGAACGCCCCCTTCGCGGACGTGTTCGTGGTCTGGGCGAAGTCCGACGCGCACGAGGGCGCGATCCGCGGCTTCGTCCTCGAGAAGGGCATGAAGGGCCTGTCCGCCCCGACGCTGAAGGGCAAGCTGTCCCTGCGCGCCTCCACCACCGGCGAGATCGTCATGGAGGGCGTCGAGGTCGGGGAGGACGCGCTGCTGCCGAACGTCTCGGGGCTGAAGGGGCCGTTCGGCTGCCTCAACCGGGCGCGCTACGGCATCTCGTGGGGCGCGATGGGCGCCGCCGAGGATTGCTGGCACCGCGCCCGCACCTACACGCTGGAGCGCAAGCAGTTCGGCCGGCCCCTGGCGCAGACCCAGCTCGTCCAGAAGAAGCTCGCCGACATGCAGACCGAGATCGCGCTGGGCCTCCAGGCCTCGCTCCGGGTCGGGCGGCTGATGGACGAGGGCAAGATGGCGCCCGAGATGATCTCGCTGGTCAAGCGCAACAATTGCGGCAAGGCGCTGGACATCGCCCGCACCGCCCGCGACATGCACGGCGGCAACGGCATCATGGGCGAGTACCACGTGATGCGCCACGCCCAGAACCTCGAGACGGTGAACACCTACGAGGGCACCCACGACGTCCACACCCTGATCCTGGGCCGGGCCCAGACGGGGCTGCAGGCGTTCTTCTGAGGCGCGGAGGACGCGCCTCCCACCGGGTCACCTCATCCTCAGGTGCGGCGCAGCCGCCTCGAAGAAGTCCCCCGGGATCGCGGCGATACCGGGAGGCTTCCTCGAGACCTCCGCTGCGCTTCGGCACCTCAGGATGAGGGCGCGGGCGGGGTCACTCCCCGCCCTCGTCCCCGGCGAGCGACCACTCGAGCACCCGGGCGAGGTGGTCGTAGGCGCCGTACCGGCTGGCATATTGCGGGTAGGGCCGCGCCGTGTAGGCCGCCTCGCCGGTCATGAACCGGGCTACCAGTCCCCGGAGCCGCGCGGCGTGCTCGGCCACGATCGCCTCCACGCCGCGCTCCTCGCCCCGGGGCGGCTTCACCGGGATCGGGACGAAGGGCTTCCGCCCGCCCGAGGCGTGGACGTAGAGCAGGTCCGGCGTCGTCTTCACGGCCGGCAGTTCCGCGAAGGCGCCGTGCATCAGCATCGCCGCCTCCAGGGTGAGCTGCGGCGAGAACCCGGAGAAGATCATCTTGCCCGAGGGCGGCGTCCCGGTCTTGTAGTCGACGATGCAGGCGGTGCCGTCCGGCCGCAGCTCGATCCGGTCGGCCCGGGCGCGCAGCGTGAAGGTCTCGCGCCCCATCGGGATCGCCCAGCGCCCGGAGACCTCCGGGTAGACCCGGGTCAGGCCGGGCCGGCGCCGCGCCTCCCAGTCGAGATAGGCCGAGGCCATGCGTTCGTAGCGCGGCCACCACTCGGCGTAGAGGTTCGGGTACTCCGCCTCGATGTCGCCGAAGGCGTTCACCGCGAAGTTCAGCAGCCGCTCCGCGGAGTCCGGCGGCAGGTCCTTGGGATGGCGACTGGCGAATTCCGCGAAGACGTCGTGCACCAGGGAGCCGCGGGTGGCGACGCCCGGCGCCGCCGCCAGCGGGTCGAGCGGGTCGAGCCCGAGCACGTGGCGGGCGAAGATGCTGTAGGGATCGCGCACCAGCGTCTCGATCTCGGTGACGCTGAGCGAGCGCGGGAACAGGGCCGGGTCCGGCTTCGGCGCGGGGCGCTTCAGCCGCGGCTCCGCCGGCGCCGTGTCCAGCCGCGCGGCGAGGCCCGCGAGCCGGCGCCCCGCGTGCAGGACGGCGTCCCAGCGGGCGTCGCCCGAGAGCGCGCGCAGGCGCTGGATCAGGCGCGACGGCACGGTCGGGGCGCCCTCCCGCTTCAGCGCCCGGGTGATCACCGCGTCGCGGCAACCGAGCGCCTGCACGAAGTCGTGGGCCATCTGCCCGATCCGCCGCTCGGGCGGGTTGAGGCCGACCCGCTCGCGCATCGGCCGGTTGAGGAACGAGTCGGTCAGCGTGCGCACCGGCCAGACGCCCTCGTCCAGCCCGCCGAGCACCACGCGATCCACCGACAGGAGGCGCGCCTCCAGCAACCCGAGGATGCGCAGGCGCGGATGCGGCGCCTCGCCCGAGCAGGCGACTTTGCGCTCCCGGGCGAGCGACGTGAAGAAGGTGGCGTAGTCGTCGAACCGCCCCGGCATCAGGCCGGGCTCCGCCATCTCCAGGTCGTCGAACAGGGCGTCGAGGCAGGACAGGGATCCGTCCGTCTCGACCGGGGGACCCTCCTCCGGCCCGGCGATCAGCCGGTCGCACGCCTCACTGTGACCCGCGGCGGTGGTGACGAGGTCGCATTCCCCCGCCCCGTCCGGTCCCGGGAAATCCCGGAACACCAGATCGAGCCGGTCCAGCAGGTTCGCGGCCAGCTCCCAGTCGACGTCCTTCAGGCGGCGCTTGGCCCGGGGCCGGTGCTCGGGCGGCCCGGCGCGCTCGGCAGCGAGGGCCTTGCGCAGGCCGTCGAAGCCCGGGGCCGGAACGGGGCCGCGCAGCAATCCGATCTCCAGGGCGGCCGCGCCCCGGACCACGTCGGGACGCGGCAGGCCGAGATGGACCATCGGATGGGAGAGCAGCGCGATCAGCCGGGCCGGGATCGCGTCGGCCTGATCGCGGGCAAGGTCGGCGGCGAGTTCCGCCGCGAGCCGGGCGAGCCGCCCGGCCGGGCTCACGGCCAGGGACAGCCCGGCGGAATCCTCGGCCACGATGCCCCAGCGCAGCAGCTCGACGGCGACCCGGCCGGCGAGCCCGCGGTCGGGCGTGATGAGTGCCGCGGTGGCACCGGGGGTCTGCAGGGTCTCGCGCAGCGCCAGCGCCGCGACCAGCGCCTCCTCGCGCTCGTCGGCCGCTTCGGCGAGCGCGAGCCCCTCGAGGCCGAGGCGGGCGACGGTGTCGCGCTCGGCCGGGTCGAGGGCGGCCCACGCGTCGGTGGTGTCGGCCGGCCGCAGGGCCTGCGACAGGAGCGCGGCTCGCGCCGCCTGGCCGGGGTCGGGCTCGCCGAGGGCGACGACCTCGGCGCGGTCGAGGTTGAGGTTCTCCGGTCCGAGCAACCGGTGCAGCACCGCCTGCGGATGGCCGTGCGCGATCACGCGGGAAAAACCCTCGCCGGTGTCGATGCCGTCCCAGCCGGCCCCGTCGAGGTCGAGATCGAGCCCGGGCAGGACCACGGCGCCGTGGGGCAGCTTGGCCACGGCGGCGATGAGCCGGGCCGTGGCGGGGACGGAGCCCAGCGAGCCGGCGACGATCACCGGGTCCGGCGTCGCGCCGCGCGACAGGCGCCTCTCCTCGGCGAGCACGAGCCCGCGGGCGCGGGCGACGGGATCGGCGAGGCCCCGCTCGGCCAGGAGCTTCGGCCAGTTCTCGGCGGCGATCTTCACGAAGTCGAGGGTCAGGCCGAAGTAGCGGGAATACTCGGCATCGACGGCCGCGCCGATCTCCGACCAGGGCAGGCCCTCGACGGTGAGCGCGTCCATCAGGCGCTCGAGATCGCCGGCGAGCCCGACCGCGTCGGCAGGGGAGGACGGCACCAGGAACGGCACCTCGGCGTCCAGCGGCAGCAGCGTCCGGTCGACGGTCCTGGCCCAGGCCTGGACGAGGCGGGCCAGGATCAGCCGGCGCTCCAGCGGCGGCATCGGGATGCTCAGGGGGTCGGCGTTCTCCTCCAGCAGCGGCTCGGCGGCGAGGTCGAGCTCGGCCTCGTCGGCCTCGCCGAGCGGCACCATCCGCGGCAGCAGCGTCGCCTGGCCGGGCGCGTCCCGGCCGAGCCTCTCGGCCAGGATCGCGCCGAGCGCCCGGGCCGCGCGGCGGGTCGGCAGGTAGATCGTGACGGAGGCGAGCGCCAGCGGATCGTCCGCCACCGGCCCGACCAGGCGGCCGGAGAGCAGCGCCTCGGCGAGCGTCGGCAGGAACGGGACGCCGCGGGAGATGGTGAAAACGGCCTGTCGGGCGGGCATGGCTGGGCTTCTACGCTCGCGCCGGGGCGGCGGACAGGGGACGATGGGCCGCTGGGGAACGATCGCGCGGCTTCCCTCCCCGCATCGGAGGAGTTCGGTCGCGCTCCGCCGCTGTCCTCAGCCCTTCGCCCTCGCGGCGGCGCCGTAGCCGGCGCGGCGGCCGAACACGACGCCGGAGGTCAGCCCCGAGCCGCCGGGATAGCCGTTGAAGAACACGCCACCGACCATCTCGCCGCAGGCGTAGAGGCCAGGAATCGCGCCGCCGTCCGCGCGCTTCACGCCGCCGTCGTCGCCGACCTCGACGCCGCCGTAGGTGAAGGTGATGCCGCCCGTGACCGGGTAGGCCTTGAACGGCCCGGTCTCGATCCTCTGCGCCCAGTTCGACTTCGGCAGGTCGAGCCCCTTCGTGCCGCGCCCGTCCTTCACGGTCGGGTCGAAGGGCACGCTCTCGTCCACGGCGGCGTTGAACGCCGCGATGGTCCGCCGCGCCGCCGCGCGGTCGATGCCCTCGAGCTTGTCGAGGAGCCCGTCCAGGGTGTCGGCCTCGACGAAGTGCGCGTCGTGGAACCGGTACTCGCTGTAGAGCAGGTGATCGACCTTGGCGTCGAAGATCTGCCACGCCACGTGCCCGGGCTGCTCCATGATCGAGCGGCCGAACTGGGCGTAGGTGTAGTTGCGGAAATTCTTGCCCTCGTCGACGAACCGCTCGCCGTCCGCGTTCAGCATGAGGCCCAGGAAGTAGCAGATCTTCCGGTAGTGCTTGCGCTCGCCGTGCGGCAGCTCGAGGTTGCCGTAATCGGGGGTGTGCAGGTCCATCGGCGTGGCGTGGCAGCCACCGTAGAAGCCGTGGGCCTTCGCGCCGAGGTCGAGCGCCATCTGCAGCCCGTCGCCCTGGTTGTGGGGTGTGCCGCGCACCCGGGCCTTGTCCCAGCCCTCGCCGATGAAGCGTGTCCGGAGGGCGGCGTTCGCCTCGAAGCCGCCGCAGGCCAGCACCACGGACGTCGCCCGGACCGGACCCTGCGGCGTCTCCACGCCGACGACGCGCCCGTCCTCCACGATCAGGCCCCGGGCCGGGCAGCCGTAGCGGATCTCGCCGCCGGCCCGAGTGAAGGCCTCCAGCTCGGCCCGGGCGAGGCCGAAGCCCTCGTCGTGGGTGGCGAGCGTCAGGCCGCCCCAGAACACGAAGCGCCCGTCCTTCTCGAACGATTGACGGGAGTAGATCGGCTCGAACTTCACCCCCTGCGTCGCCAGCCAGCGCAGGGCCGCGCCGCTCTCGTCGATCAGGATGCGCTGCTCGCGCGAGAGCGGCCGCCCGTCGTTGAAGCCGAGCAGGTCCGCCTCGAATTTCTGTGCCGTGTAGGCACCGAAATCGGTCCGCGGCAGGCGCGGGTCCTCGGGATCGACCAGCAGCGGGATCAGGTCGTCGTTGCCCGCGTAGACGAAGCGCATGGCCCCGGCCGTGTAGGCGGTGTTGCCGCCGGCGAGGTCCCGCTCGGCCTTCTCGATCATCAGCACAGAGGCGCCGCGCTCCAGGGCGGCGAGGCCGGCGCTCATGGCAGCGTTGCCCGACCCGACCACGACCACGTCCCACGGCGCATCGTCCGGACGCTGCATGCTTGCCTCCTCTCCAACAGCTGCTCTCGGAGCATTGTATACGTTTGCATGCAATTCTTCGCAAGCGTTTCAGGCGTCACGCTTTCGCGCTATGGCCGAGCCGAGGAGAGCCGGACATGAAGGCCAGCGAAGCGGAGCGCTCCAGCGGCGCCGGCGCCTACGAGCGGCTGCTGCGGGCGATCGAGGAGGGCGAGCTCGCCCCCGGCAGCCGCCTGCGCGAGGCGGAGCTTGCCGAGCGGTTCCAGATCAGCCGCACGCCGGTCCGCGAGGCGCTCGGCCGGCTGGAGGCGCAGGGACTCGTCGCCCACGAGCCGCACCGGGGCGCCAGCGTGGCGCAGCTCGACTACGGGCAGGTGAGCGAGCTCTACGACCTGCGCGAGGTGCTGGAGGGGACGGCCGCGCGCCTCGCGGCGATCCACGCCAGCACGGTCGAGACCGAGATCCTGGAGGAGATGGTCGCCCGGGACCGGACGCTGCTCGGCGACGCGCCCGCGCTGGCACGGACCAACCGGCTGTTCCACCGCCAGATCCACGGGGCGGCGCGCAACCGCTTCCTGCAGGGCACGCTGGAGACGATGCGCCTGTCGCTGGTGCTGCTCCCGGGCGCCACCACACTGGCGGCGCCCGACCGCGCCGCGGAATCGCTCGCCGAGCACGCGGCGATCGTGGCGGCGATCCGGGCCCACGACGGGGATGCTGCCGAGGCCGCTGCCCGGGCCCATATCCGCGCCGCCTTCAAGGCGCGGATCCGGATCTGGCAGGAGAGTTGAGGGCCCCAGACCCTCAGGCGTGGGCCGGCACGCGCTCCAGACTGGGCCGGCCGCGGAACAGGGCGAGCGTCGCGACGATGCCGCAGGCGGCTGCCGCCATCAGCCAGTAGCTCGGCGCCGCCCGGTCGCCGGTCTTCTCGATCAGGAAGGTCGAGACCATGGGCGTCGCCGTGCCGAACAGCGCGGTGGCGAGGCTGTAGGCCAGCGAGAAGCCGCTGGCGCGGACATGGGCCGGCACGACCTCCGAGAGCGAGACCACCATCGCGCCGTTGTAGACTCCGAAGAAGAACGAGAACCACAGCTCGACAGCGAGCATCTTGCCGAAGGTCGGGTCGGCCACGAGCCAGTGCAGCGCAGGGTAGGTGGTCAGCAGCGACAGGGTCGAGATCGTCAGCAGCACCGGCTTGCGGCCGATGGCGTCCGACAGCGCTCCGCCCACGGGCAGCCAGACGAAGTTGGTGATCGCCACGAACAGCGTCACGATCAGGCTGTCGGTCTCGGTGAGCTTGAGGACGTTCTTGCCGAAGGTCGGGGTGTAGACGGTGATCATGTAGAACGTCACCGTCGTCATCGTGGTCAACATCATGCCGAGCAGCACGATCCGCCAGTTGGCGGCCACCGTGGTCAGGATCTCGCGGGTGGTCGGGTGGCGGGTCCGCTTGGCGAATTCCTGCGTCTCCTGGAGCGACCGCCTGATGAAGAAGATGAACGGCACGATCAGGCAGCCGATGAAGAACGGGATGCGCCAGCCGAAATCGCCGAGTTGCTGCTTGGTCAGGAAGGCGTTCAGCCCGTAGCCGATGAGGGCGGCGAACATGATCGCCACCTGCTGGCTCGCCGACTGGAACGACGTGTAGAAGCCGCGCCGCCCCGGCGTGGCGATCTCGAACAGGTAGATCGAGACGCCGCCGATCTCGACGCCCGCCGAGAACCCCTGCAGCAGGCGTCCGGCGAGCACGATCAGCGGGGCCGCGACGCCGATCGTGTCGTAGCTCGGGCAGAAGGCGATGAGCACCGTGCCGCTCGCCATGATGGCGAGCGTGATGATCAGGCCCTTCCGGCGGCCGATCCGGTCGATATAGGCGCCCAGCACGATCGCCCCGAGCGGCCGCATCAGCGCCCCGAGCCAGAACGTGCCGAAGGTCAGGAGCAGCTCGGTGGTCTCGTTGCCCGAGGGGAAGAACGCCCGCGCGATGTAGGTGGCGTAGAACCCGAACAGGAAGAAGTCGAACATCTCCAGGAAGTTGCCGCTCGTCGAGCGGAGGATCGCGCCGATCCGCGACTTGAGCGTGGCCCCGACGGCCCCGGGATCACCGGCCATGACGACGTCCTTTCCGGGTGCCCGTCAGGCACCGATCCACTTCATGGCGACGATCGTGCCGGTCACCGTCAGCGCGCCGCCGATGCGGGTGGCGATCTGCGCGAAGGGCATCAGGGCCATGCGGTTCGCCGCCGTGAGGATCGCCACGTCGCCGGTGCCGCCCTGGCCGCTGTGGCAGGCGTTCACGATGGCGGTCTCGATCGGATACATGCCGAGCCAGCGGCCGACGAAGAAGCCGACCGTCATCAGGGTCACGACGGTCGACACGATCGTGATCAGGTTCACCAGAGTGAAGGCCGCCATCAGCTCGTGCCAGGGCGTCAGCGCGACGCCGATGGCGAAGAGCAGCGGGTAGGTCATCGAGACCTGGACGAACTTGTAGACCACGAAGCCGCCGGCCTGGAGATGGGGCGACACCGCGCTGGCGAGCTTCGCCAGGACCGCGAGGAACAGCATCGCCACCGGCGCCGGCAGGCCGACGAGGTGGTGGGCCATGACGCCGAGCAGGTATAGCGTGATCGCCGTGAGCCCGGCCGCACCGATCGTGGCGGGGTCGATCTGGCCCTTCGCCGCCTCGGCCTTGGCCTGGGCGTCGCTCGACTTGATGCCGTCCGAGTCGGGCTGGAGCCGCCCCTCGCCGGTGAGGTGCGGGTAGCGCTTGCCGACGGAGTTGAGCGTGCCCGACAGGATGATCGCGGTCAGGGAGCCCAGCATCACCGGCGGCAGCACCTGGGCGAAGACCACGCCCTGCTGCATCCCCAGGATCGCCGCGTAGCCGATGGAGAGCGGGATCGCCCCCTCGCCGACGCCGCCCGCCATGATCGGCACGACGATGAAGAAGAACGTCTTGTAGGGGCCGAGGCCGAGGAGCGTGCCGACCAGCGTCCCGACCAGGGCCGCCGCCACCGAGCCGAGGGCGAGCGGCGCGAAGATCTTGAGGAAGCCCTTGATCAGGACCTCGCGGTCCATCCCGAGAATGGAGCCGACGATGATCGTGGCGATGTAGATGTAGAGGAAGTTGGTGAACTTGGTGAAATCGGTGATCGCCTTGACCATCTGCGGCGGCACCAGGGCGTAGTAGACCAGCGCCGAGGGGATGAAGGTCGCGAAGATGGCCCCGGCACCGATGTTCTTCAGGATCGGGATCCGCTTGCCGATCTCCGCGCAGGTGAAGCCGCCCATCACCAGCACGGCGATCATGGTCGGCCCGTCGGGCTTGATCTCGCCCTCCTGGACCAGGACGGTGAGGAGGATCGCCAGCACGACGAAGATCGGGAGCGGTATGATGCCGATCTTGAAGTCGATCAGCCGCCACCAGACGTCCGGCCAGAACCGGGCCGCGCGCCCGTCCTCGGCCCGGCCCTCCGCCGGCGACGGGATCGGGCTCGGTGAAACGGTGCTGGTCATGGCGTCCCCCCGGATCTCTGACCGCTCGCGGGCCGCTTCGCCGCGCCCTCGCGACCGCGCGCCGGGCCGCGATCCATCGGGTCGCGCACGATCGGCGGCGATAAAGTGACATCCGGCGTATCAGCGCGGATGAAGGGCGGCAACGCGATCCAGGGAACAAAGGACGCGACCTGTCCCGTCGGCCGGGATTAAGATCCCGTCTCCGTCGTGATCACAGCTCAGAGAATTGGCCAAGCGGCCGACCGGGCCATGACGGCATCGGACGGGGACAGGCGACGGGACCGAGGCCCCGCCGCCGGGATCGTCGATCAGAAGTCGCGCTGGACGCGGAAGCGGACCTGCGAGACCGAGTCCTGCGTCACGGTGCGCGGGACGAACGTGCCGCTGTTGATGCCGGCGACGTTGGCGTAGGCGGTGGGACTCTTGTCGGAGTCGATCGCGCGACCGTGCTTCACGCCGATCTGGGTGTAGAAGGCCTCGACGCCGATATCGAGGTCGCGCACGGGCGACCAGATGATGCTGCCGCCCGCGACGAACTGATAGGTGTCGCGCAGCGCTTGGCTCAACTGGTAGAAGCGGGTTCCGGGCGCGCCGACCGCGTTGGAGCCGAGATTGGCGGCGCCGTTGAAGCTCAGGACGTTGTAGAGCGCGCCCTGGGCGAGGCGCGCGTTGCGGGAGAAGTCCTGCTCTCCGTAGGCGCCGAAGACCGCCGAGCGCCATTCCGGCGTCCAGTAATGCAGGAACGACGCGACCGCCGAGAAGGATTGCGATGTCTGCAACTGGCCGGTGAAGGGGTTGACCGTCGCGTCCGAGAAGCTCTGGTAGATCTTCTGGCCCTGGAAGCCGTTGTTGAGCTGCGTGTAGCAGCCGGTGAAGGCGCAGTATCCCGTATACATCTGCGCGCCGTCGGCGTAGGCGCTCTGGAGATAGAGGGCGTCCCCCGGCGCGACGAAGGGGGCGTTGATCTTCAGGCCGCCCTGCACCGCCCAGCCCTCGACGCTCCTGGTGTGCGCGACGCTGACGTTGGCGCCCGCCGCGGGCGTCGCCGCGATGTTGCCGACGTTCAGTTCGTGAACCGCGGCGGAGAGCTGCGCCGAGCCCCAGCCCTGATCGACGCGCAGGACGCCGACGACATCGGGCAGCCGCTCGCGCTGGATGCTGTCGACGCCGCTGACCCCGATCGGTGCGCCTCTGAAGTAGCCGACGAAGACCGGGCTGACCGGCGACGCGGTGCCGGCCGGCGCGTAGATCGGGCTGCGCCGGAAGACCGGGTCCTCGACCGACAGCGTGGCCGACAGCCCGGCGCCGGCCGTCACCGTGTAGGCGAGGAGGTTGGTGGAGGAGACGTCCGAGCCCGCGGTCGCGCCGTAGATCTCGAAGTCGTGGGCGTAGAAGTCGAAGAACGACGAGGCGCGACCGGCGGTCAGGCCGGCGAACTGGATGAACGCCTTGTCGACGTTCATGAACTGCTGCGCATGCCCGGCCTGGTCGACGCCGGTGGCGTCGTAGGCCTGCCCGATGCGCGCCTGCGTCCCCGAGCGCGCGTAGCCGGTGCGGGATCCCGCATCGAGGCGGACGAAGGCGCGCAGGGTGCCGTAAGCGGTCTGCGTGCGGGCATCGAGGTTGATGCGCAGACGCGCCTGATAGCCCGCGCTGTCGCCGGCGTTGGTGCCGGCCTGCCGCGTCGACGCCGTCATGTACCCGCCCTCGTACCGGGCGCGGCCCGAGATGCGCAGGCAGGTGTCGGTGCCGGGGATGTAGAAGAAGCCGGCGCCGTACGCGCCGCAGACGCGGACGTACTCGACCGGGACGGCCTTCTTGACCGGCAGGTCGGCGGCGTGCGCGGCGCCCATTGTCGCGAACGCGGCGGCAGTCGCCAGCAGCGATAATCTCAGTAATGTCATCGATGTCTCCGGAATTTGAAGTTCAATTCTCGCAAACGGATGAGCGAGACCGGACACACCAAATATAATCCACGATTTATTCGCAGATCATCGGCATGTTCTCGCTCGCCACGGCGGTTTGGAGGCCCATTTGCCCGGCGACGATGTGCAGCGGCCCCACCGCGCGCAACAAAGATTCGGATTTATCTTCAATCCTGCAGATGAACGTTGCGAGTCCGCAACAAAATGTTATCTAATAATGCAAAATCGGAGATAATTACTCAGTATATCTGTATATTATCAGGTTAGATGCACGGATGAAATATTGCTAAAACCGGCTCGTTCGAACGACCAGCACCAATCGAGAGGCGATGGCCCGGAAGTCGACTCGGAGCCGTCGTGCGGGCCGTCTCTGACCGGACAGGCGTGGCGGATGCAGTCAGAACCGCCTGGGTGCCCCGCGAACGGCACGCGGTCGCCGGCGAGCGATTCGACGCGCGGGTCCTGCCCGTCCGACGCGTCGGCCGGAGGCTCGGCTCATTTGCGGGATGGCACGTGTCGCACGGCGCGGCGGCGTTTGCCCGGCTCAATGGACGCGGCGCGCGCCGGGAAAGCGGGTCCGAACGAACGATGGCGCGCACCGGCGGCGCCCTGCGCGCGGGGCGGCGCATCGCCGGACCCTATCATGGGTCGGCCGGAGCGGGCGGGATCGCGGCGCGGAACGCACTGGTCGCGTGGCCGACCGCGCGCTGGCGGCCGGAGGCGTTACGGATTCAGGGCGGCCCGGCACAACGAAAAAGGCCCGGCCGAAGCCGAGCCTTGAGGTTCCTGAAGCACGGGGACCGGCGCGGAGGCCGAGGCCCCGGCGCCGGTGGAGTGGCTTAGAAGTCGCGCTGGACGCGGAAGCGGAAGGTGGAGACGCTGTCCGCCGTCGTGGTCCGCGGCACAAAGGTGCCGTTGTTGATGCCGGCGACGTTGGCGTAGGCGGTCGGGCTCTTGTCCTTGTCGATCACGCGACCATTCTTGACGCCGATCTGGGTGTAGAAGCCCTCGACGCCGATATCGAGGTCCTTGACCGGCGACCAGATGATGCTGCCACCCGCCACGAACTGGTAGGTGTCGCGCAGCGCCTCACTCAGGTTGTAGAACCGTGTTCCCGGCGTACCGACGGCGTTGGCACCGAAGTTGATCAGGCCGAACGGATTGGCGACCGCGTAGGCGATGCCCTGAGCCGCACGAGCCGCCCCCGAGAAGTTCATTTCACCGTACGACCCGAAGAAGGCCGAGCGCCACTCCGGCGTCCAGTAGTGGAGGTACGAGGCCGTCGCGCTGAAGCTCGTCGACTGCTGCATCTGACCCGTGAACGGGTTGATCGTAGCGTCATTGAAGAACTGGCTGAACTTCTGACCCTGGATCGTGGCCGGGCTCTGCGCGTACGAGCCGCTGAACTGAGAGTAGCCGGTGTAGAGCTGAGCGCCGGAGCCGTAAGCGCCCTGCAGGTAGAGGGCGTCGCCCGGCGCGATGAACGGCGTGTTGATCTTCAGGCCGCCCTGCACCGCCCAGCCGTACGAGTTGCTGGTGTGCGGGATGCTGATGTTCGAGCCGGAGCCCACACCGGCGCCATTCGCCACGTTGCCGACGTTCAGCTCGTGGACCGCGGCCGACAGCTGAGCCGAGCCCCAGGCCTGATCGAGGCGCAGGGCGCCGACGAAGTCGGGCATGCGCGTGCGCTGGATCACGTCGACGAAGCTGTACCGGGTCGGCTGACCGTTAGTGTAGCCAATGAAGACCTCGGCCGGCGAGTTCGACTGAGCGAAGTTGGCAATGTTCGAGTTATTGACGATACCAGCGCCAGTCGTATTCGAAGGCGAGAAGATCGGGCTGCGGCGGAAGACCGGGTCTTCGGCCGAGATCGTGGCGGACAGGCCGTTGCCGAGCGTGGCCGTGTAGGCGAGCAGGTTGGTCGAGGCGAGATCCGAGCCGGCAGTGGCGCCGGCGAACTCGAAGTCGTGGGCGTAGAAGTCGAAGAACGACGAGGCGCGACCGGCGGTCATGCCGGCGAACTGGATGAAGGCCTTGTCGACGTTCACGAACTGNGAACTCGAAGTCGTGGGCGTAGAAGTCGAAGAACGACGAGGCGCGACCGGCGGTCATGCCGGCGAACTGGATGAAGGCCTTGTCGACGTTCACGAACTGAGAGTCACGGCCGAATGCGTCGATGCCGAGGCCCGGGAAGGCCTGGCCGATGCGCTGCTGGGTGCCGGACTGGCCGACGCCGGAATAGCCGGTGCGGGCGCCGGCATCGAGGCGGACGAAGGCGCGCAGGGTGCCGTAGGCGGTCTGGGTGCGGGCATCGAGGTTGATGCGCATCCGGCCCTGGTAGCCCGACGTATCACCGACGTTGGTGCCGCGAACTCGAAGTCGTGGGCGTAGAAGTCGAAGAACGACGAGGCGCGACCGGCGGTCATGCCGGCGAACTGGATGAAGGCCTTGTCGACGTTCACGAACTGCGAGGCGCGACCGAACTGGTCGATGCCGAGAGCCGGGAAGGCCTGGCCGATGCGCTGCTGGGTGCCCGACTGGCCGACGCCGGAATAGCCAGTGCGGGATCCGGCATCGAGGCGCACGAAGGCGCGCAGGGTGCCGTAGGCGGTCTGGGTGCGGGCATCGAGGTTGATGCGCATCCGGCCCTGGTAGCCCGACGTATCACCGACGTTGGTGCCGTTCTGCCGCGAGTAGCTGGTCATGTAGCCGCCCTCGAACCGGGCGCGGCCGGAGAGACGCAGGCAGGTGTCGNCCCGACGTATCACCGACGTTGGTGCCGTTCTGCCGCGAGTAGCTGGTCATGTAGCCGCCCTCGAACCGGGCGCGGCCGGAGAGACGCAGGCAGGTGTCGGTGCCGGGAATGTAGAAGAAGCCGGCGCCGTACGCGCCGCAGACGCGGACGTACTCGATCGGGACCGCCTTCTTGACCGGGAGGTCGGCGGCGTGGGCTGCGCCTACCGCCGCGAACGCAGCAGCAGACCCGAGCAATGAGCTCTTCAAGAGCTTCATAGACATCTCCAAAGCTTCGAGACCCAATGATGCGGACCTGCCCGGTTATCCGGGTCTAGCCGCACGTTCTGTAGGTTTGGCCTGCGTCTTAGGTGGCAGGCTCCTGCGGGCTCTCGCTTGGCGATGCCCCCGTGCACGATCACCATGTGCGAACGGGTTTCCGCGAGCAACGAGGATTCGCGGCTGCCTTGGCAGTTCCAGCGCGATGTTGCGGCCTGGCAACATTCTCGGGGCGCTTTAGTCGGCAACGGTCCGCCGAATGTGCACGAATGCTGTCCTGAGCGGCTGAGCTGCCGCGCCGACGGGCAGCCTTTCGCCCGGCCCCGACCCGGGACCGGGCGGCTCACGCCGTCCCAGCCGATTCGCCGGCGCCGGACGGGCGCCTTACATGGGCGGCGTCAGCCCGTCCTTTCCGACGGCGACGCGCCGCGCCGTGATGCGGCCGTCGTCCCCGCGCGCGGCGATCACGAAGACCTTGGCGCCGGGCGCTACGGCCGCGGCGCTGGCGGGCTCGAAGCTGACGACCGGCGCCTGTGGCGGCACCAGGATCTGCAGCGACTGGCCCTGACCGTAATCGACCGTGAGGGTCCGCTCCGCCCCGCCGCGGCTCGCCTTGACGGTCCCGTTGGTCATCGCGCTCTTCACGCGGGGCGCGTCGGGAGCGGTCGAGCGCACGTCCGCCTTCACGGTTCCGTTGGTCATGGCGCTCCGCACCGGCGCCCCGCCCGCCGTGTGGTCGGGGATCATGTCCCAGTCGTAGTGTCCCTCGCCGGTGCCGCGCATCGCCTCGGGGAACAGCACCACCTCCAGGGCCACCGGCGGCTCGCCCTTCGTGGCCGTGCCGATGAAGACCCCGTCCCTGATCGCGTCGAGACTCGACGGGACCACCCAGGAAACCTTGGCGTCGGGGGCGAGCGCCACGGTCTCCGACGCGCCGTCCCGTGTCTTCAGCGTGAAGCCGCCGCCCGCGACCGCCTCGACTGTCCCGCGCAGGCGCTCGACCTTCGGCGCCGCCTGCGCACCGGTGGTGACGGCCAGCAGCCCCATCAGGGCGAGCGTCGTGAGTTTTGCCATGGGGGTTCTCTTCCTGGTGCCGGGATTGTCGCGACCGGCTGGACGTGGGGCGGGATGATGGGATGTCAGCCCACGAGGGCCTGTGACATCGCATCCGGGTTCGCGCCCGTGCCCGGCCCGGTTACGCGTCCCCGGCCTGTCCCAGACAGATCAGGAACGGCGCGGCCGCCGCCTCCGCGGCCGCCTCGACGGCCCGGTAGCGCCGCACCACGTCGGCGCCGAAGGCCGAGAGGCGCGCGCCCCCGCCGGCCCGGCCACCGGTCTGCGCCTCGACCACGGGGCGGCCGAAGCCGGTGTTCATCGCCTCGACCAGCAGCCAGGCCCGGCGGTACGACATGCCCAGCGCGCGGCCGGCGCCCGCGATGGAACCGTGCTCGGCGATCATCTCCAGGAGCCGCACCTTGCCGGGGCCGAGGCGGTGCCGCGGCCCGAGATCGATGCGGATGCTCAGCCGGGGCGCCGCGCCCGCGGCCCGGGCGGGGCTCCGGAGCGGGTCGGGTACGGCGCTCAGGCGGGGAGCGCCAGCAGCGCGAGACCGGCCGCGGCGAGGCCGGCACCGAGGGCCGGGGCGGCCCGCGTCGCTCCGATCCGCGACGCCGCGGCGCCGAGTCCGATCCCCGCGGCGTGCAGGAGCGCGGTGGCCGCGAGGAACCCGAGGCCGAAGGACAGGCCGGAGGCGGTCTCGGGCATCTCGGCGCCGTGGGCGTAGCCGTGGAACACCGCGAAGACCCCGACCAGCGCAGCCAGCAGGGCCACCGGCGCGCGCAGGCCGACGATGGCGGCGAGGCCGAACACGACGATGGACAGCGCGATCCCGAGCTCGACATGCGGCAGCACCGCGCCGGCCATGCCCAGCCCCGCCCCCACGCTCATCAACGCCAGGAACGACAGGGGCAGCGCCCAGAGCGCCCGTCCGCCGCGCAGGCTGGCGAGGAGGCCGACCGCGACCATCGCGAGAACATGGTCGGCGCCCATGAGCGGATGGAGGAACCCCGCCTCCGCGCCCGTCGCGGTGCCGTGCCCCGGATGGGCGAAGGCCGCCTGGGGCAGCAGGACGAGTGCGGCCGGCAGGAGCGCCAGGGATGTGGCGGAACGGGCGGAGAGCGGTCGCTTCATCGGTGATCCTTCGCTGGACCCGCGAAGTTGTAGCGCCCTTCCGCCGCCTCTGCGAGGGGCGGGTGGCCGATGATCGCCGCACCGCGGCGGCGCCGGGATCCGCGGGCGGCCCTCAGAGCGACATCGCCTCGTGGACCGCGGACGGCGCGAACGGCTCCGAGAAGGCGGCCCCGACACCGTGGGTGAAGTGGCGCATCACGGTGGCGGTCTTTCGCCCGACGCGGATCATCGCCCCGATCTCCAGCGCGTGATCGACGAGCAGGGCGACGCCGGAGGCCGAAACGTTGAGGACGTGTCCCTGGAGGGCCTCGCCCGATGAAGTGGTGATCTGGACGATCTTCTGCTTCGGCACGATCCGACGGTGCGCGCGGATCGGTTCGGGTTGCAGGTCCTGGGCCTTTGCCAGCGTCACGAACTGACGGGCGACGTCAGTGAGAGTCGCGCGCCCACCGCGGACACAGACAACGAACTCCTGACCGGCCACGCGGGCGATGCGGGCCTCGAGCGTGCCGATATGGCGGATGCTGCAGGTGAGATGCTCACCCGGCACCAGGAGCGACGAGGAGCGGAACCGGATGCCCTCGGTCGAGACGTCGGCGGTCACGGCGTAAAAATCGCGACGCCGCTGGTTCCAGCACAACGCGGGCAACATGACGATGTGCCGCCGGACCATCACACCCGCATCATCATAAAGAATACATCGGCGACCTTCTGGGGCCGAAGTTTCTTCTGGCCTGTTCAAGCAATACGTAAAATTGGACTTATCCCGATCTAAGTCGCACCGCAGAACCGGCGCTCACGGAACTGGTCGAAGGCCGATCTCGACCTTGGCGCGGTCGCGCCGTCATCGAACGCCGCCGGCCGGCTCGAAACGGCGGCCTCAGAGGCTCGCGGCGCGGATTGAATAAAAGATGCACCCTGATTGTATGGCATGGATGCTGCCTGGGATTGTGCATGCCAAACGGCCGCGCAACACTGCCGGCCGCCTCCGGAACGGACCGGCCGGTCCGCTCCGCTTCTCCCGCCTCCACCCGGATCGGTCTCATGTTGCGTTACGCCGCCTGTCTCCTCGCCGGGCTCGCCCTCACCGGGCCCGCCGCCGCGCAGACCCTGCGCTACGGCATGATGGAGGATCCGGACGCCCTCGACCCGACGCTCGCCCGGACCTTCGCGAGCCGGATGGTGTTCGCCGCGCTCTGCGACAAGCTCGTGGATATCGGCCCGGACCTGAAACCGGTGCCGCAGCTCGCCACCTCCTGGGAGCTGTCGCCCGACGAGAAGGCGCTGACCATGCACCTGCGTCCGGGTGTGCTGTTCCACGACGGCGAGAAGCTCGACGCCGCCGCCGCCAAGTTCTCGATCGAGCGGCACATGAAGATGCCGGGCTCGCAGCGCCGCTCGGAGATCGCGCCGATCGACTCCGTGGACGTGGTCGACGACCTGACCTTCCGCATCAACCTGAAGCAGCCGTTCGCGCCGCTGCTGGCGCAGTTCACCGACCGGGCCGGCATGATGGTCTCGCCCAAGGCCGCCGAGCGGCTCGGCGACAAGTTCGCCTCCGCGCCGGTCTGCGCCGGTCCGTACAAGTTCGTCGAGCGGGTGCCGCAGGACCGGATTGTGGTCGAGCGCTTCCCCGACTACTGGAACAAGGCCGCGATCCACATTCAGCGAATCGAGTTCCGGCCGATCCCCGACGCCACCGTGCGGCTCACCAACCTCCGCGCGGGTCAGCTCGACCTCTTGGAGCGCCTCGCCCCCACCGACGTGGCGCAGGTGAAGCGTGACGCCAAGCTGAAGCTCGACTCAACCTACGAGCTCGGCTTCCAAGAGATCTTGTTCAACCCCCACAAGGCCGGTTCGCCGGTCTCCGACCCGAAGGTGCGCGCCGCGTTCGAGGCGGCCATCGACCGCAACGCCATCAATCAGGTGGTCTACAACGGCGAGTTCCTGGCCGGGAACCAGTGGGTCAACCCGAAGAACCCGAACTACGTCGCCGAGTACCCGATCCCGAAGCGGGACGTCGCCAAGGCCAAGGCGCTGCTGGCCGAAGCCGGGAAGCCGAACCCGCAGATCACGCTGACCGTCTACGCCAACAGCGAGTCGCCGCAGGTCGGCCAAGTGATCCAGGCGATGACCAAGGAGGCCGGCTTCGACGTGAAGATCCAGGCGGTGGACTTCACGACCGCGCTCGATGCCGCCGACAAGGGCAACTACGAGGTGCAGCTCTATTCCTGGAGCGGCCGCTCGGACCCGGACGGCAACACGTTCAGCTTCCTGGCCTGCAAGGCGGCGCTGAACTATCCCAAGTACTGCAGCCCGGAAGCCGACGCGGCCCTCCAGGCGGAGCGCGGGACGGTGGATCCGGCCAAGCGCAAGGCCGCCTGGAAGGCCCTGGCCGATCAGGTCCTGAAGGACCGGCCGGGCATCTACATCCTACACCGCAAGCTGCTCTGGGCCTACAGCCAGAAGATCACGGGCTTCGTGCCCTACCCGGACGGGCTCGTGCGCTTCACCGGGCTGAAGCTGAACTGATGCTGCGGTTTCTCGCACGGCGCCTTGCCCTGGCGGTCCCGACCCTGATCCTAGCCTCGATGATCATCTTCGCCCTGCAGCAATTGCTGCCGGGCGACGTCGCCACGGCGCTCACCGGCGAGGAGCGTGATCCGCAGGTGATCGCGTTCATCCGGGAAAAATACCACCTCGATGAGCCCCTGCCGGTGCGCTACGCCTACTGGGCCGGCGGCGTGCTGCGGGGGGATCTCGGCGAGTCGATCCGGCTGCAGAAGCCGGTCTCCGAGCTGATCGTCGAGAAGCTGCCGGTGACGCTCGAACTCGCCTGCCTCGCCATGCTGGTGGCGCTGGCCATCGGCGTGCCGATGGGCGTGCTCTCGGCGGTCAAGCGCGGGCAGGCCGCCGACACGATCGCCAACGGCGTGGCCCTCTGGGGCCTGTCGGTGCCGAATTTCTGGCTCGGGATCCTGCTGATCCTGCTGTTCTCGGTGGAGCTCGGCTGGTTACCGGCCTCGGGCTACATCTCGCCCTTCGAGAGCCTGTCGGAGAACCTCGCCGCCATGGCGATGCCGGCCTTCGTGCTCGGCAACGCCATCGCGGCGGTGATGATGCGCCACACCCGCGCGGCGATGCTCGGCGTGCTCGGCTCCGACTACGTCCGCACCGCGCGCGCCAAGGGCGTCTCGCCGCTGCGGGTCACCCTGCGGCACGCCCTGCCCAACGCCGCGATCCCGATCATCACCCTGGGGGCGCTGGAATTCGGCCAGCTCCTCTCCGGAGCGGTGCTCACCGAGCAGGTCTTCTCCGTGCCGGGCTTCGGCAAGCTGATGGTCGATGCGGTGTTCAACCGGGACTTCGCCACCGTGCAGGGCGTCGTGATCTGCACGGCCGCCACCTACATCGCCCTGAACCTCGCCGCCGACCTGCTCGCGGCGGCCGTGAACCCGAAGCTGAGGCGGGCATGAGCACCGGCAGCGAGATCGCCCGCGCCGAGGCGGTCGGCCTGGAGGCCGCCCCGTCCGGCGCCCCCGCCAACGGGCTCATCCAGGAGCCCGGCACCCTCGCGGCCTTCTGGCGACGCCTGCGCGCGCGCCGGAGCGCGGTCGTGGGCCTCGTCATCGTCGGCCTGCTGGTGCTGATGGCGGTGTTCGCGCCCTGGATCGCTCCCTACGACCCGACAGCCACCGACTGGGGCAACGTCCGCGGGCCCCCGAGCCTCGCGCACCCGTTCGGCGGCGACGAGGTCGGGCGCGACGTGCTCTCGCGGATCATCTTCGGCACCCGGGCCTCGCTCGGCGCCGGCCTCGTCTCGGTGGCGCTGGCGGTGTCCCTCGGCCTGCCCCTGGGATTGCTCGCCGGCTACGCGGGTGGCTGGATCGACGGCGCGATCTCCCGGCTCACCGACGCGCTGCTGGCGATCCCGTTCCTGATCCTGGCGATCGCGCTCGCCGCCTTCCTGGGCCCGAGCCTCGTCAACGCGATGATCGCGATCGGCCTCTCGGCGACCTCGACCTTCATCCGGCTGACCCGGGCGCAGGTCCGCGCCGTGGCGGCGGAGGAGTTCGTCGAGGCCGCGCGCGCCATGGGCAACCCGCCCTGGCGGATCGCCCGGGTCCACATCCTGCCCAACATCGTCCCGGCGATCCTCGTGCAGGCGACGCTGACCATCGCGGCGGCGATCATCGCGGAGGCGAGCCTCTCGTTCCTCGGCCTCGGTCAGCAGCCGCCCGAGCCGTCCTGGGGGGCGATGCTCAACACCGCCAAGAACTTCATGGACGAGGCGCCCTGGATGGCGATCTGGCCTGGCCTGTCGATCTTCCTCGCGGTGCTCGCCTTCAACCTGTTCGGCGACGGCCTGCGGGACGCCCTCGATCCGAGGCAGCGCACATGACGGCCGCGATGACGAAGCCCCTCCTCGACGTCCGCGACCTCGCGGTCGCCTTCGACACCGACGGCGGCGCGGTCCACGCGGTCAACGGCGTGTCCTACACACTGCACGAGGGCGAGACGCTGGGGATCGTCGGCGAGTCCGGCTCCGGCAAGAGCGTGCACGTGCTGGCCATGCTGGGTCTGATCCCGCGCCCGCCCGGCCGCATCACCGGCGGGCAGGTGCTGTTCGAGGGGCGCGACCTCCTCGCCCTGAAGGAGCGGGACCTGCGCAAGATCCGCGGCGGCGCGATCGGCTTCGTGTTCCAGGACCCGATGAGCTCGCTCAACCCCGGCATGACCGTGGCGGCGCAGATCGTCGAGCCGCTGCGCATCCATCTCGGCCTCGACGCCCGCGCGGCCCGCGCCCGGGCCCGGGAGCTGCTCGACCTCGTGCGCATTCCGAACGCGGCCGCGCGCCTCGACCAGTACCCGCACGAGTTCTCCGGCGGCCAGCGCCAGCGCGTGATGATCGCGATCGGCCTGAGCTGCCGGCCGAAGCTTCTGATCGCCGACGAGGCGACCACGGCGCTCGACGTCACCGTCCAGGCCGAGATCGTCGCCCTGGTGCAGGAGCTGAAGCGTGAGCTCGGCATGGCGATCATCTGGATCACCCATGATCTCGGTGTGGTGGCGGGCATCAGCGACACCGTGCAGGTGATGTATGCCGGCCGGATCCTGGAGCGCGGCCCGGTCGACGACATCTTCGCCGATCCCCGCAACGCCTACACGCTCGGCCTGCTGCGGTCCCTGCCGAATCTCTCCGGCGGCCGCGCCGGGCGGCGGCGCCTCCACCAGATCGAGGGCGCGCCGCCGGACATGCGCCATCTCCCGCCGGGCGACCCGTTCGCGCCGCGCAACGCCTACGCGACGCCGCGCTGCCGGGCCGAGATGCCGCCCCTGGCGCAGGCGCCCGGCGCCGCTCCGGGCCACCTCGTCGCCGCCTGGTACGACTTGCCGAAGCTCCTGGGAGAGGAGGCCGCGCGATGAACGCGTCGCAGCAGCCGGTCGTCTCGGTGCGCGACCTGTCCAAGCATTATCCCCTCCGCTCCTGGTGGGGCGGCAAGAGCGCGGTTTTCCGCGCCGTCGAGGGCGTGAGCTTCGACATCCGCCCCGGCGAGACCCTGGGCCTCGTGGGCGAGTCCGGCTCCGGCAAATCCACCATCGGCCGGGCCGTGACCATGCTCAACCCGCCGACCTCGGGCACGATCGCCTTCGAGGGCACCGACCTCGCCAAGCTCTCGGCGGGCGCCATGCGCAAGATGCGCGCGCGGATCCAGACCGTGTTCCAGGATCCCTACGCGGCCCTCAACCCGCGGATGAGCGCCGGCGAGTACGTCGCGGAGGCATTCAAGCTGCATCGGCGGGACATGCGCGGCCCGGAGCGGCGGGAGGCGGTGGCGGCCCTGTTCCAGCGGGTCGGGCTCGATCCGCGGTTCATGGGGCGCTACCCGCACCAGTTCTCGGGCGGCCAGCGCCAGCGCATCTGCATCGCCCGGGCGATCGCCCTGAAGCCCAGCTTCATCGTCGCCGACGAGCCGATCGCGGCGCTCGACGTCTCGATCCAGGCGCAGGTGGTGAACCTGCTGCAGGACCTGCAGGACGAGATGGGCCTGTCCTACCTGTTCATCTCGCACGACCTGCGCATGGTGCGCTACCTCTGCCACCGGGTCGCGGTGCTCTGGCGCGGGCGGATCGTCGAGGTCGCCGAGGCCGACGCGCTCTACGAGGATCCGCGCCACCCCTACACGCGCCGCCTGCTCGCCGCGGTGCCGGTGCCGCACCCGGCCGAGGAGCGCGCCCGCCTCGCCGCGCGGGACCTCGCCGGCCACGACCAGCCGCCCGACGGGCCGCTCACCGAGGTGGCGCCAGGGCACTGGGTGGCGCTGCCGAGAGGGCAGCACGCGTGATCGTCCAGGCGATCCTCGATCGGAACAACCGGTCAGCCCGGCCTCCGCCGTCATCAGGAGCGCAGCGAAGTGACCCAGGGCAGCGCGAGGTTGCTCAGCGTTGCGGCGACTGGATTGCTTCGCTGCGCTCGCAGAGACGAGGCGACGAAGCCATCCGTCATGGACGAGGCCGCGCCGTCATCTCCGTCACCGCCTCATCCCGAGGTGGCGATATGCATCAAGCGGTGATTCTTTAAGTCGCCCAGCAGAGCAGGACATCCCGTGAGAGACTTCTCCGCCCCCGGCCGCTCCCCGGTCTACGCCGCCAACGCCGCGGTCGCGACCTCGCACCCGCTCTCGACGCTCGCCGCCATCGAGGTGCTGCGCGCGGGCGGCAACGCCGTCGATGCCGGTATCGCGGCGGTGGCCGTGCAGTGCGTGGTCGACCCGCTGATGACCGGGATCGGCGGCGACTGCTTCGCGCTCTACGCCCCCGCGGGCGCCACCAAGCCCATCGCCCTCGATGGCTCGGGCCGCGCGCCCGCCGCCGCGACGCCCGACTGGTACGCCGAGCACGGCGTCGCGATCACGGCCACCTCCCCCCACGCCGTGACGGTGCCGGGCGCGGTCGCGGCCTGGGACCTGCTGGTGCGCGAGCACGGCACCCGGTCGCTAAGCGAGCTGCTCCAGCCGGCGATCCGCTACGCGGAGGACGGGTTCGTCGTCCAGCAGCGGGTCGGCTGGGACTGGCTGCGCGGCGCCGAGCGCGTCGCCGCCGATCCCCACGCCGCCGCGACCTACCTGCCCGGCGGAGAGGTGCCGGCGATCGGCAGCGTCGTCCGCTTGCCGAAGCTCGCGGCGACGCTCCGGGCGATCGCCGAGGCGGGCGCGCGCGCCTTCTACGAGGGCCCCGTCGCCGAGGACATGGTGAGCCGGCTGAACGCCCTCGGCGGCCTGCACACGCTGGACGACTTCGCCGCCGCGCGGCCCGACGTGGTCGCGCCGGTCTCGACCCGCTACCGCGGCTACGACATCTACGAGTGCCCGCCCGCCGGCCAGGGTCTGGCGGCGCTGATGATGCTGAATGTGCTGTCGCACTACGACGTCGGCGCGCTCTCCGACCTCGACCGGCTCCACGTCTTCGCCGAGGTCTGCAAGCAGGGCTACCATCACCGCGACGTGCTGTTCGGCGACGCGGCCCTCGCCAACGTGCCAGTCGAGCACCTGCTCTCCGACGCCTGGAAGGCCGCCGCCCATGGGGCGATCGACATGGGCCGGGCCCGCGAGCCGGAGATCTATCCCGAGATCGCCCGCGAGATGGCCGAGGGCCGCGCCCACAAGGACACGGTCTACCTCTGCGTGGTCGACCGGGACGGCAACGCGCTGTCGCTGATCAACTCGATCTTCCAGGGCTTCGGCTCCGGCATCCTGGCGCCCGAGAGCGGCGTGCTGCTGCACAACCGCGGCCTGTCGTTCCGCACCGAGGGCGGCCACCCGAACAGCGTCGGCCCGGGCAAGCGGCCGATGCACACGATCATCCCCGGCATGCTGATGAAGGACGGGCAGGCGGTCGCGCCGTTCGGCGTCATGGGCGGCCATTACCAGGCCATGGGCCATGTCGAGCTGCTGTCGGGCCTCCTCGACCGGGGCCTCGACGTGCAGGAGGCCCTCGATGCCCCGCGCAGCTTCGCCTACGGCGGCAGCCTGGAGGTGGAGGGCGGGGTCTCCGACGCGGTGATGGCGGGACTCGAGGAGCGCGGCCACCCGGCGATCCGCGCGCCGCTGCCGCTCGGCGGGGGGCAGGTCATCTGGATCGACCGGAAGACCGGCACGCTGGCGGCCGGCTCGGACCCGCGCAAGGACGGGGCTGCGCTGGGGTATTGAGAGGCGTGGGAGGATGGGCGCCGCCGGCGCTCATCCTTCGGCCTCAACGGCGCTCTCTGTCAGCACCGCCGTCATTGCGAGCGGAGCGAAGCGATCCAGGGTAGCGCCACGCTGATCGATCGCGCGCCGCCCTGGGTCACTTCGCTGCGCTCGTGATGACGGGGAGGCAGCTCACGCCGCCTCAGTCGATATCCTCGACCGCCTCGCCGCCGCCGTAGACCCGCTGCGCGAGCGAGGCCTCCATGAACGGGTCGAGGTCGCCGTCGAGCACCTCGTCCGGATCGGTGGACTGGGTGCCGGTGCGCAGGTCCTTCACCAGCTGGTACGGCTGCAGCACGTAGGACCGGATCTGGTGGCCCCAGCCGATATCCGTCTTGGCGGCGGCCTCGGCGTTGGCCTTCTCCTCGCGCTTCTTCAGCTCCAGCTCGTACAGGCGGGCGCGCAGCATGTTCCAGGCGGTCGCCCGGTTCTTGTGCTGCGAGCGCTCCTGCTGACACGCCACCACGATCCCGGTGGGATTGTGGGTGATGCGCACCGCCGAGTCGGTGGTGTTGACGTGCTGGCCGCCGGCGCCGGACGACCGGTAGGTGTCGATCCGGCAGTCGGATTCCTTGATCTCGATCTCGATCCGGTCGTCGATCACCGGGTAGACCCAGACGCTGGCGAAGCTGGTGTGCCGCCGGGCGCTGGAATCGTAGGGCGAGATCCGGACCAGACGGTGCACGCCGGACTCGGTCTTGAGCCAGCCGTAGGCGTTGTGGCCCTTGATCAGGAGCGTGGCGCCCTTGATCCCGGCCTCCTCGCCGTCGGTCATCTCGACGACCTCGACCTTGTACTTCCGGCGCTCGGCCCAGCGGGCATACATGCGCTGGAGCATGTTGGCCCAGTCCTGGCTCTCGGTGCCGCCGGCCCCGGCATGGACCTCGAGATAGGTGTCGAAGCCGTCGGCCTCGCCCGACAGAAGCGTCTCGACCTGCCGGCTCGCGGCCTCCTTCTCGACGGCGAGGATCGCCGCCTCGCCCTCGCGGATCGAGGATTCGTCACCCTCCATCTCGCCGAGCTCGATCAGCGTGGCGCCGTCCTCGAGGTCGCGCTCCAGCTTCTTGATCGCCGTGACGGCCTCGTCGAGCTGCTGGCGCTCGCGCATGACCTTCTGGGCGGCCTCGGCGTCGTTCCAGAGGTCGGGGTTCTCGGAAGCCGCGTTCAGCTCCGCGAGGCGTTTATCGACTGTATCCCAGTCAAAGATGCCTCCTCAGCAGCCCTATAGACTGCTTGGCGGCATCCGAGGCTTGCTCGATCTCGGCGCGCATCTGGCTTTTCGGGAATGGGGTGTGGGGAGAGAATGGAAGCTCGTCGGGTCGGGGTGATACCCCCCGTGACCCGGCCTGTAAACGCTTCCCCGCCACGTCGCCCGCCACGTCGCCCGCCACGTCGCCCGCCGCGTCGCCCGTTGTCCGTGCGGCGCCCGACCGCAGGGATGGCGGCGAGCCGGCGAGCCTCGGGCGCGTTGTCGGGGTTGTCGAGGACGAGCGACACGGCCCGGGAGGCAGGCGGATGGCGGACGATCACGCGGCGACGTGGAAGGACTTCAACGAGGCCGTCAACATGACGCCGGCGGCGCTGAGGAAGCACCTCGACAGCGCGGCGAGCCGGGAGGTGGGCCAGAAGAAGGACGGCGGCGAGTCGACCGGGCACGAGATGGGCCGGCGGATCCTGGCGATCAAGGACACCAAGAAGGCCGACCTGACGGACGACGACTACGCCGCCATGCGCAAGGTCGTGGGCTACGTCCACCGCCATCTCAAGCAGGGCGGCGAGGCCCGGAAGGACCCCGACTCCCCGTGGCGGATGTCGCTGATGAACTGGGGCCACGATCCGCAGAAGGATTGAGGCCCCGGAACGCCCGGCGGCTCAGTAGCGCGGCGGCACGATGTAGGACGGAGCGATCACGTACTCCCGCGGCCGCTTGCGCGCGCCGAACCGCCCCTCGGTGATCTGGTCGTTGTAGTAGTCGAACCCGGTGTAGCCGAAGCCGCCGCCGTTCATCACCTCGGCCACCGGCACGGCGGGCTGGGCGAGATCGGGCCGGCCCGGCGGCACCACCACCTGGCAGCAGCCCTCGGTCTGCAGGACCGTCGGGCCGTTCGGGGCGGTGAACACGAAGGCGCGGGGCTGGTAGGGCGCCGGCGGGTAGGCGGCGTCGGAGGCCGAGGCGCCCTGCCCCGCCAGGAGGGCGAGCAATCCGGCGGCGATCAGGGTCTTGGTGCTCACGCGATGCTCCGTCAGGGGGCCGGGCGGGCCGGCATCTGGCCTACAGTCTAGCTGATCGCGGGCGGCTTGTCCGGCCCGTCCGAATCGACCGGTTACCGAAATTCCGGGCGGGTTCAGCCCCGCGCGCGCAGCACGACCTGCGGGCTCGCCGGGACGGGGCGGCAATCGGTCGTGAAGGCGTTGACCGGCAACGGCTTCGAGTCGCACGCGTACACGTCCGCCGGTCCCGGCGCGGGGATCGGGTCCCGGGCGATGATCGGGTTCGGCGCGCAGGCCGAGGCCGCGGCGGCGAGCAGCAGGGCGGCGATGAGGTTCAGGCGGCGCATGCGAGACTCGGGACGCGGGAAGACCCCCGCACCTGACCCTGGCCATCGCGCCCCGCGCTGACAAGCGCCGGCGCGGGGCGCCGACACCTTTGACGGCGCCTGTCGCCCCGCGGCAACAATTTGCGCGGGCCGGTCTAGCCGGTCCGGGCCATCGGCAGGACGTTGTGCAGCGTCTTGTCGGTGCCGTCGAAGAACCGGCGGATATTGCGCGCCGCCTGCCGAATGCGCTGCTCGTTCTCCACGAGCGCGATGCGGACGTACTCGTCACCGAACTCGCCGAAGCCGATGCCGGGCGCGACCGCCACGTCGGACTTCTCCAGGAGCAGCTTGGAGAATTCGAGGCTGCCGAGTTCCCGGTACCGCTCGGGGATCGGCACCCAGGCGAACATCGACGAGGCGGGCGACGGGATAGTCCAGCCGGCCTTGCCGAAGGACTCCACCAGCGCGTCGCGACGCTTCCTGTAGATGCTGCGCATCTCGTGGATGCAGTCGTCCGGGCCGTTGAGGGCGGCCGTCGCGGCGACCTGGATCGGCGTGAAGGCGCCGTAATCGAGGTAGGATTTCACCCGGGTGAGCGCCGCGAGCAGGCGCTCGTTGCCCACCGCGAAGCCCATCCGCCAGCCGGCCATCGAGTAGGTCTTCGACAGCGAGGTGAACTCCACCGTGCAGTCGATAGCGCCGGGCACCTGCAGCACCGAGGGCGGCGGGTTGTTGTCGAAATAGACTTCCGCGTAGGCGAGGTCCGACAGCAGGATCAGCTCGTGCTGCTTCGCGAAGGCCACGAGGTCGCGGTAGAAGTCGAGGCTCGCCACGTAGGCGGTCGGGTTCGACGGGTAGCAGACGACCAGCGCCACCGGCTTCGGGATCGAGTGGCGCATGGCCCGCTCCAGGGCGGGGAACATCGCCGGGGTCGGCTCGGCCGGCACGGAGCGGATGACGCCACCGGCCATCAGGAAGCCGAAGGCGTGGATCGGGTAGCTCGGGTTCGGCACCAGCACGACGTCGCCCGGCGCGGTGATCGCCTGGGCCATGTTGGCGAACCCTTCCTTGGACCCGAGAGTCGCCACCACCTGGGTGTCGGGGTTCAGGGTCACGCCGAAGCGCCGCTGGTAATAGCCCGCCTGGGCCTTGCGCAGGCCCGCGATGCCCTTGGAGGCCGAGTAGCGATCCGTGCGCGGCCGCCCGGCCGTCTCGCACAGCTTGGCGATGACGTGCTTCGGGGCGTCCAGATCGGGGTTGCCCATGCCGAGATCGATGATGTCGGCGCCCTGCGCGCGGGCGGCAGCCTTGATCCGGTTGACCTGCTCGAAGACGTAGGGCGGCAGTCGCTTGATGCGGTGGAAGTCGGTCATGGGCGTGTCCATCGGCGCGTCCCGGATCCGGCGTCTCTCGTCTGGGCCGGTCGGGCGAACCACGTGCTCTACCAGAGTTGCGGGCCGCCGCCGACCCTGAAAAAGGGCCGCTACTGCGACGCCGCCGGAGCCGGCTTGACGGTGGCGGCCGCGCCCCGCCCGGCACTCTCGGCGGCCCGCCCCCGGGCCTCGTTGCGGCCGCGGGCACCTTCCAGCTCCGCCTCCAGGGCCTTCTGGCCCGTGACCGACTTGGCCCGGACCGGCCGCTTCGGCGCGTCGACGCCCACCGGCATGAAGTCGGGCTGCGCCTTGCTGCGGGTGTCCGTGACGAAATCCGGGGCCGCGACGACCCGCGGCCCGTAGCCTGCATCGGAGGCCAGCGAGCGGACGACGTCGCCCGAGCAGGCCCCGAGCGCGCCGACCAGCACGCCCAGGCCGGCCGCGCGCGTCAGGCGGCGCAGCGGACCGGCGCGATGCGGGCGGATAGCGGGGTTCAAAATGGCACGATCCATCGTCACATGCGTATGAAAAGATCGGCCGGATGTTTCGGCGACGTCCTGAGCCGGGCTGGCGAAAACTCTGGCTCGCTCCTTATTTTGTCGGAAACGAGGCCCGCGCCATCGGGTCAACAGATGAAGCACAGGGAGGCACGTTTGACGAGCCCGCAGGCGCCGGATCGGACCGCCCCTCCGAAGTCGGTCTCGAACGGCGCGATGCCGGACGGCACGGTCGCCCCGATGCCGGATTTCGAGGCGATTTCCCGCAATGCCGGTCAGTTCGTCGAGGCGATGGGGCGCAACGTCGCCCGCCTCCTCGGGCCCGAGGGCCAGGCGGGCGCACCCGGCAGCGAGATGAACGAGGCGGCCAAGGTGCTCGGCCAGGTGGCCGAGGTCTGGCTCGCCGATCCGAACCGCAGCGCCGAGGCGCAGGCGCGCCTGTCGCAGGCCTTCCTGTCGCTCTGGGGCTCGACCTACCTGCGCCTGCAGGGCCAACCCGCCGATCCGGTGGCGCTGCCCGAGCCCCGGGACGCGCGCTTCGCCCACGCCGAGTGGACGACCAACCCGTATTTCGACTTCCTCAAGCAGGCCTACCTGCTCGCCACCCGCTGGGCGGAGAGCCTCGTCGATGAGGCCGAGGGGCTCGACGCGCACACGCGTCACAAGGCGCAGTTCTACCTGCGCCAAGTGACCAGCATGCTGTCGCCCTCGAACTTCCTGCCGACCAACCCGGAGCTGATCCGCCACACCCTGCAGGAGAACGGCGCCAATCTCGTCCGCGGCCTCAAGATGTACGAGGAGGATCTGGCGGCCGGCGGCGGGCAGCTGCGCGTGCGCCAGACCGACCCGAGCGGGTTCGAGGTCGGGCGCAACATGGCGGTCACCCCCGGCGAGGTGGTATTCCGCAACGACCTGATCGAGCTGATCCAGTACGCGCCCACCACCGAGACCGTGCTGCGGCGCCCGTTCCTGATGGTCCCGCCCTGGATCAACAAGTTCTACATCCTCGACCTCAATCCGCAGAAGAGCTTCCTGAAGTGGATGGTCGACCAGGGCCTGACGGTCTTCTGCATCTCCTGGGTCAATCCCGATTCCCGCCACGCCGACAAGGACTTCGAGTCCTACATGCGCGAGGGGATCGAGGCGGCCATCGACGCGATCGGCGTCGCCACCGGTGAGAGCGAGGTCACGGCGGCGGGCTACTGCGTCGGCGGCACGCTGCTCGCGGTGACGCTCGCCATGCAGGCGGCCACCGGCAACCGGCGGATCAAGAGCGCGACGCTGCTCACCACACAGGTCGACTTCTCCCACGCGGGCGACCTGAAGGTCTTCGCCGACGAGGAGCAGATCCGCCAGGTCGAGGCGCGCATGGCCGAGCAGGGCTACCTGGAGGGCGCCCGCATGGCGAACGCCTTCAACATGCTCCGGCCGAACGACCTGATCTGGCCCTACGTCGTGAACAACTACATCAAGGGCAAGGCACCCTCGGCCTTCGACCTGCTGTACTGGAACTCCGACGCCACCCGGATGCCGGCGGCCAACCACTCGTTCTACCTGCGCAACTGCTACCTCGACAACACGCTGGCGCAGGGACGGATGGTGCTCGGCAACGTCCGCCTCGACCTCAGGAAGGTCCAGGTGCCGATCTTCAACCTCGCGACCCGCGAGGACCACATCGCGCCGGCGCTGTCGGTCTTCGAGGGTTCGAAGGTCTTCGGAGGGAAGGTCGATTTCGTCCTCGCCGGCTCCGGCCACATCGCCGGCGTGATCAACCCGCCGTCCAAGCCGAAATACGGCTACTGGACCGGCGGCCCCGTGAAGGGGACGCTCGAGGAGTGGATCAGGGCCGCGGTCGAGACCAAGGGCTCGTGGTGGCCCTACTGGTTCCAGTGGATCGAGGCGCAGGCCCCGGAGCGGGTGCCGGCCCGGCAGCCGGGCGGCGACGCGCTGCAATCCTTAGGGCCGGCGCCCGGCACATACGTGCGGATGCGCGCCTGAGGCGCGCGACGCACGCGGATCGATGGGTGAACGGCCGCGACGATCACGGAGCCGCCCAGTCATCACGAGCGGAGCGACGGACGCGACCGGAGCTGCCCGTCAGTACTTCCGCACGAGCGGCGCCGGGGCCGGGGCCGGCGGCGCGCCGAAGACGTAGCGGAAGCCCACCGAGACGATGTCGGCGCTGGAATCCACCACGCCCGCGAAGGCGATGTTGCTGATGTTGTAGTCGCGGCCGATGCCCGCGAGGATCCGCGAGCGGTCCAGGAAGAAGTGCGAGTAGGCGAGGTTCAGCGTCAGCTGCTGGCTCCAGCGGTAGCTGGCGCCGACCGAGACGTTGTACCGGTCGCCGTCCGGCAGGCGCACCGAGCGGTTCCGGAAGTCGATGGGCGAGGTCTCGTAGGCGAAGCCGGTCCGCAGCGTCAGGTTCGGCGACGCGTCGTACTCGGCGCCGACCGCGTAGGTGAACCCGTCTTTGTAGTTGAGCGGCAGGTTGTTCACCGGCAGGCCGATCGTCTTCGACACGATGCCGATGGTGCCGAGCCTCGACCAGTTGTCCCACTCGAAGCCGAGATTCACCCGCGCCACCGGCGAGACCGCCTGGGTCAGGCCGACGCTCAGCTTCTCGGGCGTGTTCAGCTTGGCGCGGACCTGTCCGGCCAGCGGCGCCAGGGCGACGAGCGGGACGCCGATCGAGCCGTCGATGTCGTGGTGCACCGAGGAGCGGTAGCCGATGCCCAGCACGGTCCCGTCGCGGGGCGTGAGCGTGGCGCCGGCGGTGAAGCCCGCGCCCCAGGACTCACCCTTGAGGAAGGAGCTCGGATACGAGGTCGGCAGGATGCCGGGGATCGGCAGCGCCTGCCGCAGGGTCAGGCGGAAATACTCGATGTTCGGGCCGGCCGCGATCGAGAGCCACTCGTTGACCTTGAAGCCGATGACCGGGTTGATCGCCAGCGAGAAGATTCGCGACGAGCGTCCGTAGACCTCGCCGGCCCACACGTCCCGCGGCTTGGTGACGAGGCCGAAGGGAGCACCGGTCGAGAGGCCGAGCCACAGGCGGTCGTTCAGCTGGTACGAGGTCGCGCCCGCCGGCACGACGGCGCCCTGGCCGATATCGCCGGAGCCGCCCAGCCGCGCGAAGCCCGGATTGGTGCCGGCATCCGGACGGATCGTCGAGGAGAGGCCGATATAGGTGAAGTTCTGCTCCGCGACGAAGCCCGGGTTCATCGTGATCGTCGCGGGGTTCCAGAACATCGACGAGACGCCGCCCGACCCCGACGCCGCGCCCGCGAAGGCCAGCCCCTGGGCCTCGGTGCTCTGCTCCCGGATCCCGAACGCCCCAGCCTGCACCTGCCCGGCGCCGAGGATCACCGCCGTCGCCGCCAGCAACGCAGCGCGAACCGTCCCGCCCATCTCTATCCCCCAAGCCTGCTCGTTCTGCGGGGCGCCGTCGATTGTTCGAGACCCGTTATGCGGCGACCTTTCGTGCATGGTGCCGGTTTCGGGGGCAGAACCGCAATGACCTCGATGGTTTTCGGCACCAAGAAGAAGAGTAGTAGAGCGGAAATGGTAAACGGCATCTCCACGTGTGAAAGCACCTGGTCGGCGTCGCATTGCAGTCTTGATCCTCGCTGCCCCACCGAGAAGGCGACAGGAACAATATATCCGAATGTCGCCGACCCTGCACTTTTCCGCCGTCCTGTTGCCCGGCGGCGACACCCGGCGGACCGACACGCCGACGCGGCCGGCCTTGCACCCGGGTCGAGGCCCGGCCATGGTCCCGGCGTCCGGCGCAGACCGGTTCAGGGAAGGATGAGGAGTGCGGCCATGAAGCTCTTCCGGCACGGCCCGAGCGGCGACGAGAAGCCCGGCCTCGTGGATGCCAGTGGGGGGCTGCGCGACCTGTCGGGCATCGTGCGCGACATCGCCGGGCCGGCCCTCGCGCCCGACTCGCTGGCGCGTCTGCGCGCCCTGGATCCCGAGACCCTGCCGAAGCTGCCCCCGGACGTGCGCCTCGGCCCCTGCGTCGGCGGCACCCGGAACGTCGTCGCCATCGGCCTGAACTTCGCCGACCACGCCGAAGAGACCGGCTCGCCGATCCCCGCGGAGCCGATCATCTTCAACAAGGCTCCGTCCAGCCTGTGCGGGCCGAACGACACGGTCATCATCCCCAAGGGATCGCACAGCACCGACTGGGAGGTGGAGCTCGCCGTGGTGATCGGGCGGCGCGCCAGCTACGTCCACGCCAACGAGGCGCTGAGCTACGTTGCGGGCGCCTGCATCTGCAACGACGTCTCCGAGCGCGAGTGGCAGATGAACCGCGGTCCGACCTGGACCAAGGGCAAGAGCGCGCCGACCTTCGGCCCCCTCGGCCCCTGGCTGGTCACCCTCGACGAGATTCCGGACCTGAAGAACCTCGCCATGAGCCTCGACGTGAACGGCGAGCGCCGTCAGACCGGCTCGACAGCCACGATGATCTTCGACGTTCCCCAACTCGTCGCCTACGCGTCGCACTTCATGCTGCTGGAGCCGGGCGACGTGATCACCACCGGCACGCCGCCGGGCGTCGGCCTCGGCATGAAGCCGCCGCGCTACCTCAAGGCCGGGGACGAGATGGTCCTGCGCATCGACCGGCTCGGCGAGCAGCGGCAGAAGGTCATCGCCTTCGACGACTGGACCGCCAAGGTCTCGGCCGGCGAGCCGACGCACTGACAGACGGGCTGCCGCCCGCGTCCGGGCGGCGGCCCCGCGTCCAGGCAACGTCATCGATATTGGCGAGCGCCCAGCACCCGCGACCGACGGGACCTATATACTCTCGATTGAATTATGGATTGATTTTAGTATTGTAAGTTATATCGCCGGCCTTGATCGGTTAAGACTGTATTATATTCTAGCTGTAAAATGCTCGCCTCGTCGCTCGGGCCCGGCATGACTGCGAAAACTGATTTCCCCAATGACCGGACCTCCGGATCGGAGTCCGAGCCGCCGACGCTCAGGTCGATCGAGATCTTGGCCGATGCCGTCAAGCAGGCGGCGCAGGAGAAGACCGGCCGGATCCGGCGGATCACGGCGCAGACCAAGATCCTCGCCCTCAACGCGCTCATCGAGGCCGCGCGGGCCGGAGATGAGGGACGCGGCTTCGCGGTCGTCGCCCAGGAGGTGCGCGCCCTCGGCGAATCCGTGGACGTCATCGCCGGCGAGCTGGAGCTTCACCTGTCCGGCCGCATCGTCGAGCTGCAGCGCACCGTCGAGACGATGGCGGGCCGCGTCCAGGGAGAACGCCTGGTCGATCTCGCGCTCAACGCGGTCGAACTGATCGATCGCAACCTCTACGAGCGGACCTGCGACGTGCGCTGGTGGGCGACCGACGCCGCCGTCGTCGCCTGCGCGGCCGATCCCGGCCCGGCCGCGGCGGCCTTCGCGGGCGACCGCCTCGGCATCATCCTCTCGGCCTACACGGTCTATCTCGATCTCTGGATCTGCGGCCTGGACGGCCGCATCCTCGCGACCGGCCGCGCCGACCGCTACCCGGGACTGCAGGGCCGGAGCGTCGCGGGCGAAGCGTGGTTCCGGGAGGCGCTCGCCCTGGAGAGCGGCGACGCCTTCGTCTGCGCCGACGTGCGGCAGGAGGATGCGCTGGGCGGCGCGCAGGTCGCCACCTACGCGGCGAGCGTGCGGGCGGGCGGTCAGGCGACCGGCGCACCGCTCGGCGTCCTGGCGATCCACTTCGACTGGGCACCGCAGGCCCACGCCATCGTTTCGGGGATCCGGGTCGCGCCGGAAGATCGGGGGCGCACCCGCGCCCTGCTGGTCGATGCCGGCGGCCGGGTGCTGGCCGCCTCGGATCAGATCGGCCTCCTGACCGAGCGGGTCTCCTGCCGGATGGACGGCGAGACGAGCGGAGTCGTGCGGGATCCGCGGTCGGGCACGGTCACGGCCTTCCATCGGACACCGGGATACGAGACCTATCGCGGGCTGGGCTGGTACGGCATGATCGTCCAGACCGACCCCTCGGTCGGAGGTTCGGGCGCGAGGCCCGCTTGATTTCTGTCCGCCGATCCGGCTCAAACACCGCATGAGCGCGACTTCCCTCCCCGGTTCCCAGCAGCCCGACCTCGGCGACATCCGCCACGACTGGAGCGTGGCGGAGATCCGCGCGATCCACGACCTGCCGCTGATGGACCTCGTGTTCCGGGCCGCGCAGGTGCACCGCCGGCACAACGACCCCGCCGACATCCAGCGGGCCTCGCTCCTGTCGATCAAGACCGGCGGCTGCCCGGAGGATTGTGCCTACTGCCCGCAATCGGCCCATCACAAGGGCGCGGGCGTCGCGCGCGAGCGGCTGATGCCCGTGGAGACGGTGCTGGCCGAGGCGGCCGCCGCCAAGGCCGCCGGCGCCCAGCGCTTCTGCATGGGCGCCGCGTGGCGCCAGCCGAAGGACGGCCCGGAATTCGACGCGGTGCTCGCCATGGTTCGCGGCGTGCGCGGCCTCGGCATGGAGGCCTGCGTGACGCTCGGCATGCTCACGCCCTCGCAGGCCGGACGCCTCGCCGAGGCCGGGCTGACCTCCTACAACCACAACCTCGATACCGGGCCGGATTTCTACGAGGACATCATCTCCACCCGCACCTACGACGAGCGCCTGCAGACCCTCGCGAACGTCCGCGAGGCCGGGATCGGCGTGTGCTGCGGCGGCATCGTCGGGATGGGCGAAGGTGTCACCGATCGCGCCGCGATGCTCCAGGTTCTGTCCAACCACGCCCCCCATCCGGAAAGCGTGCCGATCAACGCCCTCGTGGCGGTGCCCGGCACCCCGCTGGAGGACCAGCCGGCGGTCGACCCGTTCGATCTGGTGCGCATGTGCGCCACGGCGCGGATCGTGATGCCGCGCTCCCGCGTGCGGCTCAGCGCCGGCCGCAAGAGCCTCACCCGCGAGGCCCAGGTGCTGTGCTTCCTCGCCGGCGCCAACTCGATCTTCTACGGCGAGCGGCTGCTCACCACCGCCAATAACGGGCAGGACGACGACGCGGCGCTGCTGGCCGATCTCGGCATCCGGGTCGGGGAGCCCGTCAGGGCCGCGGCCGAGTAGCGGCAGCGGGGCACCGTCTCGCGGGTCCGGTCCCGTCAGCCCTCCGGCAGCACGATCCGGAAGCGCGCGCCGCTCAGCCCCTCGGCCTCGCAATCGTCGAGGGTGAGGGTGCCGCCGTTGATCCCGATCAGCTCGGCGGCGATCGGCAGCCCGAGGCCCGTGCCACCGGACCGCATGGATCCCTGGAACGGCGCGAACAGGTTCTCCCGCGCGCGCGCCGGGAGACCGGGACCGTTATCGGCGACCAGGATCGTGACCCGGCCCGGTGCCGCGCGGGCGGCGACCACGCTCACGGCGGCCTCCGGCACGGCCGCCCCGTCCAGCGCCTGCACGGCATTGCGCACGAGGTTGGCCAGCGCCCGCCCGAGCTGCTCCGGATCGGCCTGCACGGAGAGATCGCCCGCCGCGACCTGGACGCTGACCGGATGCGCCGCCAGCGCGGCGAGATCCGGAAGTTCCGCGAAGACCGGTGCCAGCGGCGTGCTGGTGAGGAGCGGCGTCCGCTCGGAGACGCGCCCGTAGGCGAGGGTCGCCTCGCAGAAGCGGATCGCGCGGGCCAGCGTCCCGACGAGGCGGGGGGCCACGCGCTGCACGGTCGGATCCTCGGTCCCCTCCAGGCGGTCGCCCAGGAGCTGCGCACCGGTCAGCAGGTTGCGCAGTTCGTGGCTGATCTTGCTGACCGCTAAGCCCAGTTCGGCGAGTCGCCGCTTCTGCCGGAGCTGGTCGGCGAGGCTGCGCTGCATCCGCCCGAGCGCCCGCTCGGCCTGGCCGATCTCGTCGCTGCGGCGGGACGGCGCGATGATCCGCCCGGCATCCTCCGGATCGTCCGCGAAGGCCGTGATGCTGGTGGCGAGCCGCCGCACGGGGCGAACGATCAACACCTGCAGCACCACGAAGACGAGACCGGCGGCGGCGGCCGCGATGATCAGCGAGGAGACTAGCAGGCGCAGCGCGTAGTCGATCATGGCGGTGCGCAGCGGCGCCTCATCGAGCAGGATCTCGACCCGGTCGAAGCCGATGCCGCCTTCCCCGACCACACGGATCGGCTCGTGGACCGGCGCCACGAGGGTGCGCCACGCGCCCCGGATCGCCGACAGGGCCGTGACGTCGCGCAGGTCGACGGTGTCGGCGACCTGCTCGGGCATGGGCTCGATGGCGAGCAGACGCTGGGCGCCGCCGCCGCGGACGGCGATGGCGCGGGCGTTCACGCCGGCCAGGAGCCGGCTCTCGAGCGGCTCGGAGACCGGCTCGCCGGTCCGCCCGTCGAGTACCAGAGCGGCGACTTGCGCGGCCGCCAGGCGGTCGGACATCCATTCGATCCGGTAATTGGCCACCGCCGGCACGTAGGTCAGCACCTCGGCCACCACCACGAACGCGACGGTGACGAGGAACAGGCGCCCGGACAGGCCGAGGCGCGCGGTGCGCCGCTCGGGGACGTCGCGGGCCGGTGCGGGCGCCGGCGTCGCCGGTGCCGCGGCCTGATGGGACTCGAGGGACACGCCGGTCACGCTCCGCGCCGGCATCGCGGATGAGGATCGGCGGAGAGAGGATTGAGAAAGCTCGAGCCGGGTTCGGCCTTCGCGGGATACATGTTCGCAAGCCACAGATTCGCAGGCGGGAATACAGGCTCCCGGCGGCGAGCACTATACGATATCCCCCTCCAAGCGGTTGCACGCGCCCTCAGACACCGAAAAACACAGCCGGTGGCGGATCGTGCGTCTCGGCGGCGCATCTCAGCCGCGTCGGGCGCGGCGGCTCAGCAGCATGCTGACCAGGGCGAAGACGGCAAGCATCGCGAGACCTGCAACCATCTTGGGCGTGACCAGGGCGCGCAGGGTCAGGGCCTGGTCGCAGCCGCCCGCCCCCGTCGCGAGGCAGGCGGTCCTGGCGGCCTCGTGGGCGGCGACGACGTCCTCGATGCCCGCGCCCGTGGTGGCGTACACGACCGCGCCCGGCAGCAGCCCCAGGAACGTCGCGAGCACGAAGACCCGCATCTTCACCCCGAAGGCGGCGGGCGCGAGGTTGGTCACCCAGAACGGGAACAGCGGCAGGAGGCGGAGCACCGCGATGTAGCCGAAGGCGTCGCGCCGGAAGCCCTCGGCCAGCCCGGCGAGGCGCGTGCCGCCCATGCGCCGCAGCAGGTCGGCGCCGGGCCCGCGGCCGATCGCGAACACGATGGCCGCCCCGGTCGTGGCCGCACAGACCGCGGTGAGCGCCCCCGGCACGATGCCGAACAGGAAGCCGCAGACCATCGTGAGGATCAGCGTGGCCGGTACCGACACGACGACGGCCCCGACATAGAGGCAGTAGGCCGCGACCAGCGCGCGGAGATACCCGGCCTCGACGAAGCCGCGCAGCCAGAGGCGGGACGCGAGCAGGCGGTCGAGGCTGAGGAGTTGCGCGGCTCCCGAGACCAGGACCACCGCCGACACCGTTAGGAGCAGCGCCAGCGGGAGCCAGCGCCGCAGGCGCTTCCAGCGCCCCTCGCGGTTCTCGACGCAGCCTTCGGCGACGGGGGCGTTGCCGGTCTCGCTCACCCGGGCTTGCGCATCCGCAGGATCTTGAAGAACCCGCCCGGGAAGGTCGGCTTCAATCCCAGGACCTCGACGCCGTTGCGCCGCGCCCAGGCCTCGATCCGCGTCGCCTTGAAGTCCGACGACCAGCCGATCTTCGTGCAGAGCGGTGCCACGACCTCCTCGACCCGGGCCAGAGGCCCGTCGCTCTGGCCGAAATGGTTGGCGAGCACGATGCCGCCGCCCGGGCGCACCACCCGCAGGAACTCCGACATCGCGGCTTCGGGGTCGGGCACCAGGGTGATCAGGAACTGGGCCACGACGGCGTCGAAGCTCGCGTCGGCGTAGCCGAGGTGGCAGACGTCCATCACTTGGAGGCCCTTCACGTGGGCCAGGTTCCGGCGCCGGACCTTGGCGCGGGCGCGCTTGAGCATGTCCTCGGAGAGGTCGACGCCGCAGACGAAGCTGGCCTTCGGATAGTAGCCCAGCGCCAGCCCGGTGCCGACGCCGGCCTCCAGGATCCGCGGCCCGTGCTCGGCCGCCGCCTCGACGGCGGCGCGGGCCGCGGGCTCGGTGAGCTTGTCGTAGACCACGTCGTAGACGGGGGCCCAGCGGGCATAGGCCTTGCGCATCAGGGCCGTGCTCGGCCCGGCCATCTGCGGCTCGCTCAGCATCGTTCGAAGGTTCCAGAGGTTGAGATCAGGCGGCCTCGCGGGGCCGGGCCGACAACGCGTCGACACGCCGGATGGTGCCGCCGCCCAGGACCCGGGCCCGGGGGCCGTCATCCGCGTAGATCGCGCAGGCCTGGCCCGGCGACACGCCGTCCTCGGGCTCGGCGAGCACGACCTCGGCCGCGCCGTCCGGCCCGACCGTCAGCGTCGCCGGGCGCGGCGGACGGGTCGAGCGCACGCGGACCGCCACCGGCAGGTCGCGCACGGCCGCCACCGGCCCCTCGCCGAGCCAGTTGAGGTCCGAGAGGCGGATCCGGGTCGTGGCCAGCGCCGTGCGCGGCCCGACCACAACGCGGGCCGAGTCCGGCTCCAGCCGCACGACGTAGAGCGGCTCGGGCCCGGACAGGCCGAGGCCCTTCCGCTGGCCCACCGTGTAATGCACGATCCCGTCGTGCCGGCCGAGGACGTGGCCGGCGAGGTCGACGATCTCGCCGGGTCGCGCCGCGTCGGGGCGCAGACGCGCGATCACGTCGCTGTAGCGGCCCTGCGGCACGAAGCAGATGTCCTGGCTGTCCGGCTTCTCGGCGAGGGACAGGCCGAGATCCTTCGCGAGCGCGCGGGTCTCGGTCTTCTCCATCTCGCCCAGGGGGAAGCGCAGGAAGTCCAGCTGCTCCGCCGTGGTCGCGTAGAGGAAGTAGCTCTGGTCACGGGCGGGATCGAGGGCGCGGTGGAGCGCGCGGCCGCCGCCCGGGAGCGCCCGGCTGGCCACGTAGTGGCCGGTGGCGAGCGCGTCGGCGTCGAGGTCGCGGGCGAGGCCCAGCAGGTCGCGGAACTTCACCGTGCGGTTGCACTCGACACAGGGGATCGGCGTCTCGCCCGCGAGGTAGCTCTCGGCGAACTTCTCGATGACTTCGTCGCGGAAGCGATCCTCGTAGTCGAGGACGTAGTGCGGGATGCCGAGATGCTCCGCCGCCGCCCGGGCGTCGTGGATGTCCTGGCCGGCGCAGCACGCGCCCTTGCGGTGGCTCACCGCGCCGTGGTCGTAGAGCTGGAGCGTGACGCCGACCACGTCGAAGCCCTGCCGCTTCAGCAGGCCCGCGACCACGGAGGAATCGACGCCGCCCGACATGGCGACGACGACGCGCGTCTCGTGGGGGGCTTTGGGAAGATCGAGGGCGTTCATCGCGAGGGTCCGCAGCCGCCGGCCCGGAAGCTCCCTGGCTGCACGGGCCGTCTATAGCGGGACTTCGCCCGGCTTTCCAGGGCGGCCGGACCGGACACTCGGCAGATCCTGCCGGGCGGGCGGCAGCTTCGATCAGGTCCGACCCGCGTGCTGCAAGCAGAGAACGAGCTTTTTCAGAGACTTATCCGGCCGGCACGGTGGCGCGCGCCTTGCTGCTGAGCGGCCCAGAGGAGTCCGGAATGGCGAGCGGCGCGGCGGATCGTTTGGATGTCACCACGTGGATTCCGTCCGCGCGGAACGCGCAGGCGCAGCGTTCGGGCTGGGAGGCCGCGGGCGTGGCGGCCCGCGCCGGCAATTCCGCGCAGGACCGCTTCGGCGCCGCCCTGAGCGCGGCCCAGGCCCGCGACGACGCCGCGACGGCGCGGGCCCGCGCCGCCGATCAGCGCGACATCGCCGCCTCGGCCCGCGCCCGTCAGGCCGACCTGCGCGATCAGGCCGACGCCGCGCGGCTGGCCGGCGACCGCGCCCGGGATGCGGCGCTTCAGACCGAGGCCCGGGTCGCGGACAAGAGGGTCAGCCTCGCCAAGCCGGCGGATGCGCCGGCCTCGGCCGCGCGGGCCGAGGGATCGCTCTCCGCCGCGGGCGCGCGCGCCGAGGCTCCGAAGGCGGGCGCGGCGCGCACCGCCGAGACCGGCCGGACGGGAGCCGCCGGGCAGCAGGATTCCGAGGCCGTCGCGGCCGGGCAGGATCCGGCCGCCGAGGCGGCCGGCACCGCAGGCCCCGAGGCCGACGCGGCGGTGCCGACGCAGAAGGCCGAGGCCCCCGCGCAACCCGCGGCCTCAGGGCCGTCCGCCTCCCTTCTGGCCCTCATCGCCGCGCTGTCCGAGGGGGGCGGCGCGACCGGGACGGTCAAGACCGAGGCCGAGGCTGAGACGGATGCGGGTACCGGCACGGCACCAGCGCAGGACGGCTCGGCGGCTCTCTCCGGAACCGGCGCAGCCGCGGGCCCTTCCGGCACGAACACTCAGGGCGGCGACCGCGCGGCCGGAACCGTCCCCAGCATCGCCGGGACCGCCACGGCGTCGGCAGGCGCCGGTCACGAACCCGGCAAAGTCGGGCCGGGCAGCGTCCCGGTCGACGGCCTGACGGCCGGCGGCGCGGCGGCCGCGACGTCCGATGCGGCGGCCCAGGATTTCCTCACCGCCCTGACCGACGTTGGCCAGGGCGCAGGTCCGCTTCAGACGCTGCCCGCGGCGGCGCAGGGTGGTCCGGCGCCGCCCGCGACATCCGGCCAGGTCGTGGACACGACGCGCGCCGCCCAGGAGACCGCCGCGCCGACGCAGACCGCGTCGCTCCAGACCGACCCACCCATCCCGATCGGCCAAGTGCCGATGACCATCGGCCTGAGGTCGCTGCGCGGATCCAACGAGTTCCAGATCCGGCTCGACCCGGCCGAGCTCGGGCGCATCGACGTCAAGCTGGAGATCGACAAGGCGCACGGCCGCGTCATGACCCACTTGGTGGTCGACCGGCCCGAGACCCTCGCGCTGCTCCAGCGCGACGCCGGCCAGCTGCAGCAGGCGCTGACCCAGGCCGGCTTCGATCCCTCGGCCGGCGGGATCAACCTGTCGCTGCGGGGCGACGGAAGCGCCCAGAGCGGCGGCAGCGGCGGTCAGCCGGGCGATTCCCCGCGCGGGGGCGGCACGGGCTGGTCGCGCGATCAGGCGGAAGCCCCGCACGAGGTCGCCCCGATCCGCGTCCTACGCGGCTACGGCGGCCTCGACATGAGGATCTAGGCGGTACGCGCGGCGCCCGCATCGCGGACCCACACAGACACGACGCGCATCCGGCCCCTGAGCCAGGACGCGGCACAGGAGAGATCAGCATGACGAGCGGCATATCGAGCCTGACGAGCACGACGAACACGACGGGCTCGTCCACGAGCAGCAGCGGCAACGCCACCGAGATCGCCAGCAACTTCACGCAGTTCCTGACGCTGCTGACCACGCAGCTCAAGAACCAGAACCCCCTCGACCCGATGGACACCAACCAGTTCACGCAGCAGTTGGTGCAGTTCGCCGGCGTCGAGCAGCAGCTCAAGACCAACGACCGCCTCGACAGCATCCTGAGCGCCTCGCAATCGGCGAGCTCGGCCTCGGCCACGAGCTACATCGGGAAGACCGTGTCGGCCGACGGCAGCGCCTCGCAGCTGTCCGGCGGCTCCGCCTCCTGGACGCTGAACCCGGCCCGGGCCGCCTCGAAGGCGGTGATCACGGTCCTGGACTCGAAGAGCAACGTCGTGGCCACGCAGACCACCGCGCTCAATGCCGGCAGCCAGACCTACACGTGGAACGGCAAGACCTCGGCCGGCCTGACCGCGCCCGACGGGAACTACTCGATCAAGGTGGCGGCCACGGATGCCACCGGCTCGAGCGTTTCGGTCGATACGAGCCTCACGGGCACGGTCGACGAGGTCGATCTCAGCGGAACGTCGCCGGTGCTGGTGATCGGTTCGCAGCGCGTGCCGCTGTCCAGCGTGCAGACCATCGGGTTGTCCACAAGTGGCACTTAACGAATCACATCCGAGTGACTCGCTTCAACATCTCTTAAGCGGGCACAAGTACCTTCAATGCTCGACAGGTCAGTCGAGTGTAGAGCGTATCATGACCGAACCGAGCCGCCCGAGAGTGAAGTACGTGATCGGGCCCGACGGCAGCCCCCTGACGATCGCGGACCTTCCGCCCCCGAGCACCCGTCGCTGGGTGATCCGGCGCAAGGCCGAGGTCGTGGCCGCGGTGCGCGGCGGTCTCCTCAGCCTGGAGGAGGCGTGCAAGCGCTACACGTTGACCACAGAGGAATTCCTCAGCTGGCAGTTCTCCATCGACCAGCACGGCCTCGCCGGCCTGCGGACGACCCGGATCCAGCACTACCGTCACTGATCCGCGGCGCCCGTGCCGGGCGCCCCTATCCCGGGACGCCGCCGGCGCTTCCGGGTCTCATCGAGGCCGCGGGTGCCGGACCCGGCGCGTCGGCGACTCTGGTCGAGGGACCCGCTTCGCGGCCCCGGACCGACGCGAAGGCCACCCGCCCGCAGCGACGACCTCAGACGGCGCCGAGGGGCTGGCCCGGTCGAATCCGAGGACTCACGAAGCCGCGTCCGGACCCCGGGCGCGGCTTCGGTCGTTCCGGCGCCCGCATCCGAGCCCGCGGGACGCCCCCGCATTAACGACCCGCTAACCACGACCTGGGCAATTTCTGCCGAGCGGGCCGCCGGGGTCCGCCAGCGTTAGAGTGCAGCGAATCCTCCCGTGAAGCCGGTTCTCGATCTCGTCACGAAGTTCGGACCGGCCCGAATCGCCGCCATGGCGGCGGTGACGCTGACGCTCATCGGCTTCTTCGCCTTCATCATCCTGCGGGTCTCGCGCCCCGACATGGGCGTGCTGTTCTCCGACCTGTCGATGCAGGACTCGGCCTCCGTGGTCCGGGAGCTGGACAGCCGCGGCATCCGCTACGAGACGCGGGGCGATGCCGGGCAGACGATCCTGGCCCCCCGCCCGGACCTCGCCAAGCTGCGCATGGACCTCGCCGGCAAGGGTCTGCCGACCCAGGGCGGCGTCGGCTACGAGATCTTCGACAAGGGCGACGCGTTCTCGTCCACCAACTTCGTTCAGAACGTGAACCACCTGCGTGCCCTGGAGGGCGAACTGGCGCGCTCGATCCGGGCGATCGGGCGGGTCCAGGCGGCCCGCGTCCATCTCGTGCTGCCGGAGCGCCGCCTGTTCGAGCGGGACCGGGAGAGCCCGAGCGCGGCGATCGTGCTGAAGCTGATGGGCGATCTCGATTCCGGGCAGGTCCGGGCGATCCGCCATCTCGTGGCCTCCGCGGTGGAGGGCCTCAAGCCCGAACGGATCTCGATCGTCGATGAGCGCGGCCGGCTTCTGGCCGACGGCGCCCGGGACGCCGCGGCCGACGTCGCCGGCGGGTTCGAGGACCGGCAGGTCGGCCTCGAACGGCGCCTGCGCGGCCAGATCGAGGACGTCGTCGCCGGAATCGTCGGCCCGGGCCGGGCCCGCGTCCAGGTCAACGCGGAACTGGACCTCAACCGGGTCGAGAGCCGCTCCGAGACCTTCGATCCCGAGAGCCGGGTCGTGCGCTCCGCCCAGACCCGCACCGAATCGGCGGTCACCGGCAATGCTGAGGGACAGGTCAGCGTCGGCAACGAGTTGCCCGGCGCCAATGGCGGCGACAAGACGCCGACGCCCAAGGACGCGACCAACAAGAACGAGGAAACCACCAACTACGAGATCTCGCGGGTCACCAAGACCGAGATCGCCGAGAGCGGCCGGATCAAGCGCCTGTCGGTCGCCGTGGTGCTCGACGGCGTCTACGCCACCGCCCCCGACGGCAAGCAGACCTACAGCCCGCGCACGCCCGCCGAGGTCGAGAGGATCACCGCGCTGGTGCGCGGCGCCGTCGGCTTCGACAAGGCCCGCGGCGACCAGATCGAGGTGGTGAACCTGCGCTTCGCGGAGGCGCCGAGCGTGCCGCAATTCACCGAGCCCACGCTGATCCAGTCGCTGCTCGCCCCCACCAAGGAGGACGTGCTGCGCATGGCCGAGCTCGCCGTCCTGGCGCTGCTGACGCTCATCGTCCTGCTCACGGTGGTCCGCCCCCTGGTGCGCCAAGTGCTCGCGCCGGTCCCGGATGCCCCGGTCCTGACGGCGTCCGGAATGGCGCTCCCCGGCGACGCCGCCGCGGTCGCGGGTCCGGGCCAGACCGTGACGGTCATCGACCGCGACAACCCGACCGCGCGGCTGATGGAGTTCGCCAAGATCAACGGCCAGGTCCAGGCCGAGACGGTCCAGCGCGTGGTCGACATGGTCCGGGCGAGCCCGTCCGAGACCGTCGAGGTGCTGCGCACCTGGATCCAGGAAGAGTGAAGCGTAGGGCGTCGAGGGCAACACGATGGCGGCAGGTGCGGCACTGGGTCTGGCGAACACGCTGGCGACGGCGGGCGGCGATTCGTTCGCGTCGATGCCCGGTCCGCAGCGCGCCGCCGCGCTCCTGCTGATGCTCGGGGAGGAGGAAGGCGCCCCGATCTGGCAGATGCTCGAGGAGGAGGAGATCAAGAAGGTCAGCGCCGCCATGGTCCAGCTCGGCACGCTGGAGGCGCAGACCGTCGAGAAGCTCATCATCGAGTTCGTGACCAAGCTCGGCAACAGCGGCGGCATCTCGTCGAACTTCGAGCGGACCGAGGCGCTGCTCCTCAAAATCTTCCCCAGCGATCAGGTCTCGCTGATCATGGCGGAGATCAAGGGCGCGTCGGGCAAGCGCGTCTGGGCCTCGATCGCCCAGGTCGACCCGGAGATCCTCGCGTCGTTCCTGCGCAACGAGTACCCGCAGACGGTGGCGGTGGTGCTGTCGCGGGTGCGCGCCGACTACGCGGCCAAGGTGCTCACCATCCTGCCGGAGGACTTCGCCATCGACGTCCTCAACCGGATGCTGCGCATGGAGACGGTGCAGAAGGAGGCGCTGCGCCACATCGAGGAGACGCTGCGGGTCGAGTTCGTGTCGACCATCGCCCAGACCCAGCGCCGCGACGCCCACGAGATGATGGCCGACGTGTTCAACGCCTTCGACCGGCAGACGGAGGGCCGCTTCCTCGCCGCCCTCGACCAGGCGAACCGCGGCTCGGCCAAGCGGATCCGCGAGCTGATGTTCACCTTCGAGGACCTGCTGAAACTCGATCCGGGCAGCGTCCAGACCTTGCTGCGCAGCATCGACAACGAGACCCTGTGCCGCGCGCTCAAGGGCGCCAACGAGCCGACCCGCGGCTTCTTCCTGAGGCAGATGTCGACCCGCGCGGCCAAGAATCTCACGGACGAGATGGCCTCGCTCGGGCCGGTCCGCCTCAAGGAGGTGGATGAGGCGCAGGCCAAGATGACCGAGATCGCCAAGGACCTCGCCGAGAAGGGCGAGATCATGATCGCCAAGAATAGCGCCGAGGAGGAGCTGGTCTATTGAGCGCCCAATCCGCCCGGAGCGCGAAGCCGTTCCTGTTCGAGACCGACTTCCGCAGCGGCCGCCCCAGCGCCGAGGCCCTGCGCGCCGCCGAGACCGCGGCCCGCTCCGAGGCCGAGGCCCATGCCCGCGGCATGCAGGAGGGCCGGGTCCAGGCCGAGGCGCAGGTCCAGGGCCGGCTCGCCGACGCCATGACCCGCCTGGCGCTCGCCGCCGCGGGCCTGATCGCCCAGGCCGACGCGCGCGACGCCGAGCGCGAGGCGCAGGCGGTCGAGGTGGCGATGCTGATCGCCCGCAAGGTCGCGGGCGACGCCCTCGACGCCGCCCCGCTCGCCGGCATCGGCGAGGCGGCCCGGACGGCGCTCCAGCACCTGCGCGGCGTGCCGCACTTGGTGGTGCGGGTGCACGACGGCTTGGTCGAGGAGGCCGAGACCCTGGTGAAGCGCCTCGCGCGCGAGCGCGGCTACGAGGGCCGGCTCGTGGTGCTGGGCGACCCCGACATGGCGGCGGGCGACGCCCGCATCGAGTGGGCGGACGGCGGCATCGTTCGGGAGCGCGCCCGCATCGAGGCGGCGGTGCTCGACGCCCTCGGCCTGCCGACGGGCCCGTGAGGAGATCCTAATGTCCGACGATTTCAGCCTGCCCCAGCTCGGCGAGCACGACACCGACTACGCCGCGGGCTCGATCCGCGACGCGCCCACCACCCCGAAGACCGCGGCCGACCTGGAGCAGCTCTTCGACGTGCCCGTGATGGTCTCGGCGGTACTCGGCTCCGCCCGGATGCCGATCGGCGACCTGCTCCGGCTCGCGCCCGGCGCGGTGCTCGAACTCGACCGGAAGGTCGGCGAGGCGATCGACGTGTTCGTCAACAACCGGCTGGTGGCCCGCGGCGAGGTCGTCCTCGTCGAGGACCGGCTCGGCGTGACGATGACCGAGATCGTCAAGGGTGAGTGATTTTCAGCCGCGGACGCCGGTGTGCTGTCCGCGCGCGGGTTTTGAGAGGGACGAACCATGCGGCTCCTGATGATCGGGCGGCTCAACGGCGAGCTGATCACCGCCTCGAAGATCGCGATGCAGCGCGGCGCCGCCGTCACGCAGGCCGACGCCGTGCCGCAGGGCCTCACCGTCCTGCGCGCGCGGGGCGCCGATCTCATCATGATCGACGTGGGTCTGCCGATCCGCGACCTCGTCACCGCGCTGGAGGGAGAGCGGATCCGCACGCCGGTGGTCGCCTGCGGCGTCTCGGCGGACGCCTCGGCCGCCGTGGCGGCGATCCGGGCGGGCGCCAAGGAGTACATCCCACTCCCGCCCGATCCCGAGATGATCGCGGCGGTGCTGGAAGCGGTCGCCACCGACCGCGCCGCCTTCGTCTGGCGCGACCCGTCCATGGAGCGGGTGGTCAAGCTCGCCGAGCAGGTCGCCCGCTCCGAGGCCTCGGTGCTGATCACCGGCGAGAGCGGCACCGGCAAGGAGGTGCTGGCCCGGCATGTCCACCAGAAGTCCAACCGGGCGGGCAAGCCCTTCGTCTCGGTGAACTGCGCGGCGATCCCCGAGGCCCTGCTCGAATCCGAGCTGTTCGGCCACGAGAAGGGCGCGTTCACCGGCGCGGTCGCCCGGCGCATCGGCCGGTTCGAGGAGGCCAACGGCGGCACGCTGCTCCTCGACGAGATCTCCGAGATGGACGTGCGCCTGCAGGCGAAGCTGCTGCGCGCCCTGCAGGAGCGGGTCATTGACCGGGTCGGCGGGACCGCCCCGGTACGGGTCGACATCCGCGTGCTCGCCACCTCGAACCGCAACCTCGCCGAGGAGGTCCGCAAGGGCACGTTCCGGGAGGACCTGCTCTACCGGCTCAACGTCGTCGGCCTGCGGCTCCCGCCGCTGCGCGAGCGCCCGGCCGACATCCTCGAACTCGCCACCCACTTCGCCCGGAAATACGCCGCGGTGAACGGGATGCCGGTCCGCCCGCTCTCCGCGGAGGCCCGGGCGCTCGTGCTGCGGAACCCGTGGCGCGGCAACGTGCGCGAGTTGGAGAACACCCTGCACCGGGCGGTGCTGCTCGCCTCGGGCGACGCGATCGGTCCGGAGGCGATCCTGTCGCCCGAGGGCGAGACCTTCGCGGTCGAGGGGCCGGCCGCGCGCGCCGCCCAGGTCGCCGAGGCCGCCACCCGCGGGCTGGTGGGCCGGACCGTGGCGCAGGTCGAGTGCGACCTGATCCTCGACACGCTGGACCACTGCCTCGGTAACCGGACCCACGCGGCCAAGATCCTCGGCATCTCGATCCGGACCCTGCGCAACAAGCTCAACGAGTACGTGTCGGCGGGCCTCGACGTGGCCGAGCCCGGCAGCGTCCGGGCGAGCGTCGCCTGCGGCTGACGCGCATCCACGCAGCGGCCCCGGCGCGGACGCGCCGGGCGACGGCGAACGTCACGGATGTGAAGGGCCGGGCGTACCCGTGCCGTGACGGAGGCGGACCGGCAGTGACGCCCTAGCGCCGCCCGCTCTGGGCCGCCTTGTGGGCCTCGGCCTGGGCCGCGAAGGCCGCGTCGAGCTTGCGCAGGGATTCGTAGCGGGCGACGTCGCCCTCGACGTCGCGGATCGTCTCCTCGACGAGGTGGCGCTGGAGGGCGACCCGCGGGTCGTCCGGCGGGAACGCCTCCCGCTCCTGCAGCCGGAGCACGGCCTGTCGCACGACCGTGTAGACCGCCTCGCGCTCCTCACGGGTCATCGACGGCTGGATCGCCTTCGCGACGAGATCGGAGAAATCCGACATGGACCGTTAGACTTCGCTCATCCAGGTGCGCCCGGTTGGCCGGGCCGCCTCCCTCTACAGATCGCGCGGCCCGGGATCCAGATCCCGGGAGCCGCGGATGCCGCTACATCCTCTGGTCGCGGATGCCGGCGATCAGCAGCGCGGACGAGCTCCAGATCACCAGGAAGCAGAAGAACGACACCAGGAGGGAGTGGCCCCGCTCGGGATAGAGGCTGTCGGTCGGCAGGACCGGCGGCACGAACGTGGCCAGGAAGATGTGCTGCTTGCTCGCCGAGATGCGCGCCCGGTCGAGCAGGCTGTGGGCCGATTCCTCCAGCTTCTCGGCGATGGTCCGCTCGACCAGCAGGCCCTCATACTGGAGCAGCGCCTCGGTCATGTTCTGGCCGCCGGCGGCGGCGTTGGCGCTCGTCAGCTCGTCCTGGAGCGACTTCATCTGCTGGTCGATGGCCGCGATGTTGGCCACCAGCGTCTGGATCGAGCGCGAGCGCTCGTCGAGGCTGGAGCCGCGCAGGACCTGCAGGTCGTTCTCGGCCTTGAGCTTGTCCTTCCGCAGTAGGGTCAGCGTGGTCAGCGTGCCCTCGGCGGTCTTGATCGGATCGATCACACCCCACTGATTGCGGAATGCCTGCAGCGCCACGTGCGCCTTGCGCAGCCGGTCCTGGGCGACCTTCGCGTCGGCCTCGGCCTGGGCGACCATGTCGGCCTGGGCGCGCTTGGAGATGTCGTTGATCAGCGCCTCGGAGCGCGACACCACCGCCTGGGCGATGGTCAGGGCGTCCTCCGGCGTGAAGGCGCGCACGGACAGGCGGATCACGCCCGAGATCGAGTCGATATGCGCCTCGACGTGCTTGCGCCAGTATTTGGTCAGGTCCTCGATCGGATCACTGGGGTCGAAGCGGGCCCAGAAATCCGCCTCGGACCGCGAGAACATCTTGGAGATGCCGATACTCTTCTCGAGCGCCTCGACCAGCGTCTGGCTGTTGATGTAGTCGCGGACGATGAAGCTGTCCTGGCTGTTGTGCTTCTGGATGAGGTTCGTGTACTGGCCGAGCGAGATGTTCTCCATCGGCTCGACGTTGCCGCGGACCGCGAACTGGGCTTCCGCAACGTACTGATTGGACGCGAACGCGAACAGGTACAGGCCGACCACCAGGGTCGGCAGGAGCACGAACAGGCCGACGCGGCGGATGATCCGCGCGCCGTAGGTCGAGGTGTCCTCCTCGCGGGGACGCAAGCCCGGCAGACGGCTCCAGTCGAGGCGCTGCCGCACGGTCGCCACGAGGGCCCGGGCGGTCCGCTTCTCCGGCACCGGCCGGATCGTCTCCGCGCTGCGCCGCAGCTCCGTCATGGTCGGAGCGGCGAACGTCACGATCTCGCCTTCGCGCGTGTCGTCCTTGACGTCGTCGAAGCTCATCCGCTCTTTGTTCCTGGGTCTGCGCCGGTTCCGCTGCCGCGGCGCCGGCCGAGGGGCGGCCCGTGCGCGGTTACCGGAATCCCGTTCTTTTAGGCCCTTTTTATGGCGCCCAGCCCGCCCGCCGCCCGGCTGCTGCACCGCGGCGACGGGCGCCGTAGCCCGGGGCCGGTATCGCGTCCTACAGTCTCTGAATGATGACAGAACCGCGTGCCGCGGCCCCGGATGGCTCCCCTGATGGCTGCCCGAGCGGCCGCACGGCCAAGACCAAACTCTCCGAGATCGTCGTCGTCTGCTCGAAATGCGCGAAGCGGCAGGGCCTGCGCGGGCGGGACCTCCGCGCGCTGCTGAAGAAGGCCGGGAAGCGGGCCGCCCGCGACGGCGGCGGACGCCGGCGGAAGTTGTGCATCGTGGAATCGGGCTGCCTCGGCCCCTGTCCGAAGCGCGCCGTGGCGGTCGCGACCGGCGCGAGCCTAGCAGAGGGCCGGGTCGTCCTGCTCGATCCCGCCGCCGGGCCCGCCGAGGCGCTCGCCGCGGTGCTCAATCCCGTCCTGCCACGTCGCAGGGTCCCCGAATTCGGCCCCAATACCGCTCTAGCGGCGATACCACCCGACGAATCGCCGCCGGTCCGCTGACCGGCACAACTTGGAGCGCGCTCTTGCCCGCCTCTCGACGCGAGGCCCGCACACCGTGACCGGCGACCCTGTTTCCCGGAAGCGGCGGGCGGCCCACGCCGTGCTGCGTCGCCTGCCGCTGTTCGGCACCCTGATCGGCCTCGGCCTCGCCGTCTGGCTCGTGGCGACCAACGATCTCGCCGCGGTGGCCGCGGCCTTCGGACGGATCGGCGTGGCGGGCTTCGCCGGCGTCACGCTGGTGCGGATCGTGGTGATCCTGCTCTGCGGCCTCGCCTGGGCGCGCATTCTCGACGGGCTGGCGCCCGCGACGGCTTCGGCCTGCATGATCCTGCGTTTCGTCCGCGAAGGCATCAACGTGCTGCTGCCCGTGGCCTCGGTGGGCGGCGACGTGCTGGGCGCCCGCCTCCTCACCTTCTGGGGCGTCGCCGGCTCCCTGGCGGCCGCCTCCGTGCTGGCCGACATGCTGTTTCAGGTGGGAACGCTCGCCCTGTTCGCGGGCCTCGGCGCCGGCCTCCTGAGCCGGGTCGAGGGCGCCGAGGCGGCCGCCCTCGCCAGCTGGACGCTGCGGACGCTCGTCGTGGCCGGGTTGGCGGTGGCGGCCTTCTTCGCCTTCCAGCGGACCGGCATCGTGCGAGTGCTCGAGGATCGCCTCGCCGCCCTCGGCCGGCGCTTCGTGCGCGACGCCGAGGCGCGCCCCGAGCCGAACCGCCGGATCCAGGGCGCCCTCGACACGGTCTGGGCTCCGGGCCGCCGGGGACACCTCGCTCAATCGTTCGCGCTCCACGCCCTGGCCTGGCTGCTCGGCACGGTCGAGGTCGCGGTCGTCCTCGCCTGCATCGGCGTGGACCATGTCGGCTGGGCCGACATTCTGGTGATCGAGGCGCTGAGCCAGGCGATCAAGGCCGCCGCCTTCGTGGTCCCGAGCGGCCTCGGCGTCCAGGAGGGCGGACTGGTGCTGGTCTGCGGCCTGTTCGGCATCGACGCGGGGACCGCCCTCGCCCTGTCGCTCGCGCGCCGCGTGCCCGACGTGGTGCTCGGCCTGCCGGCCCTCCTCGTCTGGCAGAATCTCGAGGCCCGCCGCGCCGGCGTTCGCCCGGCCACACCCACCTGCGACCGTCCGTGACCCGAGACCTTCCCGTGCCGACACGCCCGATGCGCCAGGTCCCGAATCTGCGCCTGCCGCCGGTCGCGCTCGCCGCACTGGTCGCGCTGGCCGGCGGAGTGCTTGCCGCCGGTCCGGCCCTCGCGCAGAGCGTCACCCTCGATCTCGGTGCCGGCGGCACCACCGAGCGCGCCCTCCAGCTCGTGGCGCTGATCACCGTCCTGGCGGTGGCCCCCTCGGTGCTGGTGATGGCCACGGCCTTCACCCGCATCGTCGTCGTGCTGTCGATCCTGCGGTCGGCGCTGGGCACCCAGACGGCGCCGCCGACAGCGGTGCTCGTCAGCCTCGCGCTGTTCCTGACCGCCTTCGTGATGGCCCCGACCGGCCGCGCCGCCTACAGCGCCGGTATCGAGCCGCTGATCGCCGGCCGGATCACGCAGGCGCAGGCGTTCGAGCGCGCCTCGGCGCCGTTCAAGACCTTCATGCTCCGCAACGTCCGCGAGAAGGACCTGAAGCTGTTCCTCGACCTCGCCAAGGTGCCGACGCCGAAGGGCCCCGAGGATGTCGGCCTGGAGATCGTCACGCCGGCCTTCATGATCTCGGAGCTGCGCCGCGCCTTCGAGATCGGCTTCCTGCTGTTCATCCCGTTCCTGATCATCGACCTCGTGGTCGCCTCGGTGCTGATGGCGGTCGGCATGATGATGGTCCCGCCGGCCACGGTCGCGCTGCCGTTCAAGCTGATCTTCTTCGTGCTGGTCGACGGCTGGACCCTGGTGGCCGGCTCCCTGGTCCAGAGCTACGGCGGCTGACGGCGGCCGTGCCGGGCCGTCAGCCGGCGCGGGACGTCGCGTCGACGATCCGGACCGCCGCGAAGCCCTCCGCGCGCGACGGCGGCTCGAACAGACGGTCGACGGAGCGGATGCTCTCTTCGGGAACCTGTCGGTCGGCGGCGCGCCGCCGGTTCCCCTCGAGGGCGACCGCGAGCGGCGCGCGGATCCAGATCGCCTCCGCGGCGACGCCGCAGGCTCGCGCGATGGCGAGGATCGGCGCACGGTGCCGCCGGCCGGGCAAGGCGGCGTCGAAGTAGACGCGGCCGAGCCGGGGCCGCTGCCGGGCGATCCAGGTCGATTTGCCGGCCCCCTGCAGCCCGCACACGACCATGAGCCGCTCGACCGAGTCCGCGGCGAGCGCCGCGCGCAGCGCCGCGAGGGCCAGCCGCCACGCCTCGGCGTTCCGTTCGGGCGTCCAGACGCGGCCGCGCTCGGTATCGAGGAAGGCGTCCGGGTCGACGACGACCGCCGCGCTCACCCGGGCGGCGCACCGGGTGTCCCGGCGCTGCTCTGCTGCTGTCCGCCCTGGGCACCGGCGGCGGGCGCCTCGCCGCCCGCACCCGGCGCCTCGGGTCGACCGCGCGCGGGCGCGGCGGCATCCGGATAGCGCTTGCGATACTCGGCGAGGAAGGCCGACAGCGTCTGGACCTTCGTGGCGCGCGCCGCGATGTCCCGGAAGCCCGGTGCCCGGGTCGGGTCGGTGCCGGTCAGGAGCGCGAAGGTGCGGGCGTCCGGGCTCGCCGCCATCCCCTCAGAGAATTTCGCCTTCAGCCGCTCCAGGCCCACGGCCTCGTGCGCGAGATCGTAGGCGATCGCGGCGCGCACGATGTCGGCGCGCGCCTGATCGTCCAGCGGCTGGCCGGACTGCCACGTATCGCCCAGCAGGGCCTCGTGGGCCTCCCCGGCCTCGCGCCAGCGGCGCGCGCCCCAGTAAATGTCGGCGCGAAGACGCTCGATATCCGGACCGCTCTCGTCCTCGATCGTTTCCAGCGCGAGGTCGGTGCGGGTCAGGTCCGACAGGGCCCTGGCGCGGACCAGCCCGCGGGCGCGCTTGAGTTCGCCCGGAAGCTCGGGCAGCTCGGTGGCGTCGAGGACCTTCAGGGCCTCCATCGGCTTGTCGTCCATCAGCCGGACCGTCGCGAGCCGCGCCGCCACCGCGGATCGCGCCGGGCCGGTGAGGCGGTTGTCGATCTGGTACTGCAGCAGGTCGGCGGCCGAATCGAGGAGGTCGAGGGTCACGAGGCGGTCGGCCAGACGGCGCACCACCTCGTCGCCGCGCCGCCCGATCGGGCTCAGCTCACGGAAATCGAAGAAGAGCGACACGGCCTCGATCCCGGAGAGCTTGTTGCCCTTGTCGGTGAGGTAGAGGTTCTCGAAGGCCGTCTGCGCGTCCCGCGCCAGCGCCGCGGTCGCTGGGGCGTTCGGCGCGAAGACGTTGGCCCGGCGCACCACCGTGAAAGCGTCGCGCCACCGGCCGGCGGCGAGATAGAGGCGGGCGAGACCGGCGGTGATGCCGTCCTCGACCGGGCCCCCGTGCCAGGTCAGGGCGAGCCGCTCCAGCCGCTCGATGGCGGCATCGGGCGCGAGCTTGCCGGAGGCCTGCGCCAGGAGCGCGCCCCTCAGCGCGGCCTCGACCGACACCGGGCGGACGGCCGAGCCGTCGAGGCGCGCGTAGGCGTCCAGGGCCGCCTCGGTCTGGCCGGTCGCCTCGGCCAAGCGGGCGCGGACCATCGCCAGCCGGTCACGGATCCAGGGCGGCAGGTCGCGCTCGGCCTCGGCGCGCGCGGCAGCGGTCTCGGCATCGCCGTTCTCGATCGCCGATTCGGCGGCCCGGGCCCGGATCGTCTGCGCGACGTCCGCGGGATAGCCGTCGGCCAGCGGCAGCACCTTGAGGAAGCCCGTTTCCGCCGTCTTCCAGTCGCCGGCCCCGGCCGAGGCCATCGCGCGCCACAACGCGGCCTCGCGATCGTCGCTCAGGAGCGGGACGCTGAGGGCCTTCAGCGCCTCCGCGCTCCGGCCGATCCGGACCAGGGCGATGCCCCGCAGGACGGCGGTATCGCGCTGGATGGCCAGGAGCGGATCGTCGGCGGCCGCGATCTCCAGTGCGGTGAGGCCCTCGTAATCGAGGCCGTTGGCGAGATTCGCGCGGGCCAGCGCCAAGCGGGCCGGACCGCGCTCGGTCGGCGTCGCCGCGACGGCCGCGTCGAAGAGTCCGCGCAGGGTCGCACGGACATTCCCCATCCTGGCGCGCTCCCAGGGCTCCTTCGCGATCGCGAGGGCCCCCGCGTCGACGAGCGCCACGTCCGGCTTGCGCGCCGCCATGGACGCGGCGAGCCCGCCCTCGCGGCCGATCGAGACGCCGTCGAGTTCGGGCCGCACCGCCAGATCGTCGGCGCCGGCGAGCACCGCGAGGCCGTGCCGGCTCGGCAGGATCTCGAAATCGACGAAGCGACGGTTCTTCGGATTGCCGACGGGGCGCTGCGCGGCCGACGTGACCACCGCGATCCGCTCATCGTCGAGGGCGAGCCACGTTGCCGATCCGGGATGCGGCAGCGTCAGGGTGACGGCGATGCGGCCGGACGGATCGGGCTTGCGGACGGGATCGATCGTGTCGCTCGGACTGAGCGCACTGCCCGCCGAGAGTTCCCAGGCCACGCCGGTCCCGGTGGTGACGGCGTTGAGATCGACGAGCCGACCCGGCGGAACCGGGAACCGCACGACCGTGAGCGGCCCCGTCCGGGCGGGTGCGCCCATCGGCGCGAGGCCCTGGCTCGCCGGCGGGAGGACCACCGGCTCGGCGGTCTCGAAGGCCAGCGTCGCGATCCCGCCGCGCTCGAACAGGACCGCCGGCGGGAGGGTCTGAAACGGGAAGAGCAAGCCGCCGCCGGCCCGGCGCGTCGGCGGCGGGTCGGGGGGGCGCGGCGCGACAGCCGGCGCAGTGACTGGCGCACTGGCCTGGGCCGGGCGCGACGCGACCGGCAGCGGCGGCGCCTGCTTCGCGGCGGCGGGACCCGGCACGTCGACGGCGGTCGCGGCCGGCTCCAGAGGCTTGGGGCGGACCACGTCCACGTACATGGCGCCGTCCTCGCGCTCGGTGCCGATCCTGAACCCGTCCTCGGGCGTGATCAGCAGACTCGCCGAGTTCGCGTCGGTCTCCGTCGCCAGCTTGGCGATTCCGGGGCGCGGACGGCCGCGGGTGCCGCTCGGATCGATCGTCCAGGCGCCGATCACCCGCACGCGCGTCACGGGTCCCTCGGCGGTCACCGTGGAGACGGCCTCCGCGGGGAGGCGCAGCGACAGCCGCGTCAGGGTCGGAAGCAGCGCGAGCTCGAGCGACAGCGCCCGGCGCACCGGCTCCGGCGTGCGCGCCCTGAGCGCCTCCTCGGCCGCCCGGGCCCGGCGGGCGAGGTCGGCAATCACCTCGGCCGGCAGGGGCGGCATGAGGCCGGACCACCCCTCCGGAAGCAGGTCCACGAACACGCGCTCGCCGGCCGACTGGACGTTGGCCCGGTAAGGGCGCTGCAGGGCGAGGCGGAGCCCCGTGCCGTCGGGATCGCGGCGGACGCTGGCGATGAAGGCCGGCATCTCGTCCGTGAGGTGCTCGGGCCCGGGCGCCACCCGCTCGCCGTAGCTCAGGAGCAGGACGCCGCCGGCGAGCTTCGCCTTGACCGCGACCGGCTTGTCGAAGGTGAGCACGATCCGGCCGTAGCCGCCGGCCCCGGTGCCGACCTCGCTGCCCTTGGTGCTGACGAGCCGCGCGGCCAGCGCGGGCGCGATCCCTGCCAGAAGGGCGAGCAGCGCCAGCGCCGCGGTCAGCACCCGCGCGCCGCGTCCTCGACCGTTCCGGGGTCGCCCGCCCACCGATCCCATCGCCTCGCCGATCCGAACCCGGCGCGCGGCACCCGAGGGACCGCGGCGCGCGGCGCCACTTCTCGGCGGGATCCTGCTCGACCGCGGCTAACGCTGGCTTAACCGTAACCGGAAAAGGCCGCGGGCCGCCGCGCGGCTCAGCCGCCGAGGGCGACGGCGCGATCGAAGGCCTGCGAGAAGCCCGTCAGGGGCACCGTGACGGTGGCCGGCTCGGTCCCGCCCGCCTTCTCGCCGGTCACGGTGAGGGCCTTGGCGGTGCGCATGCCGTCGAGGGCGAGCGTCGGGAAGCTGATCGCCACGATGCAGCCCTCGGCGCTGCAGGTCGTGTAGGGGGCGCCCTTGCCGAGGGTCTGCTCGTCGAGCTTGAAGGTCACGCCCGGCTCGATAGCGAGCCCGAAGGGCATCAGCACAATCCCCTCGGCCCGGCCGTTCGCGGGCGTCTGCAGTTCGAAGCCGAACTTGCGCCGGCCGGTCCGCGAATCGCCCTGGGACTGGGCCACGATGCAGGTGACCTTGTCGCTCGGGCGCGTGCAGGTCATCGTCCAGTCGCCGTAGCTCTCGCTGACGGTGCTGGCGCCGGCGGGCCACACGGCGTGCGCCGCAGCGGCCGCCGGCGTCGCGGCCTCCTCGGGCTTCGCCGCCTCGGTAGGCTTGGCCGCCTTGTGGGGAGCCGGCTTCGGCCGCGGCTTGGGCTTCGGCTTCGCGGGCGCCTCGGCGGCCGGAGCGGCGTCGGGTTCGGCATCCTGCGCGCGCGCCGCCAGGTTCGGGACCGCCGCAAGCGACGTCGCGATCAGGCTGAGACGCAGAAGCGCACGAAATGTCGACATGGAATCACGATCCCCCGGAGAGCCATTGGGCGGCAGTGCCGCCTAATGCCCAAGCCGGGGCGACGCAATCGCCGGAGGCGGCGCCGGTGGGTTGCGCGCGTCTCAGAGAGGATTCGGGCCACCGATCGAGCGCGCGAGCGCGCAGCGGCGGGCGAAGGCACTCTCCGCGCCGACGCGCAGCGTGCGGGCGACCGCGAAGACGAGGGTCAGGAAGCCGGGATCGCGATCGGCGGTCTCGACGGCAGGGCCGGGGATCCGGGCGGTGATGAGCGCGAGCATGACGGACTCCAGGTGCGAGGTCCCGGGCGTTTTTAAGCTCCCCAACTTTCTGCGGCCCTCTGCGCGACCTTGCTGCATTGCAATATGAGGCCCGCGTCCCGAGCTTGCCACTGAGCAGATGATAGGGGACGCATGCGCTGGATTCATACTTCGCGCGACGTTTCGGTGAGGGCTCGTTAACGAAGGGTAATGGGCGCGCGGTTGACCGGCGACAGGCAAGCCGCCATTGAGCGCGTTTCCGGCGACTCGGGCCCTGGACCGCACCGGCACCGCTCCGGCGGCGCGGGCCTGTCGCCGCACTGTCACACGCGCGCCATAACCCGCCCGCGAGCAGATGAGCGGACGCGCCCGGCGTCCGCCAGACGAGGATATCCCGCATGACCGACCAGCCGACCCATCACCCGATCCATGGCCGGATCACCGGCCCCATCGTGATGATCGGCTTCGGCTCGATCGGCCGCGGCACCCTGCCGCTCATCGAGCGCCACTTCGAGTACGACCGCGCCCGCTTCACCGTGATCGACCCGGTCGACACGCATCGGTCCCTCGCCGAGAAGCACGGACTGCGCTTCGAGAAGGTGGCCCTGACGCCGGAGAACTACCGCGACGTGCTCACCCCGCTCCTCACCGAGGGCGGCGGCCAGGGCTTCTGCGTCAACCTGTCGGTCGACACCTCCTCGCGCGCCATCATGGAGCTCTGCCGCGAGCTCGGCGCCCTCTACATCGACACCGTGGCCGAGCCCTGGCCGGGCTTCTACTTCGACAAGACCAAGAGCCAGGGCGAGCGCACCAACTACGCGCTCCGCGAGAACATCCTCGACGCCCGCGCGCAGAAGCCCGGCGGCACCACGGCCGTGTCATGCTGCGGCGCCAATCCCGGCATGGTCTCGTGGTTCGTCAAGCAGGCGCTCCTGAACATCGCCCAGGATACCGGCCTGCAGCGGCCCGAGCCGAAGACCAAGGCCGAGTGGGCCGCCCTGATGAAGGATCTGGGCGTGAAGGGCGTCCACATCGCCGAGCGGGACACGCAGCGCGCCAAGAATCCGAAGCCGCGGGGCGTCTTCGTGAACACGTGGTCGGTCGAGGGCTTCGTCTCCGAGGGCAACCAGCCGGCCGAGCTGGGCTGGGGGACGCACGAGACCTGGAAGCCCGCCAACGCCCGCGAGCAGGAGAAGGGGTCGCGCTGCGCGATCTACCTGCTGCAGCCGGGCGCCGACACGCGGGTGCGCACCTGGGTGCCGACCGCCGGGTCGCAGTTCGGCTTCCTCGTCACCCACAACGAGGCGATCTCCATCTCCGACTACTACACGGTGCGCGAGGGCGATAAGCCGGTCTTCCGGCCGACCTGCCACTACGCCTACCACCCGGCCGACGACGCCGTGCTGTCGCTCCATGAGATGTTCGGCAAGGCGGCCCAGGTGCAGGAGCAGCACCACATCCTCGACGAGACCGAGATCGTCGACGGCATCGACGAGCTCGGCGTGCTCGTCTACGGCCACAAGAAGAACGCCTACTGGTACGGCTCGCAGCTCTCCATCGAGGAGACCCGCCGGGTCGCCCCCTACCAGAACGCCACCGGCCTGCAGGTGACCTCGGCGGTGCTCGCCGGCATGGTCTGGGCCCTGGAGAATCCGGAGGCCGGCATCGTCGAGGCCGACGAGATGGACTTCCGCCGCTGCCTGGAGGTCCAGACCCCGTATCTCGGCCCGGTCGTGGGCGTGTACACGGACTGGACGCCGCTCACCGACCGCCCGGGCCTGTTCCCGGAGGACATCGACACCAGCGATCCCTGGCAGTTCCGCAACGTGCTGGTGCACGGCTGAGGCTTCCGCCGCGCCCCGTCAGTCGGGGCGCGGATCCGCGCCGGATCGGCGGCGCCGTCCTGAACGCACGAAGGGGCCTCCGAGATGCGACGATCTCGGAGGCCCCTTTCGTAAGGCCCCCGCCCGGCTCCGCGGCCTATGCCCGGGATGACACCGGCCCCGACAGTTTCAGCCGGCTCGGCTACTCGGCCTGCCGCCGCGTCACGAGGGTGCGGCCCGGCTCGACTTCGTTCTTGTCCTGATACAGCGGCACGATCGCGCGCAGCCAGCCGCGAACCTCGCGGCCGCCGTAATTGCGCTCGACCACGTCGTGCGTGAGGTAGGCCTGCAGGTTCACGGGCCCGAAATTGTAGCCGACGAGACCGCCCACCGCGATCTGGCCCTGCGGACGGTAGCTCGCCACGCCGGTGGGAAGGTCCGTCGACCCGAAGGCCACCGCGCCGATCTGCCAGGAGCCGAATTTCTTCGTCATGGTCAGGTCGAGGTTCATGTAGTCCGGATAGAGGGTGCCGCTGGGCGAGCGCGTGTCGAGGAAGACGCCGTAGAGCAGGTTCGCCGTGAGGTTCCAGCCCTGGCCGGTGTAGCTCAGCGCGAAGCGGTGGGTCAGCGAGGCCGACTGCGTCAGGAACCGCGTCTGGATCGGCAGGTAGCCGCCGAACAGGTAGCTGAAGCCGACGTCGCCGCCGAGGTCCCAGGCGAGCTGGGCCGCCAGCAGCTGCTGCCCGACGCCGCTCTGATAGGGTGCCCCCTGGCTGCTCGCCGCCGCGACCGGCTGGGTGAAGAAGAACTGCAGGCGCGCACCCGCGACATCCCAGGGCGTCGCCCACGCGAAGGTCGGCAGGTTGACGTTGGTCGACGAGTCGCGCGGGAGCGTGCCGCGCACGCCGAAGCTCGACAGGTTCACGAAATACAGGCCGACCGGCAGCTGGTCGCCCACCGGCAGGCCGACCGTCTGTCCCGGCTGCGCCGCGGACGCCGCCCGCGCGGTCGTGGCCGTCGACGCGGCGGCGATCGGGGCCGAGACGGCAAGAGCCGCCGCCGCGACCCAACGTGACGTCAGGCTAAATCCGGCCATGAAAACCCCGAACCTGAGCCCCGTCATTCGGGGCCGATCAGGGTTTGACGGGCGTTCACTCCGACAGCATCCCGCCGTTACGGCCAAGCCGTGCGCGATCGCACGGCGTCGACAGACCGTTCTCTTGGCGAGGGGACTAAATCACCGCTCCTCGACTTCGACGACGAAGTCGCCGCGGTAGGTCGTGCCCTCCACCGGGTTCGAGATCCAGCGGCAACGGCCGATCCGCAGGTCGTGGCCGGCGTGGAAATGCCCGGAGATCCACAGCTCCGGCCGCTCGGCCTCCGCGAGGTCGTCGAGTGCCGTGCTGGCGTAGAAGGCCGGCACCCACCAGGGGACGCCGGGCGCGTCCCGGAAGCGGTCGGCCGCGAGCGGGCTCGCCGGGTGATGGGTCACCACCACGGTCGGTCCGTCGTGCGGGGTCCGGAGCGCCGCGTGCAGGGCCGCCCGCTCGATCCGGTGTTCCGCCATCGCGTCCGCCGGCAGCCAGGGGCTGCCGGCGGCCTTGCGGATCGAGCCGCGATATTCCCGGGAGCCCGTCACCGGGTCGGTCATGCGCGACGCCGCGTAGGCCACCGGATCGTCGGGCCGGTTCGGCGCGTCCGGTGCGAGCCAGCGCCCCGCGAGGGTCCAGTCGCTCCACAGGGTGGTGCCGACGAAGCGGACACCGTCGATGACGCAGCTCCGCGCGTGCTGGAGCAGATGAATCCGCGCGCCGAGCCCGTTGAGGCGACCGACCTCGGCCTCGAGGGCGGCGATCAGCTCCGGCGCGGTCCGCCGGTCCCCGGTCGGCGCGTAGCGCTCGTGGTTGCCCGGCACCAGCACGATCGGCCGTCCCTGCGCGAGGTGCAGCAGCGCCGCGAGCCCCCGCTCGGGATGTCCCTCGTGGAGGTCGCCTGGGCAGGCGAGCAGGTCGAACGGCTCCGCGGGCGGCGCGATCCGGTCGAGGGAACGCCGCTCCAGGTGCAGGTCCGAGATGGGGAAGATGCGCATAATGGTCGCTGCCGTGTCGCCGCTCGGGACCGCTACCGCGCGGCTCTGCGCTCGGCCGCGGCTGCCTTGAGGATGTCGGCGGCCGAGTCGGCGTTGAGGATCGCGATCCCGGCCGCCACGACGAGGTCGGGCCAGGGGGACGGGTGGAGGGCCGTCACCAGGCCGGCGGCGATGATCGCCAGGTTGGCGACGGCGTCGTTGCGCGCCGAGAGGTAGGCCGCCCGGGTCAGGCTGCCCGAGCCGGAGCGGTGCCGGGCGAGCATGAGCGCGCAGGTGAGGTTCACGGCGAGCGCCCCGAGCCCCGCGAGGGTCAGGGGCAGTGCCGCGGGGGCGGTGAAATCGGCGATCTTGCCGTAGGCCGCCCAGGCCCCCGCCAGCGCCGGCAGGAGCAGGATCCCCGCCATGGCGGTGCCGAGCCGGGCGCGGTTGCGCGCGCTCCAGCCGAGGCCCGCGAAGATCAGCAGGTTGATCGCCGCGTCCTCGAGGAAATCGAGGCTGTCGGCGATCAGCGCCACCGAGCCGATGGCGAGCGCCACCGCGATCTCGATGCCGAAATAGCCGAGGTTGAGCGCCGCCACGCGGGCGACGATCGGGCGGAGGGCGGGCGGCGCGGGCCGGGGCGCATCATCGGCGATCACGGGACGCCTCTTCGCCGACGCGCGCGGCGCTGTCGAGCGGCCGTTGAGAAAAGCCTGTCCGCGGCTCAAGAAAGTTCGACGCCGTTACGCCTTTGTCCGGGTGGATTCGCCGCCTGGATCGTGCGACGCCGTTGCCGGAGCCGGCTGCACGAGACGAATGACCGGCCGGAACCGGAGGTCTGCCGCGTCATGCTGCCCGAACTGCGCGTGCTCTATTTCGAGGATCTCGAGGTCGGCCTGTCGGAGACCCTCTCGAAGACCATCGCCTCCTCGGACGTGGTGGGCTTCGCCGAGATCACCGGCGACCGCAACCCGATCCACCTGTCCGAGCACTTCGCCGCGCGCACGCCGTTCGGCACCCGCATCGCCCACGGCCTCTACACGGCCGGGCTGATCTCGGCGGTGCTCGGCACCCGCCTGCCGGGGCCCGGCGCCGTCTACATCTCCCAGACCCTGAACTTTCGCGCCCCGGTGCGGATCGGCGACGTCGTCGACGTCACCGTGACGGTGGCCGAACTCATGCCCGAGCGGCGGCGCGCGCGCCTCGCCTGCAAGTGCTCGGTGGGCGGTGAGACGGTCCTCGACGGCGAGGCCCTGGTGAAGGTGCCGACCAAGGCCGAGGCCGACCCGCTGGCGAACCGCTCCGACCGGTCCCAGGGCTGAGGTGCCTCCGGTCCCGGAGCTCCTCGCTGACCCGGACGATCCCCGCCTCGAGCCCTATACCCGGATGCGCGAGCGCGACCTCGTGGGCCGCGCCGGGCGCTTCATCGTCGAGGGCGAGGTGACCCTGCGGCTGCTCCTCGGGCGCCGCAGCCGCTTCAGCGCCGAATCGATCCTCCTCGCGCCCGAGCGCTGGCCCGGGCTCGCCGCCGACGTCGCCGCCGCCGCGGAGCCGCCGCCCGTGTTCGGCGCCTCGAAGGCGGTGATGAGCGCCGTGACGGGCTTCCCGATCCACCGCGGGGTCCTCGCGGTCGGCCTGCGCGGGCCGGAGCCCGGCGCGGCCGACCTCGTACCGCCGCCGCCCGCCCCCGCCCTCGTGGTCGGCCTCGCGGGCCTGACCAATCACGACAATGTCGGCGCCGCCTTCCGCAACGCGGCGGCCTTCGGGGCCGACGCCGTGCTCCTCGACGGGGCGAGCTGCGACCCGCTCTACCGCAAGAGCATCCGCGTCTCCGCAGGGGCCGCCCTGATCCAGCCTTTCGCGCGGCTGCCGGAAGGGCAGGACTGGCTGCGGCTCGCCGAAACCCTCGATCTCCAGCCGCTGGCCTTCAGCCCGGGGGCGACCGAAACTCTGGACACGCTCGACGTCCCGGCGCGCGCGCTCCTGATCCTCGGCACCGAGGGACCCGGCCTCGATGCGGCGACGCTGGCCCGGTCGCGTCCGATCCGGATCCCGATGGCCGCCGGCTTCGACTCGCTCAACGTCGCCACCGCGGCGGGCGTCGCCCTCTACACCATCGCGCACGGCCAGGGGCGCCTCGGCAGGACGTGAACGCGCCGCGACGACAGCTCCCTTCGCCCGGGCCGGCCGTTTCCTGAACTCAGTATTCTCCGCGCGGACGCCGCCAAATAGGGCCGGCGCACAATCGTCCGCCTGCAACACATGGACATCTCGACGCCACGCGCGGGTGTGCGCAAGCTGAGATCTCAAGACCGTCACGACGCCGCGCCGGATCGCATGTCGAGTCTCCCGACGCTTCACTTCAACACCGATCCCCTCGAACCCGCGCAGGCCTTCGCGGCCTGGCGCGATCTGATGGCACCCATCGTTCGGATCGAGCAGATCAAAGGGGCTCCGGTGCCGCGCGGGAACCTGTCCTGCACGGTCCTGGGGGACATCCTCGCCAGCCGGATGGTCTTCTCGGCCCAGCACATGGTCCGCGATCGCCGCCACGCCGCGGCGACGCCGGATCACTTCACGTTCATGCTCTACGTGTCGGGTGGCCTGTCCGGGGACGTCGCGGGCAGCCCGGTGGTGCAGCAGCGCAACCGGATCATGGCCGCCAATATGGGCCGGGAACTCGATACCCGCGGGGTGAGCTCCAGCGCGATCGGGCTGACCATCCCGCGGCGCCTGCTGGCCGACTGCGCGGTCGAGCGGATCCCGATCTTCCTCGACAGGGAGCGGAACCGTCTGCTCGTCGCCCGGCTGCACGCCCTGTACCGCCGGCTGCCGACGGCCACCGCCGACGACGAGCCGGCGATCGCGGGTGAGTTGACCGGTTTCGTCCGCCGCCTGTTCGATCCGTCCGCGGCCTCGGACGTGCTGCAGGGCCCGGAATTGGATGCCGGCTTCGTCGCCCTCGTCGAGCACCTGATGGATCTCCACCTGGCCTCGCCCGACCTATCGCCGGACCGCCTCGCCGACGGGGTGGGCGTCTCGCGGACCGTGCTGTACCGCGCCTTCCAGAACGTCGGCGGCGTCATGCACCGGGTCTGGGAGAAGCGGTTGGAGGCGATCCGGATCGCCCTGGAGGATCCGCTCGAGACGCGGGCGCTCGCGCGCTTGGCGAGCGAGCACGGCTTCAAGGATCCCGCCCACCTGAGCCGCGCCTTCCGCGCTCGATTCGGGGTGACGCCGCGGGAATGGCGCCAGACGCGGAGGCCCCACGGCACCCGGACGTTCGAGCAGACGCCCGCCCAGGCCCACGCCTGGTACGAGCGTCTGGGCCAGCGCTGACGCGCCCGCTCCACCGAGGACGGCCCGACACGCGATCCGGCGCTGGCGAGGCCGCCGGTGAGGCCACGGGCGGTCCGCGACGCGGCTCGCCTCGAGAAACCTTGCGGATGTGTATCGACGGTATGATCGTATACAGCGTTGTGCGCGCGACAAACGGCTGCAATTGCCGCGCGATGATGCGAAGCTAGCTTGGCTGCACGGGGTATCGGGATTCTGTGAGGAGTCGGGGACGTTGCTTCAGTCTGGGGATGGGTTGCGGGCGCTGACCGGACGCCGGGTGGCCGTGGTCGGGGCCGGACCGGGCGGACTGGCCGCCGCCCTGCTGCTCGCGCGGGCCGGGATCCACGTCAGCATCTTCGAGAAGGACCCGCAGGTCGGGGGTCGGACGAAGACCGTCGAGGCTCCCGGCGGTTACCGGTTCGATATCGGCCCGACGTTCTTCCTCTATCCACAGATTCTTGCGGATATTTTCGCGAGCTGCGGCGAGCGGCTGGAAGACCACGTCAAGCTCGAGCGGCTCGACCCGCAGTACCACCTCGTGTTCGAGGGCGCGGAGGGGATCTCGGGAACGATCCGCGCGACCGGCGACGTCGAGCGCCTGGAGCGCGAGATCGCCCGCCTCGCGCCGGACGACGCCAAGAACGTCAAGGCCTTCTTCTCCGAGAACCGGACCAAGCTGAACTACTTCAAGCCGGTCCTGGAACAGGCCTTCCACACCCTGCGCAGCATGGCGAGCCCGGCCATGCTGGCCGCCCTGCCCTACCTGCATCCGGGCCGGAGCGTGGACCGGGACCTCAAGCGCCACTTCGCCGACCCGCGGGTGCGCCTCGCCTTCTCGTTCCAGACCAAGTATCTCGGCATGTCGCCGTTCCGGTGCCCGAGCCTGTTCACCATCCTGTCGTTCCTCGAATACGAGCACGGGGTCTATCACCCGGTGGGCGGCTGCGGCGCCGTCTCCGAGGCGATGGCGGGCTTGGCCGGCCGCATGGGAGTGGACCTTCGGCTCAACAGCAACGTCGAGGAGGTGCTGTTCGACGGCAAGCGCGCCACCGGTTTGGTAGCGGACGGCGAGACTTTCAACGCCGACGCGGTGCTGATCAACGGTGACTTCGCGAAGGTCGTGCGCGCCCTCGTCCCGGAGCGGCACCGGCCGCGCTGGCGCGACGCCAAGATCCGGAAGGCTCGGCTCTCCTGCTCGACCTTCATGCTGTATCTCGGCCTCGAGGGGAAAATGCCCGACAGCCTCGGGCATCATACGATCCTCCTGGCCGACGGCTACGAGAAGAACATCCGCGAGATCACGGAGGGCACGCTGCCGATGCAGCCGTCCCTGTACGTGCAGCACGCGGGCTACACGGATGGCGGGATGGCGCCGCCCGGACACACGGCTCTCTACGTGCTGGTGCCGGTGCCCAACCTGAAGGCGGGGATCGACTGGGCGGCGATGCGGGAGACCTACCGCGCCCTGGTCCTGGAACGGCTGAAGCTCCTCGGGATCGACGATCTCGAGTCCCGCATCCGCTACGAGCGGATCATCGACCCGACCCAGTGGGAGGAGGATTTCGCCGTCCACGAGGGCGCCACCTTCAACCTCGCCCACGACCTGATGCAGATGCTGTATTTCCGGCCGCACAATCGTTTCGGACCGGGGCTCTACATCGTCGGCGGCGGCACCCATCCGGGCTCGGGCCTGCCGGTGATCTACGAGGGAGCCCGCATATCGGCCCGGCTGCTGATCGAGGAGCTTGCCGGTGCCCGCGCCGCCGCCGCGGCCGGCATCCCCGACACCGCCCCGCTGGCCACCTCCAGCGAGGCCTCGTGAGCGCGGCGACCGACCGGAGCCTTCTCCGGAGGCCGAGAGGACGCGTGACGGTTGCCGTGGCGGCCTGGTTCTGCGCCGCGGCCGTGCCGGCATGGGCCGCCGCCGTCCAGGTCGAGGTCGACGGCATCGAGCCCGGGGGCGGCCAGGTGCGCGTCGCGCTCTGTCAGGGTGGTCTCTCGGAGACGTCGTGTCTCAGGGGGGACGACGCGCCGGCCACCGCTGACCGGGCGCGGTTCACCTTCCGGGATGTCCCGCCGGGAACCTACGCGGTGGCGGCCTACCAGGACGCCAACGGCAACGGGCGCCTCGACCGCACCGGCCTCGGCCTGCCGCTCGAGCCCTACGGCTTCTCCGGGGCCGTCGGGCGGCGGGCGCGACCCGACTTTGCCGAGGCGGCCTTCGCTCTCCGGGAGCCCGGCGCCGCCGTACGGGTGCGCCTCGGCCGTGCCCTGCCGGGTCGGTGAACCGATGGACGCCCCCCTCGTCCGGCTCGCGGGCGTCGGCCTCGACCTCCGCGGCCGACGGGTGCTGGATCAGGTCGATCTCGACCTCGGCACTGGCGACACCTTGGCGCTGCTCGGACCGAACGGGGCCGGTAAGTCCTCGCTGATGCGCCTCGTGGCGGGGCGCCTCGCCCCGAGTGGGGGATCGGTGCGCGTGGCCGGAGCGGACCCGTACCGCGCGGGACAGGCCCGCCGCGCCATCGGATGGGTGCCGCAGGAGATCGCCCTCTACCCGCGGCTGACGGTGTCGGAAAATCTCGGTGTGTTCGGGCAGCTGGCGGGGGTTTCCCGCCGCGACCGGAAGGCGGCCGTGGAGGCCGCCCTGGCCATGGCCGACATCGGCGACGTGGCGCGACGTCCGGTCGGCGTCCTGTCGGGCGGGTACCGGCGCCGGGTGAACATCGCCGCGAGCCTGATGAACCGGCCCCGGCTGGTGCTCCTCGACGAGCCGACCAGCGGCGTCGACCTTGCCGCGCGGGCCGCGATCCACGCGGTGCTCGACCGCCTGAAGGCCGCCGGCACCGCGATCCTGATTGCCACCCACGATTTCGCCGAGGCGGAACGCCTCGCCTCCCGGGTCGCGTTCCTGGCCCAGGGCCGGGTCGTGCGTGCCGGCCGTCTCGCCGACCTGCTCGCGCAGTTGCGCACGGGCGCGCCCGAGCGGGAGCTGAGCCTCACCGGCGCGGTGACGGGACAGGCCGAGGGCGCGCTGCGCCGGGCCGGCTTCGTGCCCGCCGAGGCTGGCGGCCTCGTCTGGCGGTCGGTCGAACGGGCCGGCCTCGACGGCGCGGCACTGCTCGGCGCCCTGCGCGCCCAGAACGTTCCGGTGGCCGAGATCCGGGTGCGGGCGCCGCGGCTGGAGACGCTCTACCTCGACGCCCTCCGCCCGCGGGAACTGACGGATCCCGAAGCCACCCCGCTCCGGGTCGGGGCCGCCGGATGATCGCTGCCGCCTTCCGGGTTATGCTCCTGACCCTCCTGCGCGACCGGGCCGCGCTGGTGATGGCTTTCGTGCTGCCGACCGTGATCTTCTCGATCTTCGCGGCGATCTTCTCCGGTGCGATCGGCGACCGGATCCGCATCCATCTCGGCTTGGCCGACCTCGTCCACACCGCGGCGACACAGCGCCTCGCCGACGCGCTCGCGGCCGATCCCTCGCTCCGGGTGACGCGGCTGCCCGCGACCGACATCGACGCCGTGGCGCAGGCGGTGCGGGCCGGCGAGGTCGACGTGGCGCTGGTCCTGCGTGGAGACCTGATCGCCGTCCCTGCTGAGGCCGCGCCCGGTTCCGCGGACCAGCCGGTGGTGCTGGTCGAGAACCCCGCCAAGGCGCTGGCGACACCGATCGCCCTCGGCCAGCTCCAGCGGGTCCTGAACGAGGCGCTGCCCGACGTGGTCCTGTCGCGGGTCGTCGCCGACGTCGAGCGCACGGGCAAGATCGGTCCAGACGAGCGCCGGTTCCTCGACGAGGCCTTCGCCGAGCAGCGTGCCAAGAAGGAACCGTTCAGCTTCGCCTCCCTGGTGGAGCGCCGCAGCACCGCGTCCGGGACCGCCAATGCCCGGGTGAGCTACTACGCCGGCGCGATAACCGCGGTGTTCCTGCTCTTCGCCGCCATGCAGGGCGCCATGTCCCTGGTCGAGGAGCGCGAGACGGGCCTCACCGAGCGGCTGATGGCCGGGCCGGGTGGATTGCCCGTCGTGGTGCTCGGAAAGTTCGCCTTCCTGACGCTGCAGGGGCTCGTCCAGGCCGGACTGATCTTCCTGGCCGCCGCGCTTCTCTACGGCGTCGAGATCGGTCCGCACTGGCCGGCCTTCCTGGCCGCCTGCCTGCTGGTCTCCGCGATGGCGGCCGGTCTGGCGCTCGCGGCCTGCGCGCTCGCGGCCTCGCGCCAGCAGGCGCATCTCGCCTCGACCTTCGGGGTGCTGCTGCTCTCGGCGGTCGGAGGCTCGATGGTCCCGCGGTTCCTGATGCCGCCCTGGCTGCAGCAGGCCGGATGGCTCACCCCGAACGCCTGGGCGATCGAGGCCTACCAGAGCGCCCTGGGCGAGGGCTTCTCCGCCGCGGCCCCGGCCCTGGGCGTCCTGGCGGCGCTGACCCTGGCCGGTCTCGCGTTCGCCCTCGCGTTGGCGGCGCGGCGGACGGCCTAGGTCCCGGCGTGCCGATCCGGACGGCGCTACTCCACGTAGACGCCGGCACCGACCAGCGCCTCCACGCCGGCCACGCGCGTCGCGCAAACGTAGCTCCATTTCACGCTCGGCGCCGACTGGCCGGGCTTCGGGAACATGTAGTCGACCCATCCGGACCCGAACCGCGTGACGGCGTCGATGAGATCGTGGTGGAACTGCTTCCCGTCGGCGTCGCGCTCGTGGAGCAGGTCGTGGCCCTCGCGGTTCGGATGGGCGGCGTTGAAGAGGACGATCCCCCGCAGGTCGACGACGAACAGGTAGACGTCCCCGTATCGCCAGGTGCTCCCCTTGCGCCGGAACGCGTCGAACGCCCGCGCGCCCTCGGCCTCCAGCATGTCGGCCGCCCTGTTGACCAGGGCCTCGATCTCGGCCGCCTGGTGCAACGGCGGGGGTGCTCGCCGGGCGGTGGCCGGGATGGCCAACCCCAGGACGAGCAGCACGATCCCGACCAGCAGGGTCCTCGACAGGCCGTCGCACCGCCGCGTCGCCGGCAGCCGGGGATCTGCACGCCTCGCGTGGCTCGCCCGATCCTCCGGGGAAGCCTTAGGAATGCGCCTCGATGCCATGGCCCGCGTACCCGCCGCGCCGCCGGAGGAAGAGCAGCCAGTTCCGCTTCCGCGGAGGGGACGGAGGTGGGGACGGGCCGACCGCGTTGGGCAGGGCCAGGAACGCCAGCCGCCTGCGGTGCCGCTCGATGATGCGGTCGAGGTTCCGCAGCGCCGCGAGGCCCTGGTTCGCCATCAGGGAGTGCCCCTCGCAGGCACCTCTCCGGTCCAGGTCGGCAACGATGTTCTCCGCGTGAGCGAGGATATCCCGGGCTTCCGCGCAGTAGAGCTCCACCTCGGCGAGATCTGGCATCCTGTCCTCCGCGCTGATCGTTCCTCGGAGTCCGAGACGGCAGGGGTAAACCCGGCCTCGCGGGGCGCATCACCCGTTTGGAGGAGTCGGGCCCGATTTCAGCGCCCGCCTCCCGCGACGATCCGCGCCGTTCCTGCGACGCGGTGCGCACCGACATAGAGGCGCCTCCGCTACGGCCGCGCTCCCCGGTATCCCGCATGCTCCGCCTGCTCATCGCCGACGGCAACGATCGCGCCGCCCGCGACCGCCACGTCGCGGCCACCGGACGAACCTCGGCCGAGTCCTACGCGGCGGTGGTGCGGGACCTCGCGCCGGGCTCCGTCTGCCGGCACGTCAACGCCGCCGACGCCGACGCGGCCCTGCCGGCGGGTCTCGCGGAGTTCGATGGCCTGATCTTCACCGGCTCGACCCTCAAGGTCTCGGAGGGCACGCCGGCCGTGAACCGGCAGCTCGACCTGATGCGCGTGGCCTTCGAGGCCGGGCGCGCGGTCTTCGGCTCGTGCTGGGGCGTACAGGTCGCCGCCACGGTGGCGGGCGGGCGCGCCGCCGAGAACCCCCGCGGGCCGGAATACGGCTTCGCCCGGGCGATCACCCCGACCGAGGAGGGCCGAACTCACCCTCTGCTCGCCGGACGGCCGGCGACCTGGGACGCCCCGGCGATCCACTCCGACGCCGTCCTAGAGCCGCCCCCGGGCGCCCGCGTGCTCGCCGGCAACCGCGTTCTCGGCATCCAGGCCCTCGAGATCCGCCGGGATCGCGGCTGGTTCTGGGGGACGCAGTATCATCCCGAGCTCGACCTCGACGAGCTGGCCGCGATGCTGCGCCTCTGCGACACCGCCATCGTCGAGGCGGGACTCGCCGAGAACTCGCGGGCCGTAGCCGCTTATGCCGACGAAGTCGCGGCGCTCCAGGGCCACGACCCGGAGACCGCGCGCCGCCTGGCCTGGCGTCACGGCGTCGGGCCCGAGGTGCTGGAGGCCGGGCTCCGCCGGCGGGAGATCGGAAACTTCCTGGCGCGCCTGTCCACAGGCGAGCGCCGCCACTAGGCGACCGCGACCGGGTGGCGCGTTGACCCGCCCGGCCCCAGGTCTAGCTTCGCTCTGCGGGCCACGCCTTCCTCGGCCCGGGGAGCCAGCCAGCAGGATGAGCCAGGATTCCACGGTCGCCGTCATCGGCAGCGGGCTCGGCGGACTCGCCGCCGCGTGCGTAGCGGCCGCGCGGGGCCACCGCGTGACGGTCTACGACAAGAACGGCTGGCTCGGCGGAAAGGCGGCGGTGCTCCACGAGGGCGGCTTCCGCTTCGACATGGGGCCGACGATCCTGACCGTGCCCCGGGTGCTGGAGCGGATCTTCGCGGAGTCCGGCCGCTCGGTCCACGACTACATGGACCTGCGCCGCCTGGACCCGCAGTGGCGCTGCTTCTTCGACGACGGCACGCATATCGACCTGATGCAGGACGTCGAGCGGATGGCCGGCGACATGGAGCGCTTCGCCCCCGGCACCGGCGAGGGCTACAAGAAGTTCATCACCATCTCCGAGCATCTTCACGGCGTGTCCGAGAAATTCTTCTTCTGGAAGCCGGTCGAGGACCTGTTCGACACGATCAACATCCGCGCCAACATGAACCCGGGCACGCTGCGCGACGTACTGTCGCTGCGCATGCACGCCTCGGTGGCCTCGACGATCCGCGGCAAGGTCAAGGACGCGCGGCTCGCGCAGATGCTCGACCACTTCGTGCAGTATGTCGGCTCCTCGCCCTACGGCGCGCCGGCGGTGCTCTGCGCCATCGCCCACATGCAGACGGCCGACGGCGTCTGGTACCCGATGGGCGGCACCCGCGCCGTTGCCGAGGGGCTGGCGAAGCTCGCCCAGGAACTCGGCGCCACGTGCAAGACCGACACCGAGGTGACCGGGATCGAGACCGCCAACGGCGCGGTCCGGGGCGTGCGGACGGCCGCGGGGGTCACGCCCTACGACGCGGTGATCTCCAACATGGACTCGGTCCGCACCTACCGCGAGCTCGTGGGCGGCGAGGCCGCCAAGGCCTACGCCAAGAAGAACCCCGAACCGGCCTGCTCGGGCGTGGTGCTTTATCTCGGCCTGAACAAGCGCTACGAGCACCTCAATCACCACGACTTCGTCTTCTCCCGCGACCCGGAGGAGGAGTTCGACTACATCTACAACAAGGGCGAGCCGGCCCCGGACCCCACCGCCTATCTGGCAGCTCCCTCCTCCACCGATCCGAGCGTGGCGCCCGAGGGCGGCGAGGCGCTCTACGTCCTCGTGCACACGCCGTATCTGCGGCCGCACCACGACTGGCGCCCGGACGGGCCGCTGTTCCAGAACTACCGCCGCACGATCCTCGACAAGCTCAAGCGCACCGCCGGCATGCCGGACCTCGAAGAGCGTATCGTCGTCGAGCGCCACCTCACGCCGCAGGACATCCACGAGCGCTACAAGGTCCTGAACGGCGCGATCTACGGCCTCGCCTCCCACGGGCGCGTGATGGGGGCGTTCAAGCCCGGCAACCGGTCGCGGCAGGTGCGCGGCCTCTACCTCGCGGGCGGCGCCGCCCATCCGGGGCCCGGCATGCCGATGGTGATGATGTCGGGCTGGATCGCCGCCGACGCGCATGACCAGGACGCGCGCGGCGCCCTGCGCGCCTCGGCGTGACCGCGACGCCGCCATCTCCGCCCCCCGGTGCGGGGGGCGCGAGAGGCGCGCACGGCGCCCCCCTGCCCCCGGTCTCGCCCCGGATCCGCGCCTTCATGGTGGCGTGGTTCGAGCGATACCTGCACCGCCACCTCGACGCCCTGCGGCTGCCCCTCTGGAGCACGCCGCCTGACGCGAACCATCCCGGCGCGATCGTGGTCTACTGCAACCATCCGGCCTGGTGGGACGCCGCGCTGATCATCGTGCTGGGCGGCCGGCTCTATCCGGAGCGGGCGAGCCGCGCGCCGTTCGACGCCGCGATGCTGGCGCGCTACCGCATCTTCGAGCGGATCGGCGCCTTCGGCGTCGACCTCGACAGCCCGCGCGGGGCGGCACAGTTCCTGGCAGCCGCACGGTCGATCCTCGGAGCCCCCGACGGCATGCTCTGGATCACCGCGCAGGGCCGCTTCGCCGATGCCCGCGCGCGGCCGCTGGCCCTCCGTCCCGGCGTCGCGCGGCTCGCCGAGATCGCCCCCGACGCGCTCTTCGTCCCGCTCGCCGTCGAGTACACCTACTGGGACGAGCGCGGCGCGGGAGCCTTCGCGGCCTTCGGGCCGGGGATCGCCGGATCCGAACTCGCCGCGCTCCCGCGCGATCAGCGCCTCGCGCGCCTGGAATCCGAACTGACCCGAACCCTCGACCGCCTGAGCGCCGACGTGATCAGCCGGGAGCCTGGACGCTTCCGCACCCTGCTTTCCGGCCGGAAGGGCGTCGGCGGCCTCTACGACCTGTGGCGACGCCTGTCGGCCCGGCTCTCCGGCCGCCGGTTCGATCCGGCGCACCGCGCCGCGGGCGGCCAGGATCGCGCCGGATGAGACCGCCCGCGCGCGCCAGATCCCGCCCGATCCCCTATCGTGGCGCCCCCCCCTGCCGGCGCAGACGATGACCGACTCGATCCTCACGGCCCTGGCGTACCTCTGCCTCGCCACCGCCCTCCTGCCGGCCATCCTGGCGGCGGTGAATCTCGCGGTCCTGCGCCGGCCCGCGGTGGAGATCGGGGCCGGTCTCGTCTCGATCCTGATCCCGGCGCGCAACGAGGCCGGCAACATCGACGCCACCGTGCGGGCGGCGCTCGCCAGCGCCGCGGTCCCAGTGGAGGTGATCGTCGGCGACGACCATTCCACCGACGCGACCGCCGAGATCGTGCGCGCCGTCGGCGACCCGCGCCTGCGTCTCGTCCCGGTGCCGGCCCTGCCCGACGGATGGACGGGCAAGAACCACGCCTGCAGCCACATGGCCGGGCTCGCCCGCGGCGACCACCTGCTGTTCATCGACGCCGATGTGCGCCTCGAGGCCGGGGCAGCCGCCGCCCTCGCGGCGCAGGCTCGCCGCACCGGCGCGGCCCTCGTCAGCGGCGTGCCCCGGCAGCGGACCGACACGGTGGGTGAGATGCTGACGGTGCCGATGATCGACTTCCTGCTCCTCGGCTTCCTGCCCGTGCCGCTGATGCGCCGCCTGTCCGACCCGTCGCTCGGCGCGGCCTGCGGTCAACTGATCCTGATGGATCGGGGGGCCTACGCGGCCACCGGTGGCCACGGCGCGATCCGCACCTCCCTGCACGACGGAGTCCGCCTGCCCCGCTTGTTCCGGGCCGCGGGCTACCGGACGGATCTCGTGGCCGCCGCCGCGCTGGCCACCTGCCGGATGTACGACGGCTTCGCCCAAGCCTGGGCCGGCTTCTCCAAGAACGCCCACGAGGGCATGGCCACGCCCCGCGCCCTTCCGATCTGGACCTTGCTCCTCGGCTGCGGTCAGATCCTGCCGCCGCTCCTCGTCCTGGCCGGGCTGCTCGGGCTGCTGCCGGCCTCCGCCCTGACCCCGGCCGCCCTGGCCCTCGGCCTGTCCCTGGCGACCCGAACGGCCGTCACCGTCGCGGTCCGGGCCCCGTGGGCGACGATCCCGCTCCACCCCGCGGCGGTCGCGGTGGCCCTGGCGATCCAGTGGAACGTGCTCCTGCGCCGCGAACGGGCCGGCGCGGCGACCTGGAAGGGCCGCAGCTATCCGGTGAGCGGCGGCTGACCCGCGCGGGCCGGCGGAACAGAGGATGCCAGCCCGCGCCCGGACCTCACGGTTGGGACGGCTGGCACGGATCGGTGGAGCGGGCCTTTCCGACCTGCGGCTTCAGCGAGACGATGAGCTGCACGTTCGGCACGTCGCCGACCTGCCGGGTCAGGTGTCCGACATGGCTCTCAGGCCCCTGCGGTGTCGATCCCATATCGGCGTTGAATTCCACCTCGCCGGGGCCCTGCTCCAGCACCGACCCGTCCGTAGCCTCCACGGACCAGCGGCCCGACAGGGTGATCACCCATTGGGGACCCGGCGCCGTGTGCCATGTGCCGACATAGCCGACCGGCAGGACCGCGTACTTGATCGACGTCACCTCACCCGGCGGAAAGCCGACATATTGCGGCGCTGCCGGAGGCGCGTAGCTCTTGAAGATGAAGTTCTTCAGGTCGCAATACTGGACATGGCTGTGGCCCTTGTCATCGGCATAGAGGACACCGTACCGCAAGGCGGGCGGATCGGCCGATGCGAGGCCGGCGGGACCGGACGGCGCCGGAACGACGGTCATCAGCGGCTCGCTCTTCGGCGCCCCGGCTGCCTGAGCCCCCAACGCGCCCGCGACCGACGCGACCAGGGCCAACTCGACCCGCCCTACACACCTGAACCATCCCATGATCTACCCTCCACGTCGCTTCGTGTGCGGCGAACACACGGATGAGTTTCTAGGCTCCAACACCCGCCAATCTCAATCGTCCGCACCGTTAGCTCTGAAAGCACGCTTCGTCCAACAATGGTATTCTGAATATATACTTCGGAGACATGATATTTATTTATGCGGACATTTATTTTTCAAGCCGAGGTCGCGAGACCGTTCTCTGCCAGACCATCGGAGCGCCTGCACCGGCGATGCGCTGCTCTTGTCCACAGGCGTCTGGCGTGATTACCCAGGCCTGTGATGGCGGGGTTCAGGCGCCGATGGTTTTGAGGACGGTGCTGAAGGGGCTGCTGCCTGTGATGCGGGCGGTGTCGACGACGGGTAGCCGTTGGTCACCTTCCGCTGCACGACGGCCGGACGCAGCAGCCGCTCGGAGCCGTTATTGGTCGGCTCGACCTTTCCAGGATAGGCGAGGAACACCAGGAACTGATCGCGCGCGCGGCTGATCTTGGCCTGGAGCTCGCGGGTCAGGTCACAGCGGCTCGACGTGGCGAGGATGGCGCCGAGTTGCCGATCCAGGCTCCGGCGCTTGGCCGAGAGCGTCGAGGCAGCCAAGTGGGTGACGCGCTCGGCCAGGGCGAAGACGCTCTGTAGCCAGAGTTGCAGGCGCCAGGGGACGGGATCGTCGCTGACCTCGACGACGTAGGCGACATCGCGGGCCAGATGCGCCAGGCAGGTCTGGTGCTCATCCGCGTGGCCCTGTTGGGCGGTGTAGCGGTCCGAGATCCACACCSCGGGCCGGTGCCCGTCCATCATCTCGCGCACCACGACAGCACCGCGCGTCGGCGAAGCCGTGTGCACCACGGCCGCGGCTGAGTGGAACAGCCAGTGGTAAGCGTTCGAGCCCTCGATGCGCACGCCGGTCTCGAGGCGACGACCTCAGCCTTGCGCAGCATCGCGATGGCCGCGTCACGACCGGCACGGAAGCAGCCCTGCGCGCGGCGGAGCAGGTTCATCAGCCCGCCCTGGCTGAGGGTGAGGCCGAACAGGTCACACAGCACTGCCTGCAGCCGCTCGTAGGACAGGCTCCGGCACCGGTGCGACCACCCGCTCCCCACAGCGCGGGCAACGGACCGCGAGACGCTGGTGCTGCGTCACGATCGGCGCCACCGCGGGCAGCTCGATCTGCTCGGCGACGCTGACGACCTCTGCCGGAAGAGTGGCGTGCAGGCCGGCGCCGCAGCACGCGCACGCCTCGAAGGTGACCAACGGCTACCGCGCCATGTGGGCGGCCGAGGGCGAGGCCGCCATCCGCACCGTCGTCGACACTGCCCGCCTCACAGTCAGCAGCTCCTTCGGTACCATCCTCAAAACTGTCGACGCCTGAACCCCGTCATCACAGGGCTGGGTAATTACGCGTGAACCCCATCAGGTCGACTCAGACCGAACCGAAAACGCTCTAATTTTCCACCAAATCCAACGGAAAGCCACCCGGTAGGGGCTGATGAGGGAGAATTTTTATTAAACCTCAATTTTATCTTCTATTTAAGTGCGGGAATGTTACATAAACCCCTTAGTTATCCTACTATATACTGACGCGCTTATGCTGCTCAGTGCACGCTTTACTGACTCACCGAGTTAATCGCTTGAGCCGGTGCAACACAATAAGAATTGTTAGATGCAACAAACGAACCAAAGCGACCAAGGTCAGCATGAATAAGAGACTATATGCACCTCGGTGCACTAAGTAACGTCTTGCAGACGCTAGCTCGCGCAGAAAGCTGCGTAGGCTATCACCATGAACGTATAATAAGCGGCTCTTTTTCCAACCACTCAGGTAAGCAGCTCGGCACTCCCGTTTTAGCAGATATTTCGCGTAGTAAGCCCCGCGTCCATAGTCATAACTCTTCATTAAAATCGGAACGTCCGGCGCTTTGCGTCGGTGATGATGCCGGACTACTGGTCGGGGATCAAATGCTGAGCGTAAACCGGCCCATGCAACCGCCGCTACGACATCTACATCCTCGCAAGGAAATGGAGTCCCCGCTCCTAAGTCGCGATCAAAGCCACCAATCTGTTCTAGCGCTTTTCGACGCAGCGCAATGTTTGCGCCCTGCAACGTGCCGGCCGGTATAAATTGGAATGGAGCGATGTCGACGCGCACTTCACGCTCATCTATGGTAATTGGATAATCGTTGGGATCGTGCAGTAATATTCGACCACCAACGCACGCCAAGCCTGGGTCTTGATCAAATACTTTAAGAATCTTGTCAACATAGTCACGTTCAGGGTAGCAGTCATCGTCGGTGAAGGCGACAACTGCGCCGGATGTATTGCGCCATGCAATATCCCGGGCATTTCCTAGCCCAATCTCGAGAACTTGCATCGTTCGGAGGCGACCGCCTAAGTCATCGAAAGCCTCCAGAACATCCGCGGTGCCATCCGTCGACGCGTTATCAACGACCAGAACTTCCCAGCTTCGCTTAGTTTCTATTCGCGCGAGCGAGGAAAGCGTCTCGCCGAGATTTTGGGCGCGATTTCGGCTGCAGATCACTATCGAAAGCTCAACGCCCATTTAACCGCCCCACTGGAAAGTGTCGCTGGAGTTGCCCCTGTCAAACCGGACACGGGGCTGGTTGCATTGGCCTGCCCCCATGCGGTGGCCCAGGTTCGAAGTTAGTGCATCGTCGGTCGCGTGACGATGGCTGGGCGAGCGAGCGGCGCTGAAGTGCTCGGTTCC